>DASSOX010000066.1:0-5506 GCA_035700125.1 Gemmatimonadaceae bacterium
ACGGAAGCAGATTCGCCGTCCGCGAGATCGAGATCGCGCTCCAGGCGGCCGTGGATCCGTATTTCCGCGGCGACATCTACCTCGGCATCAACGATCTCGAGAAGATCGCGATAGAGCAGGCGTACATCACCGCCACAGCGCTCCCAGGCGCGCTGGAGGCGCGCGCGGGCCGCTTTCTCATGCCCGTGGGGAAGCAGAACACCACGCACCGGCACGATCTCCACACGGTGGAGTACCCGTGGGTGCTTCGCGCCTTCCTCGGCGAGGAGGGGCTCACCGGCACTGGAATCTGGGTCAGCAGGATCTTCGCGCCCTTCGGTTTCTACCAGGAACTGCAGGCCACCGTGGTGGACCGCTTCGGCGAGAACGCCGACGGAGTGAGAACGCTGGAGCCGGTGAACAAGAAGCTGTCCGGCCTGGGCTACTCCGCGCGTCTGCGCAACTACTGGGATCTCTCCGAAGCCTCGAACATCGAGCTCTCCGCATCCGCGATAACGGGCAGGAAAGCGCAGCCTCTGGAGTGCGGACCCGGAGAAGTCGCATGCCGCGCCGACGACGAATCCGCGCTCGGCGTTGCTGCCCGGCAGACGGTAGTAGGCGTGGACTTCACGTACAGGTGGCGTCCACTCGAGCAGGGGCTCTACAACTCGTTCATTCTTCAGGCCGAGTGGCTGCACCAGATCAACGAAGACGACCCATCGATTCCGTCGGAGCTCGTCCCGTACGATGCCCGCTACGCCGGCCCCCGCGGCTCGCGCTCGGGCTTCTATACCTTCGCCCGCTACCAGCTCACGCGCCGCCTCTACGTTGGCGCGCGCGTGGATCACCTGGGGGCGTCGTCGCGCGAAGACGGAACCGGCGGCTCGCTGAACGCCCAGTCGGCCTATCTCGAGTTCTTCCCGAGCGAGTTCTCCAAGCTGATGGCGATGTTCGAGCACACGAAGCAGAGCGGTGTGCGCCTCGCCTTCCCCGACCTTGGCCCGTCGCGCCGCGCCAACCGGATCCTGCTGCAGGCGACGTTCGCGATCGGCCCGCACAAGCCACACCCTTTCTGAGCCGGTGGACACCAAACAATGAACGCAGACCAGTTCACCGGGACGACGAGGACCTCCGATATGCATCTTCGAACCATCGCGAGCTCTCTGCTCGCACTCTTCTCGCTCGCCATCGCGCCGCTCACGGCGAACGCACAGCTGAAGGTCGTCACGAGCACCACGGATCTGTACGACATCGCGAAGGCGGTGGGCGGCGATCGAATCGAGGCCTCGCACATCGGCGAGGGCTACCAGGATCCGCACTTCGTCGAAGCGAAACCGAGCTTCGTCCTGAAGCTTCGCGACGCCGACGTGTGGGCCTTCGTGGGACTCGATCTCGAGGTCGGCTGGATGCCGCTTCTCATCAACGGGGCACGCAATGCCAGGATCCGCCCGGGCGGGACCGGTTACCTCGACGTCTCCACCGCCATCCCATTGCTGGATGTTCCACAGGGGAAAGTGGACCGGAGCCAGGGCGACGTGCACCCGCTCGGCAATCCGCACTACTGGCTCGACCCGGAGAACGGGAAGCGCATCGCGCACCTCTTCCGCACGAAGTTCTCGGAGCTGGATCCGGCGGGCGCCGCGCGCTACGCCGCGAATGAGCAAGCTTTCACCGAGCGACTCGATGCGGCCTCACGCGAGTGGGCCGCCGATCTCGCGAAGATTCGCGGCAAGCCCGTGGTGGCGTGGCACACGAGCTGGCGCTACTTCGCCGAGTACACCGGCATGGACATAGTCGGCTTCATGGAACCCAAGCCCGGCGTGCCGCCCTCTCCCTCGCACCTCGCGGGCCTCATCCAGACGATGAAGCGCACCGGCGCGAAGGTGATCATCATGGAGCCGTTCTACGACCGGAAGATGGCCGACTTCGTGGCGCGCAACACCGGCGCCACCGTGCTCATGCTCCCGCCCAGCGTGGGCGGTGAGAAGAGCGTGGGCGATTACATCACGCTCATACGGCACGACGTCACCCGGCTCGCGGAGGCCGTATCGTGACGGCGCTCATCACATTCGATAGAGTCACCCTCGGCTACGGCCGGCGCGCGGTGCTCACCGATCTGGATTTCGAGATCCCGGAAGGCGATTTCCTGGGACTCGTTGGCCCCAACGGCGCCGGGAAGACCACGATCCTGCGAGCGATCCTCGGTTCGCTCTCGCCGATGCAGGGAGTCATCACGCGTGCCGACGGACTCCGCTTCGGGTACGTGCCGCAACGCGACCAGGTGGATTACAACTTCCCGCTGAAGATCGTGGACGTGGTGCTCATGGGCCGCTACGACCGCGTGGGGCTCGCGCGCCGCCCGTCGGCGAGCGATCGGAAACTCGCGCGAGCCGCCCTCGGGCAGGTCGGGATCGCCGATCTCGCCGACGAGCCACTTTCCGCGCTCTCGGGCGGCCAGCGCCAGCGCGCGCTCATCGCGCGCGCGCTCGTGGGCGAGCCCAATCTCCTCGTCCTGGACGAACCCACCAACGGGATGGATCTCGTCTCCACCACGCAGATCCTCGCCCTGGTGCGCGAGCTTCACGAGCGTGACGGGCTCACGGTTCTGATGGTGAGCCATGCGCTCAACGAGGTCGCCAACTACGTGCGCCGTATCGCGCTCGTGCTCGAGGGCGCCTTCAGAATCGGCGACGTGGACGAGATCGTGACGGAAGCGACGCTGAGCGAGATGTACGGCATTCCGGTCGAGGTGAGCTCGTTCGACGATCACCGGATGGTCTTCGCGCGCCGGGGGGCCCCGACCGCGGCGGTGGATGATGCTTGATTCCGTACTTCTGTTCCGCGAGGCGCTCTACGGCGCGCTGGTGATCGCGGTCGCGTGCTCCACGCTCGGTGTGTACGTGGTGCTGCGACGCATAGTGTTCGTGGGCGCCGCGCTGGCGGAGCTCTCGTCGGCGGGGCTGGCCCTCGGGCTCTGGCTCGCGGGGATGGGCGCGGCCGCCACGCTCACCACGCATCCGGTTGCGCTCTCGGTGGTAGTCACGCTCACCGGAGCCCTCTTCTTCGGTCTGAGCGGCGCGCGCTCGCGCGTGCCGGCCGACGCGACAATCGGCGTGGTCTACGCCGTCGCCGCCGCTCTCGGGATACTGCTGATCGCGAAGGCGCAGACCGGCGAGGCGCACGACATCTTCCTGCAGGGCAACATCCTCGGCATCACCCACTCCGACACTCTGGTGCTGGTCGCCGTGGCGATTCCGGTGCTGCTGGTGCACGTGGTGTTCTTCAAGGAGTTTCTCTTCGTCTCGTTCGACGGGGAGACGGCGCGCACGCTCGGTTACAGCGTCGTCTTCTGGAATCTGCTTCTCTACCTCACGATCGGCCTGGTGATCGCCTTCGCGATGCAGTTCGCGGGCGTGATGCTGGTGTTCAATTTCCTCGTGCTACCGGCCGTCACGGGGCTGCTCCTCTCGCGCAGCATGGGCGGGATGTTCACGTGGTCGATAGCGTCGGGGCTACTTGCCGCGCTGATCGGTTTTTCGCTCTCCGTCCCCTTCGATCTTCCCTCGGGTCCGGCGATAATCGCCGTATCCGGCGTGATGGTGCTCATCGCCTGGCTCCACCGCAGGCGCTGACTTCGCCGGGTCCGCGCCTTGCTGTAGCTTGCGGGGCTCTGGTCAGCGCACTCAGGCTGGGTGCCCGACTCGCGAGCGACGAGCGGGCACGGCTTGAGCATCAACGGTTTTTCCTGCAAGTTGCGTAATTACCCAGCGGTCGCGGATGAACTTCTCCGGCCGCTTGCAGGGCATCGCCGGGCTCCCGTATGGAGATCTGCGCCGCGGGGGCGCCCGGCATCGTCGAACGGCTGCTCCAGCCGCGGGCGACCTCGGGGTGAGGAAGCGACACCAAGACCACCGGCCACGAGTCGTGACGTACTGTTGTCGCTCGTGCCCGGCGGCTAACGGCTAGATGCATGGAACTCGAACAAGGATCTGAATAGTCATGGCCACGCAAACGAAACCGCGCGCCGAGGCGGCGGAACGGAAGGGAAAGACGGGATTGGAGCAGCAGGGACTCGCACCGCGCGGGGAGCTGCACTGGAATCTGGTGGCGCCCGAGCTAATCCAGGCGGCCGTGCGGCGCAACGAAGGGACTCTCGCCGACATGGGACCTTTCGTGGGCATCACTACCCCACACACTGGTCGCTCGCCCAAGGACAAGTTCATAGTGAAGGAGCCGGGCAGCGAGAAGGACGTCTGGTGGGGGAAGATCAACCAGCCCTTCGAGTCCGCCAACTTCGACAAGCTCCTTGCCGACGTGCAGGAGTACCTGAACGACCAGTCGGAGCTCTTCGTCGAGGATCTCTGGGCCGGCGCCGATCCCAAGTACCGTCTCTCGGTTCGCTTCGTGTCGCCCAACGCGTGGCAGATGCTCTTCGCGCGCAACATGTTCGTCCGGCCGGAGCTGAGCGACCTCCCCACCTTCGCGCCTGACTTCACCGTCCTGCACACCCCCGAGTTCCAGGCGGATCCCGCAAAACACGGTACACGCTCCGGCACCTTCATCATCATCAACTTCGAGAAGCGCATCATCCTCATCGGCGGCACTCGCTACGCCGGCGAGATCAAGAAGTGCATCTTCACCGTGATGAACTACGTGCTCCCCAAGCAGGGCGTCCTCTCGATGCACTGCTCCGCGAACATCGGCGAGGGCGGCGACACCGCGCTCTTCTTCGGGCTCTCCGGAACCGGCAAGACCACTCTCTCCGCCGATCCCGAGCGCTACCTGATCGGCGACGACGAGCACGGATGGAGCGATGAGGGAGTCTTCAACTTCGAGGGCGGCTGCTACGCGAAGGTGATCAACCTCTCCGAGAAGGGAGAGCCCGACATTTACCGCACGACGCAGATGTTCGGCACTGTGCTCGAGAACGTGGTGCTCGACCCGAACTCGTGTCGCGTGGATTTCGCTGACCAGTCGCTCACCGAGAACACGCGCGCCTCGTACCCCCTCCACTACATCCGCAACCACGTCCCCGGCGGTCGCGGCGGCCACCCGAGGAACATCGTCCTGCTCACGGCCGACGCCTTTGGCGTTCTGCCGCCGATCGCGCGCCTCACCGAGGAGCAGGGACTGTACTACTTCCTCTCCGGGTACACGGCGAAGGTGGCCGGCACCGAGCGCGGCGTGACCGAGCCGCAGGCCACCTTCAGCGCCTGCTTCGGCGACGTCTTTCTCGTCTGGCCGCCCACCAAGTACTCGAAGCTCCTCGGCGAACGCCTTCGCGAGCACGGCTCCCGCATCTGGCTCGTGAACACCGGCTGGACCGGCGGCCCATACGGAGTCGGTTCACGCATGAAGCTCGAGTACACTCGCACCATGGTGCGCGCCGCGCTCGCCGGGCTCCTCGACAACGTGAAGACCTTCACCGACCCGATCTTCGGCCTCGCCGTTCCCGAGGAGGTACAGGGCGTACCGAAGGAGCTGATGCACCCCCGTTCCACCTGGGCCGACTCCGAAGCCAACGACG
>DASSOX010000067.1:0-2819 GCA_035700125.1 Gemmatimonadaceae bacterium
ACGGCGCCGCCACCAGTCCCGATGCGGCTCCCATCGCGAAGCTCCCGGCGATGCCGCCCTTGCTACCGGCCTCGCTGGCCCGCCTGAGAACCGCCTGGGGCACGCGCACGGGGAGCACGTCGAGCATGGCGAGCGCGAAGAGGATCAGCAGATTCGCCATCGCGAAATACAGCCACGGGTTCGTGCTGACGCTTCCAAAGAGCGTCCCCGTGAGCCCCGCCACGAGCCCCAGCAGCGCGTACACCAGCGCCAGCCCCACCACGTAGCTGAGCGTGAGCGCCACCGTGCGCCACCGTGCCCGCGTCGCGCCTTCATCCGCAACACCCGCCGCCGTCTGCCCTCCGACGATGGACACCGTGATGGGAATCATTGGGTAGATGCACGGCGTCAGGCTGGTCAGCACCCCGCCCACGAACACCGCCGGCAGCGCCAGCGCCGGGTTTGATGAGAGGAGGGTCGAGATGTCGGAGGGGAGGAGCATGGAGGGAAGTTTAGGGGAGAAAGCAGATAGCAGAAAGCAGTGAACGGCTCGTACTCCAACGTCATCGCCGCGTAAGCGGGGATCCAGGTTAGCCGGGCCGAACCTTCGGCCCTGCGAGCCGCGGGACGACCGTGCCCTACTTACAACCGGCACTCCATGGATAGTTCCCTGCGTCGCGCTCTGTGCGCTCGCACCGCATCCCCCGCCGGTCCATGCCTTGCAAGCCCCTGACGCAGGCGCGAAGCTACATCGAGCGCCCTACTTGGTTGCACCTACGGCTCCCTTTCGGCCAGGTGCCGTTCCTGCTTTCTGCTTTCTGCTTTCTCCCGCACATCATGACCGCTCCCACAAAGCCCACCACGTCAGCACGGAAAACCGCTCCGAGATCCAACAGTCGTCGCCCCGTTCCCCACATAGCCATCGAGTGCGTGGAACCGCAGCTCGATGGTGGGCGATTCGCGGTGAAGCGGGTGATGGGCGACAGCTTCGAGGTGAGCGCGGACATCTTCAAGGATGGGCACGATCTCATCAAGGCACAGGTGCGCTATCGGTCGAGCGAGGATGCGGAGTGGAGATTCGTGCCGCTGGTGTACGACTTCGATTCCGACCGCTGGAGCAGCGGCTTCCCGCTCGATCGGATAGGACTCTGGCGCTACACGGTGGACGCATGGACCGATCGCTTCGGCAGCTGGCGGAGAGATCTCCAGAAGAAGCTCGACGCGGGACAGGACGTGGCGCCCGAACTGCTGGAGGGTGCCGCGATGGTGGACACCGCGGCGCGTCGCGCGCGCTTCGGCGAGGCGCGTACCACGCTCAAGCGCTGGAGCACGCTCCTCAAAGGAACTTCGCGCGACATGGGGGAGCGCACGCGCGCCGCGCTCGATCTCACGCTGCTCGCGCTCATGGAGGAGCACTTCCCGCGTGAGGGCTTGACCAGCTACTCGAAGGAGCTGGAGGTCTGGGTGGATCGCGAGCGTGCCCGCTTCGCGGCGTGGTACGAGATGTTCCCGCGCTCGCAAACCACGGTCGAAGGCGGTCACGGTACTTTCACCGACGCCGAGCGCGCGCTCCCGCGAATCGCAGACATGGGCTTCGATGTCATCTACCTCCCGCCTATCCATCCGGTGGGAGTGACGAAGCGCAAGGGTCCCAACAACACTCCGGATGCCGGCGCCGACGCGGTCGGCAGCCCGTGGGCGATCGGGAGCGAGTACGGCGGCCACGCCGCCGTGGATCCGCGACTCGGCACCGTGGAGGATTTCGAGCACTTCGTCGACGCGGCGCACCGGCTCGACATGGAGATCGCGCTCGACTACGCGCTCCAGTGCTCGCCAGATCATCCCTGGCTGAAGGAGCACCCGGACTGGTTCTTCGTGCGTCCCGATGGCTCGATCAAGTACGCCGAGAACCCGCCGAAGAAGTACGAGGACATCTATCCGATAGACTTCTGGTGCGCCGACCGCGAGAACCTCTGGAACGCGTGCCTCGACATCCTCCTCTTCTGGGTCGAGCGCGGCGTCAACACCTTCCGCGTGGACAACCCGCACACCAAGCCCTTCGCCTTCTGGGAATGGGTGATCGCCGAGGTCCGCTCGCGGCATCCGCAGGTGATCTTCCTCGCCGAGGCGTTCACGCGCCCGAAGAAGATGAAGTACCTCGCCAAACTCGGCTTCTCCGAGTCGTACACCTACTTCACCTGGCGCAATACCTCGTACGAGCTGCGCGAATATCTCACCGAGCTCACGCAAACGCCGATGCGCGAGTACTTCCGGGGAAACTTCTTCGCCAACACGCCCGACATTCTGCACGAATACCTGCAGACCGGCGACCGCCCCGCCTTCCGCGTGCGGCTCATCTTGGCGGCCACACTCTCCCCGCTGTACGGGATCTACAGCGGCTTCGAGCTCTGTGAGAATATCCCCCTCCGCGAGGGGAGCGAGGAGTATCTTCACTCGGAGAAGTACGAGATCCGCGTTCGCGATTGGGACGCGCCCGGCAACCTGAACGATGAGATTACGGCCATCAATCGCATCCGCCGCGACAATCGAGCGCTCCAGCTCTACTCGAACCTCTCTTTCCACCGCTCCGAGAACGACCAGACGCTCTTCTACCTCAAGACCGCCGAGGACTTCGGCGGCCGCAACGACGTCATGGTCGTCGTGAACCTCGACCCGCACCGCATCCACGAAACGCTGGTCCACGTCCCTCTCGACATCCTCCGCCTCGACCCCTCTTCCCCCTACGTGGTCGAAGATCTCCTTACCGGCGCCCGCTTCACCTGGCGCGGCGAGGCGAACTACGTCCGACTGGACCCCGCGGTGCAGGTGGCGCATGTGCT
>DASSOX010000068.1:0-2080 GCA_035700125.1 Gemmatimonadaceae bacterium
CCCTGCTGCTGGCCATTATCTCGAGGGTACGACCATGATCCGCGCGAGTCGCCTGGTTTCCCTGCTGCTTGTCGTCGCTTTATGTGCAACCAGCGCCGGTGCGCAGAGTGCCGACTCAGCGGCCGCGCCGCTCGTCATCCCCGGTCGTTCGGTGGTCTCGTCGCGCTTCGGGATCGTGGCCACGAGCCACCCGCTGGTATCGGCCGTGGGAGTGGCGATCCTCGAGCGCGGCGGCAACGCGGTTGATGCGGCGATCGCCGCCAACGCCACGCTCGGCCTCATGGAGCCGATGAACAACGGGATGGGCGGCGACCTGTTCGCCATCGTGTACGAGGCGAAGATGGGAAAGCTCTACGGCCTCAACGCCAGCGGCTGGGCGCCCACAGGGCTCACGCCGGAGCTCCTCGCCTCGAAGGGTCTCGAACGCGTCCCGCGTCGCGGCATCTACTCGGTGACGGTACCCGGGACGGTGGCCGGATGGGATGCGCTGCGCGAGCGCTTCGGCACGATGGGCTTCGATGAGCTCCTCGCGCCCGCGATCTACTACGCGAAGAACGGCTTCCCCGTGACCGAGGTGACGGCGCGCATGTGGAAGGAATCCGAGCGCACGCTCGACGCTACGACGAATGCGAAGTCTACCTTTCTCATCGATGGCCGCGCTCCGCGGGAGGGCGAGATCTTCCGCAACCCCGACCTCGCGGCCGCTCTCGAGCGCATCGCCGAGCACGGGCGCGATGGCTTCTATATCGGGGCCACCGCCGACTCGATCCTCGCGCTCTCCAAGGCGGAAGGTGGAACGTTCACCGCGCAGGATCTCTCCGAGTTCCGCGCCGAGTGGGTAGAGCCGCTGCACACCACGTATCACGGGTGGACGGTGTACGAGCTCCCGCCCAACGGGCAGGGTGTGGCCGCGCTCGAGATGCTCAACATCATGGAGCGCTTCCCGCTCGCGCAGTACGGCTTCCACAGCGCGAAGGCGATGCACGTGATGATCGAGGCGAAGAAGCTGGCCTACGCCGACCTGCTGCGCTACGTGGGCGATCCGCGCTTCTCGAAGATCCCGGTGGAGCAGATGATCAGCAAGGCAACAGGCGAGGCGAGAGCGAAGCTCATCGATGCAAGCAAGGCGCACTGCCGCGTGGAGCCGTCCGAGTTCAGCGAGCTCACCAAGGCGGCGAGCGAGACGATCTACATGTCCGTGATCGACAAGGACGGGAACATCGTCTCGCTCATCCAGAGCAACTTCTCGTGGTTCGGCTCGGGGCTCGTGGCACCGCACACAGGCTTCGCGCTGCAGAACCGCGGCTCGCTGTTTACGCTGAAGCCCGGTCAGCCTAACACGCTCGCCCCGCGCCATCGCTCGCTGCACACCATCATCCCGTTCTTCCCTGCCATGGCACACTCCAGTAGTGCGATCCGCCACGAGCGCGCTCGTCATGCACTGGCGATGCGAGCGGCGCCGTCTCTCACGAGGCGAAGAGAAATGCGCGCACGGCACGTGCCTCGAAGCTGGCGCGATGACGATTAGGTGACCTCTCCGGCGTCGCGTTCCACGCGGAGCTCCTCCACGTCGATCTCACGCTCCATCTCGCGCAGCACGTCGTCGCCGATGAGCCCCTTGTCGTGGAGCCGGAACACGGCACGCCGCTCCGCGGCGAGAGCGGCGCGGCGGAGTCGGCGGAGCGCGCGCGCATCGGGAGCATCGATGACGTCGCGCCCGTCTGTCCGGAGGCTCGCGATACGGGCGAGGCGCTCCGCGTACGCGTGGCGGAGTCTCTCCAGGTGAGCCGGCTCCGGCCACCCCTCCCGCGCGAGCTCATCGAGGCGCTCGAGCGCGGCCGTCGCCGCCGCCTCCCGCGCGATGAGCAGCTGCTGCCTGATGGAGTCCCCGCCTCCCAGGTGCAGCACGCGGATGAGCGGGACCAGCGTCAGCCCCTGCAGCACGAGCGTCGAGAGAATCACGGCGAACGTGATGAGGATGATCTGCGTGCGGAACGGGAAGGGCTCGCCCGACTCCACGGCCAGCGGGAGGGCCAGCGCGGCCGCGAGAGAGACTATCCCCCGCATGCCGGTCCACGCG
>DASSOX010000069.1:0-11570 GCA_035700125.1 Gemmatimonadaceae bacterium
TCAGCGGCGGGCGCGTACGAGCGCGCTTTCGGGCTCGACCGCGCGCCGCTCCCCATGACGGACATCCCGCTCGCCAAGGCGATTCTCGTTGTGGGGAGCAACGTGGCCGAGTGCTTCCCGGTGGCGATGCAGTGGATCTGGCGAGCGCGCGACCGCGGCGCGAAGCTGATAGTCGCGGACCCGCGCGAGACGCCGGCCGCGCGCACCGCCGACCTCTGGCTCCCTGTGCGGCCGGGGGGCGACGTCGCGCTGCTCAACGCCATGCTGCGCGTGATAATCGAAGACGGCCTGGTGGATGAGCAGTACGTGCGCGATCGCACCAACGGCTGGGACGACGTGCGCGCTGCCGCCTTCGAGATGTCGCTCGACGAGGCGGAGCACGCGAGTGGAGTGCCGAAGTCACGCATAGTGGCGGCCGCGCGGATGTACGCGGGCGCGGAGACATCGCTGGTGATGCACGCGCGCGGGATCGAGCACTCCACGCATGGCGTGGACAACTGTCTGGCGTGCATCAACCTCGCACTCGCGCGAGGGCAGATGGGGAAGCCGGGCGGTGGGGCGATGATGCTGACGGGGCAGGGGAACGGGCAGGGCGGCCGCGAGATGGGACAGAAGGCGGCACAGCTCCCCGGCTATCGTCACATAGACAACCTCGAGGATCGCCAGTACATCGCCGGCGTCTGGGGCGTGCCGGAAGAAGAGCTCCCCGGTGTCGGCGCCGCCGCCACGGAGATGGTGCACCTCATGGCCGATGGCCAGATAAAGAGCTGCATGGTGATGTGCTCCAATCTCATGGTGTCGCTCCCCGACAACGCGGTGGTTCAACGCGCGCTCGACTCGCTCGATCCGCTGGTGGTGGTGGACTTTTTCATGTCGGAGACCGCCGCGCGCGCCGACATCGTCCTCCCGTGCGCGGTGTGGTGCGAGGACGAGGGGACCACCACGAATCTCGAAGGGCGCGTCATCAAGTTGAACAAGGCCGCCGAGCCGCCGGGCGAGGCGAGGCGCGACTGGGAGATCGCCTGCGATATCGCCCGCCGGCTCGGACGCGGCAAGTTCTTCGAGTACCGCACGCCGCGCGACATCTGGGACGAGCTGCGCGTGGCAACGAAGGGCGGCACCGCCGACTATTACGGGATCACCTACGAGAAGATCGACGCGCAGAGCGGAGTCTTCTGGCCCTGCCCCAGCGAGGAGAGCCCGGGGACGCCGCGGCTCTTCACCGAAAGATTCAACCATCCGGATGGACGGGCGCGGATGATCCCGGTGCACTATCGGCCACCCGCCGAGACCCCAGGGGGCGACTACCCGTTCTATCTCACCAGCGGGCGCGTGGTCTATCAGTATCTCAGCGGAACACAGACGCGCCGGCTCGGCTTCCTCAACTCGCAGGCGCCGGAACCGTGGGTGGAGATTCACCCGAGAGCGGCAGAGCGGCTGGGAATCACGAGCGAGGAGATCGTGCGCGTGCGCACGCCGCGCGGGTCCATGGAATTGAAAGCGCTCGTCACGCCCACCATCCGGCCCGACACACTGTTCATCCCCTTCCATTACGGGACGCGTCACGCGGTGAATCAGATCACCAACTCCGCGGTCGAACCGAAGGTGAAGATCCCGGAGTTCAAGTGCTGCGCGGCTACTGTAGAGAAAACCAGCGCGCCGATACCGGAACGACCGGGCAAGGCGACGGAGAACCTCACGCCGGAGAACGCGCCAGCGATGTTCCCCTACCAGAGGGGAGAAGTAGCGGCGCCCTCTTCCGGCAGCGGCTCGCATTGAACGGCGCGAGGAGGCGCGAGCAATGGCCACGGTGAAGACGATGTTCCTCGATCCCTCGCGCTGCATCGGCTGCCGCGCGTGCGAGGCGGCGTGCAGGGAGTGCGACTCGCACAAGGGCGAGAGCATGATCATGGTGGACTTCCTCGACCGCGACTGGAGCGTGGCCACGCAGCCAACGCTCTGCATGCACTGCGAAGACCCCGTGGCTCCGTGCGCGCAGGTCTGCCCCGCGCTCGCCATACTCATCACGCCCGACGGCGTGGTACAGCAGGCCGACACTTCGCGTTGCATCGGCTGCCAGAACTGCGTCTACGCCTGCCCCTTCGGTGTGCCGAAGTTCGACATCGAAGCACGTCTCATGAAGAAGTGCAACCTCTGCTACGACCGCACCAGTCAGGGGCTCAAGCCGTGGTGCGCGCAAGCGTGTCCCACGCAGGCCATCTGGTACGGCGACTACGAGGAGTTCGTCAACGAGCGCGAGGGGAATGCGGTGAACATCACCAATTTCGGTACTCAGCAGGTGCGCACTAAGGTGTACCACGTGCTCCCCGACGGAACTGCGCGGCTGAACGTCGGTGCACTCATGGCGGAAGACCAGCTCGCGGCGCGCGCTACCACGGGATCGGATGAGGAGGCGTGGGTACTGTGAACACGAGCGAAAACGACCGCGTCACCGACGCTCGCACCAGCGGCAACGAGGAGATTCTGAGCAATCGTACCAGCGACGGCCGCTGGCATGTGGAGTTTCCCTTCGAGTGGGATGCCGACGACCTCATCTCGCGCAGGCAGCTTCTGCGCTGGTCAGTGTGGGCATCGGGCGCGCTCTTCGCCAGCACCGGGATCCTCGCCGCGCTCTCCTTCACGCGCGAGCGGCGTCGTGGAAGCCTCGCTGCCATCATCAGGGCGTCCGAAGTCCCGGTTGGCGAGGCGCACTACTTCAGCTACCCGGGGCCGGAGGATCACGCGGTGCTGCTGCACCTGCGTGAAGGCCGCTTCGTCGCATTCAGCAACAAGTGCACGCACCTTTCCTGCGCCGTGTACTGGAGCAAGGAGCGCGGCCGGTTGCTCTGCCCCTGTCATAACGGCGTCTTCCACCCTGAGAGCGGCGATGTGCTCGCCGGTCCGCCACCGCGGCCGCTCCCCAAGATCGAACTGCAGGAGCAGGATGGGATGCTCTACGCCGTGAGCGAGTCGCTCACATGACAGGGCCGATCCACGGAGCCGGCGGCACCGCGCCGCCGCTGGCGCCCACGTCGCCGCCGCCCGGCCACCTGGGGCTCGTAATGCTCGGCCTCAGCATGGGGATCGTGCTGATGGCGATCCAGCTCTGGCTGCTCACGCTCGCCTTCAATCTGTACCTCCTGGGCGATCGCAAGGGCACCGTCGTAGCGGCCATCGTCTCGGGCCTCGTCTTCCTCGGCGGCCTCGCGATGCTCCGCGTTCTGCGCTGGACGTCCACCCGGCGGTAGCCCCCGCATGACCGACCCCGAAAAGACGCCACCGCCGACCGGACCTATCGGCGGACAGCTCACGCACGTACTGCGCGGGCTGCTCATGCGTCTGCGCCTGACGCATCTCGCCGAGCGCTACGACTCGACGGTCGTGCTCTCGGTGTTCAGTCTGGTGAACGGCTTCATCTCGATAGCGCTCATGGCTACCGTTGCGTTGGTGAGTGGTCAGCCGTTCATCTTTCCGTCGCTCGGCCCAACGGCCTTCCTCTTCTTCTACACGCCGATGGCCCCGGCCGCGAGTCCGCGCAACGCCGTGATCGGTCACCTGATAGGCGCGCTCGCCGGGTGGGTGAGTCTCGCCGCGTTCGGTCTTCTCCACGCCGGACCCGCGGTGGGCGGTGGAGTGACTGTCGCACGCGTCGGCGCCGCCGCTCTCTCGCTCGGACTCACGAGCGGACTCATGGTACTGCTCCGTGCCCCGCATCCTCCCGCCGGCGCCACCACGCTGATCATCTCACTCGGCCTCCTGCGCACGCCACTCCAGCTGGCCGTTCTGATGGCGGCAGTGGTGCTGCTCTGCATCCAGGCGATCATCATCAATCGCCTTGCGGGGCTGCCCTATCCATGGTGGAAAGCAGACGGCGGAAAGCAGAAAGCAGAGAGCAGAAAACGGGAACTGCACACCCCCCAAAGTCATCCTCGCGAAAGCGGGGAGCCACGTTAGCCAGACCGAACATGGCATCCCGCTTTCGCGGGGATGACTGTCGTAAGAGTAGTATCTGAACCCTGAACCCTGTCTCCTGAACCATCGCACTTCCTGCTTTCTACCCTCTGCTTCCTGCCTTCCTCTTCCTGCTTTCTCTCTCATCCCCCTTGACTCTATATCTAGCTACACCAGCGACATTCATGTCATCGAGTCGCATCAGTATCGAGGAGGATGACATGACGAGTAGCGCTGAGTGCTGCGGCTGGGCGTCGTGGGGGGAGCTGGCGGGGATGGGGGACGGCCGCGTGAGAGTGGAGGTTTGGGATCAGCGCGGCGCCGGCGCCGCGGGCGCGGAGGTGGGTGGTGCCAGTTCGTCGGACGCGTCGCAGACGGACGCAGCGGCGCATGGAGTTCGGACTGTCAGATACTCGGGGCGGCGGGCTCGGGCGGCGATGGCCATCTCGCGCTGGAGACTCGCGGAACGAAATAAGCGTAGATGAACCGCGCGAAGCACTCGCTTCGCTCGCGATTCATCGTTCATCTCCGAACACGAAAGAGCAGATGCCTGTACGTGGTCCACGACTGAAGAAGATTCGCCGGCTGGGGACGCAGCTCCCCGGCCTCACGCGCAAGAGCGCCGACAAGAAGCCCCAGCCGCCGGGCGCGCACGGGGCGAAGCCATCGCGACGCCGCCCCAGCGAGTACCGACGCCGCCTCGAGGAGAAGCAGAAGGTTCGCTTCAACTACGGCGTGACGGAGCGACAGATGCGTCGCTACGTGGAGCGCGCGCGCACCGCGGCCGGCCCAACGGGCGCGAACCTCCTCGCATTCCTCGAGCGCCGGCTCGATAACGTAGTCTTCCGCCTGGGCCTGGCGCCCACCATCCCCGCTGCTCGCCAGCTCATCGCGCACGGTCACGTCCGCGTCGGCGAGGGTGTGGTAGACAAGGCTGGCTACGAAGTGGACATCGGCGACGTGGTCTCGCTTACTCCCTCCGCACGCGCCAGCGCCGAGCGCCGTGGCGTAGCGTGCGAACCATCGCTCGCACTCCCGAGCTACCTGGAGAAGAACGCGGACGACCCCTGCCAGGGCGGCGTAGTCGCTCTCCCTTCCCGCACCGACACCCCCTTCCCGGTGCGCGAAGCGATGATCG
Organism: Gemmatimonadaceae bacterium; assembly: GCA_035700125.1. Taxonomy (GTDB): domain Bacteria; phylum Gemmatimonadota; class Gemmatimonadetes; order Gemmatimonadales; family Gemmatimonadaceae; genus JADGGM01. The sequence continues at coordinate 5,090 of DASSOX010000069.1, forward strand.
TGGAGTTCTACGCGCGCTGAACGTAGAGAGAGCAGAAAGCAGCGGGCAGAAAGCAGAGGCGGCCTCGGGGCGAGATCCCAACCCCGAGGCCGCTCCTGCTTTCTGCCTGCTGCTTTCTGCTCTCTCTCCCTTCACTTCCTCTTGATATTCACCTTCCAGACCTCCGGTCCCTGGGCCTCGTACTCCCAATCGAAGGTGTTGGGGCGCTCGGCCATGAGCTGGTAGCGGAGGGGGCGCGGGTCGTGATCGTTCACCAGCGTGAGCGTCTGTCCGCTCTGGAGGCTGTCGAAGGCGCGGAAGATCGAAGGGTGCTTGTCGCGCGGCGGAATCGCGCGGACATCGAGCTCGATGGACTGAGCCGGCATGATGGCTGTCTCCTGAAGAACTGTGGTAATACGGGAGGCGCGTAGCGTTCAGGCGGGTCGCCAGATTCGCACGAGCACACGATCGGCGTGCGATTCATCTACATCGCACGCGAACCCACGCTCCACGAGCATGGGGAAGAGGAACTGAGGGACGCGAGCATTGACCTGCAGGAGCTGATGTCCCTCGGGCAGCGTCTCGAGAGCGGCGAGCGTGCGCATCAGCGGCTCGGGTGGATTGAGGCCGCGGACATCGAGCACCAGCGTGGTTTCGTCCACGGGCACGCCGGCGATACTCGTAGCATCGACAGTCGATGTATCCGTCGCCGCTCCGGTACCTGATACAGCGACAGTCGCTGCATCATCGGGCCGAGCGCTCGGGCGCGTGCCTCGTCCCTCTGAGCCGGAGGCATCGGTATCAGCGGCGTGGCGCTTGTCGGCGCTGCCGGCCGGCCGCCAGAACCAGACGGACCAGTCGTCGGCGCCGTGCTCCTCCGACTCGTGCACGAAGCCGCGCTTGCCGAGTACGGTGAAGAGCGGCACGGGCTCGAAAGTAGTACGAAGTCGAAGTATCTCACCGTCGCCGAGCGCGGCGACGGCGGCCATGATCTTCGAGAAGGGCTCGTTTCCGGAGCGGAGATCCTCGCGAACATCCACCTCGCGCACGGGCGCATCGGCGGGGCGCCTGGGCGATGCGGCGTCCGCGCCGTCGCGGACACCGCCGTCCGGCTGGCCGCGCCCGCCGGATCCGGGCGCTACGCGGCCCGTCGCCACATCGTTCGCAGTCGCGCTCGAGGAAGCATCGCCTGCCTGGCCCGCCTGCTCGGCAAAGCCCAGCGCGGCATTGAGATCACGGACGAGCCTTTCCGCCGGAATACCCGCCGTGCGCGCTGCCTGCTCCACGGTGATGAGGCGCGCCATCACGCGCCGCATCGTCCGATTCCTGAGCTTCGAGAAGTGCGGCGCCGCGCTCACGAATACGTCTACCAGCGCTTCGTCGCGCGCTATGACATCGGATACCCGATCGCCAGGCGCCACGGGCACGCCGCTGCTGGATGCTGTCATGTGCGCCCTCCGAAGGCGACACGTGCTATCTGCGTAGTGAAGAGGAGGATCCCGGCGAGGAAGAGCACCGCGCCGCAGCGCGTCACATGCGCTGTGCCGGCGCCTATGCCGCCAGCGAGCAGCACTACTCCGAGCGTCATGAGCCCGAGCTGCACGTATGCCACCTTCGCCGAGTAGAGCTGCGCAACTGTGGGCACCGGCCCCTTTCCCATCCTGCCACGGAAACGCGCCGTCCACGCCAGGAGCGGAACGATCTTGTAGAAGAACCCCGTCACGTAGAGCACGATCCCGCCGAGGAGGCCTACGGTGATGTACATGGTGGCGAGCCGCGCGTGCATCGGGCCGGCGATCAGAAGCGCGGTGCCCAGCACCGCCGCGATGGCGAGGAAGAAGATCGCGATCATCGCGAAGCGCATCCCCACGTCGATCTTCCGGCGCACCCGCACCCGGTAGAACGAGTACGCTTGCCAGATGAAGCAGGCAATTCCGCCGTCCATGAGCGCGGTGCCCAGCCAGACGGCCGGCGCGAAGTGCGCAATGAGGCCGGTGGCGAGCGAGAGCACGCCCACCGTGAGCAGCGCGAGCGCGCGCTTCGTCCAGCGCGTATCGGCACCGTGGGCGAGGAGGAACATCGGGAGTAGCCGGTGCGACACGCCCACGATCATCACGAGCACCCACCCTACGAGCGCCACGTGCAGATGCGTGGCCAGCGTGGTGATGCGTGCATTGGCGATGAAGCCGCTGTGCAGGTTGTGCAGGAGTATCACACCCAGGACGAGCGTCGAGGAGAGGAAGGAGATCGCGATGATCACCGCGCCCCACGTGACGTCGCGGTTCTTCGCCTGCGGGAGCGAGGCGGCGATGTTCGCGACCTCGAGCACGATGCCCACGGTGATGAGGCCGATCCCGATGTGCTCCAGCATCAGCGAGCTCGAGGCGATTCCCGCTGCGAAGAAGCCCACGCCCGGAACGAAGGTGAAGAAGGACGCGTGGCCCACGCGCGTGGAGCGGATCGGTGCGCCGAGCGCCACGGGGAGGAGCTGCGCGAGCGCGCCGAAGATGGTAGTGGTGATCCAGCCGAGCGTGAAGAGGTGTGTGATCCCCGCGACGTGCGGCGACGGGTACATGCCCATCGCCAGCTGGGGTGCGATCCACACGAGTCCCACCGCGCCCGCAACCAGGTAGAGCGTCGAAGCCGCGAAGTGCTCGGCGGCCAGGCGGATGGAATTCGTGGCCGGCGTCAGTCCACCGGCCATCGGCGCGACCGGCGGCCGGACGGCCTTCGGGGGCACGGTGGTTCCGGCTGCTGCGGTCATACGCTCGCTCTCTCCTTCGCGAGCTCCGCGGCGCTCACGTGCTCCCAGCCGAGCGCGCCGGCGATGCCGCGCGCTATGAGCTCGAAGGCCATGCCCGCCGAACTCGATGGGCGCGCGACCATGGTGGGGAGTCCGCTGTCGCCCTCGCCGACGATCATGTCGTCGAACGGAACCTCACCGAGGAACGGGATGCCGAGCTCGCCGGCGACCGTGCGTCCCGCGCCGCGGCCGAAGGGCCCGGTCATGTTCTCGACCACGCCGAGCACCGGCACCTCGAGAGTGCGGAACATGTCGGCGGCCTTCCGTGCCTCGGTGGCGGCGACGCGCGGCGGCTGCGTGACTACCACGGCCCCCGAGAGCGGAACGGCCTGCGCGAGGCTGAGCGGGATGTCGCCGGTGCCGGGCGGTAGATCCACCACCAGCACGTCGAGCTGCGGCCAGGCGACGCCGTGCGCGAACTGCTTGACGGCCTTCGATACCATCGGCCCGCGCCAGATCGCGGGCGATCCGTCGCCCACGAAGAAGCCGAAGCTGATGATCGGGATCCCGTGCGCTTCGAGCGGGAGGATCGTCTTCTCGGGCGACATGCGCACGCGCGTAGCGCCGTCCTCGATCCCCATGAGGATGGGAAGACTGGGTCCGTAGATGTCCGCGTCGAGTAGTGCCGTGCGGAGGCCGCCGCGCGCGAGTGCGAGCGCCACGTTCACGGCTACCGTGCTCTTTCCCACGCCTCCCTTGCCGGCCCCCACCGCGATCACGTGCTGCACGCCCGCAAGCCGCGACTGCTCCGACCATGGGTCGGAGGTAGTGCCGTGCGACTTCGCGGTGGGCTGAGGCTTCGGAGTGACGATCTCCATGGCCACCGTCTTCGCGCCGATTGCGACTATCGCATCCCTTACCGCCTGCTCCAGCTTCGCGTGCGTGCTGGCATCGGGTGTACGAAGGGAGAGCTGCACCTTCACGCGGCCGTCGCACACGCTCACGTGCTGCACCATGCCGAACGAGACGAGGTCGCGCGTCAGACCGGGGTAGCGCACTCCGCGCAGCGCCTCGGTGATCGATTCCGCAGTCAGCTCCTCTGCCTGCACGGATCTTTCGGTATCCATCGTTTCCGGGGCTCCTTCACCGTGTACGAATGGAATGATCGCGTTCCCCTGTCGAGGACGATGTGACGGTTGTCTCATCCTCCGCCACGCGCATGCCGGCGCGGTGGAATACGGCGGAGCGTGATAGCTTTGGGTGCATTGACCGGCGGCGCGGCGTAGGATGGGAGAGTGCGGGCGGCCGCGGTCCGGCTGCCATCACAACTGGGAGGCACGATGCCATACGATGAAAGGTTCGTAGCTCCGATGCGCGAGGAGCTCACGCGGCTGGGTATCAGCGAGATGCGCACCGCGGACGAAGTGGACGCCACGTTGAAGGACGCGCGCGGCACCACGCTCGTGGTCGTCAACTCCATCTGCGGATGCGCGGCGCGCAACGCGAGGCCAGCGGTCGCCGCGGCCCTGAAGAAGGGGAAGCGTCCCGATACGCTGACCACCGTGTTCGCGGGGCAGGACCTCGAAGCCACGACGCGTGCGCGCAGCTACTTCACCGGCTACCAGCCGTCGTCGCCGCAGATCGCGCTCCTGCGCGATGGGCAGATCGTCTACATGCTCGAGCGCAGCCAGATCGAGGGACGCAGCGCGGACGCGATCGCGAGCGATCTCGTAGCCGCATTCGACGAGCACTGTTGACCGCCGCGCGCGAGCGCGTGCTTCGGTGCGATGCACGAAGTGTCGCGTTCGCCGCTCGATCGTGGCCGTCAGCGAACGCCACGCGTATGCTGACGGTGCTTGGCACATAGCGTGCAGACTCCACGGTAAGACTTCCGTTGAAGAGGAGCCAACATGCAACACGATCCGAACGAGCGCACCAACCCGATGGGCGATTCGCTGGAGGGCGAGCGCGAATCCCAGCGTCAGAGAGCGGGTGCGGCAATGAACAACCTGGATGCCGATCTCGGCGACACCACCGGCGACCGCTCGGCGACCGCCTTCTCCGAGACATCGGGCACTCTCGGAAAGGAGAGCCTGGGCGGGGGGAGCGACAAGTTCGAACGGAAGGCCGAGGGGATGAAGGAATCGGCCCGCGAGAAATTCGACTCCACCAAGGAATCGGCTCGCGAGAAGCTCAACGCCACCAAGGAAAAGGCGTACAACCTGAAGTCCACGCTTGCCGACAAGCTCGAGCAGGGCGCCGACAAACTGCGTCACAAAGCGGACACCACCACGGTGGCCGAGGTGGGCGCCGATACCGAGAAGAAGGCGCGCAAGGCGAGCGACAAGGTTGCCTCGGGAATGGAGAACACCGCCCAGTGGCTCCGGACCGCCGACATGGATTCCATGAAGTCGGGGCTCGAGAACCAGGTGCGCAGCAACCCTGGTCGCACGCTGCTCGTGGCGCTCGGGTTGGGCTACGTGGTTGGGCGCATGTTCCGCGGCGGCAGGGGGAGCTGAGCTCGTGACGGCCGTGCGCGGCGACTCGCGGCGGGGACTCGGCAGGCTTCTCAAGGAAGCCGCGCAGGGAACCACGCAGCTCATTCGGCAGGAGGGGCGCCTCACGCTCCTCGAGTCGAAGCGACTCGCCAAGCACGTTGCGCGTGGAACCGGGATGATAGCGCTGGGCGGCGTTCTGCTGCTGCTCGGCGTGATCGTCCTCGTGACAGGGGTGATAATGCTGCTGGGCTACGAGTGGCTCAGGGGTGATTACTGGCTCGCGGCGCTCATAGTGACGGTGGTGCTGGGCATCATCGCCGCAGCCCTGGCAATCTGGGGGAAGTCGTTCATCTCGCCGGAGCGGCTCGAGCCGGATGAGACGTTGGCTACGTTGAAGGAGGACAAGGAATGGCTGAAACGACGGCTGACGTCAGGCGCGACATCGAGCTGACGCGTGAGCGGATGTCGGACACGATCGCGCAACTGGAGCAGAAGTTGAACGTCATGCAGATAGTACGCGAGCATCCGTGGCCGGCGATGGCCGTGGCGGCCGGACTGGGGGTGCTGCTGGCTGGCTCGAAGGCGGATGTCAAAGCGGCCGCCGCCACGGTCAAGGCCACGGGAGGCGCCAGCGACAAGGTGGGCGGTCTACTGGATGATGCGGCTTCACGCCTCATCACCGGAGTATCGGCCGCGCTGAGCACCCGCGTGGACGAGTGGGTGGACGAGCTGAAGGATGCCATCGGCTCACCACGAAGCGTCGGTGAAGAGCGGCGCCTAGAGGCGAGTGGCGCGCTTCCGCCCGTGCGCGAAGGCATCAGCGGGAATGGCAGCGCGGGTGGACCGGATGGCCCCGCTCGGGTCGGACGTGAGCCCGACATCGCGCCGCCGGGGGGACGCTACCCGCACTAGGCAGCGTTTCGGGTAGCGTCAGTCATTCCCGCGAAAGCGGAAACCGTCATTCCCGCGAAAGCGGGAACCCATGTTAATCGACCGAACATGGGTTCCCGCTTTCGCGGGAATGACTATGGTGCGGATCGCCTACCCCGCTCGCCTCATCCAGCGCACCACCTCGCGCAGCGCGGGGCGCTTCCCGTACATCAGAAGCCCCGTGCGGTATACCCGCGCCGCGAGCACCACGGCGATGTAGCAGGAGCACACGAGGATGATGATCGAGGTTGCGATGTCGAACGGCTCGAGCGACACCACGCTCATGCGAAGCGGCATGATTATCGGTGACGAGAACGGCAGCCAGGCCATC
>DASSOX010000070.1:0-4811 GCA_035700125.1 Gemmatimonadaceae bacterium
AGACATTTATCGAAGTAGTCGATGAGCTCCTGGCGGGTGGCGAATCCGCGAGGGTCGTTTCCCGGAACCTGGCCGGTGTCCAGAACCGGCAGGGTATTCATCCAGTTCGGCGTGTTGGCGCGGAAGCCATCCCAGCGGTTATGCCAGGACGCGAAGGCGCGATCCCGCTCCAACATGACGTACGAAATCCCGAGGCGCTGCAGGCTGCAGGCAAGCGCAACACCAGCTTGTCCGGCACCCACGATTATCACTTCGTGCAACATCGCGTGCGACATCGTGTGCAACATGGTGCCACTCTCTGCGATCCTGCGGTTGCTGCCCCTCGGGGGGACCCAAGATTGCGCGCCAAGGTGGCATTGTCAATGGCACTGTCAAGGCGCATCCTCGCCGAAATATCCAGACCTGACTCTACCGATCCTTCGATGATATTTTTCGCGATACGATGACAACTGCCCCGCCCTCTGCCTCCGGAGCCACTTTCGCGCTCCTCACCGAGCGGCTAGATGCCGACCGGCTTCAGCTCTCGGTTCCGCTGGCGCCGTACACTACGTTCAGGATCGGCGGCCCCGCGGACTACTTCTACGAGACCGCGACCGCCGACGATCTCGCGAACGCCGTCACCGCCGCGCGTGAGCTCGGAATCCAGTACTTCGTGCTTGGGCTCGGCGCGAACATCCTCGTCGGCGACCACGGCTTTCGCGGACTGGTGATCCGTAACCGCGCGCACCACGCGCGCTGGTCGGACGACGGCCATCTCTGGGTCGAGAGCGGCGCGGTGATGCGCGATCTGATCCTGGAGGCCGTGCAGCGCGGATGGTCGGGGCTCGAGCACTACGTGGGAATCCCGAGCACAGTGGGCGGCGCCGTCTGGCAGAATCTGCACTTCCTCTCCCCCGCACCCGAGCGCGAGCGTACCGTGTTCATCGCCGAGGTGTTCGAGTCGTGCGACATCCTGAGTGCCGAGGGAGAGCGAAAGACCGTGGGACCGCACTACGTGAACTTCGGTTACGACGATAGCGTCTTCCATCACCGTGACGATGTCGCCCTCGCGGCGACCTTCCAGTTGCAACGCGGCGATCCCGCCGACATGCATCGCATCATGCAGGAAAACCTGAGTTGGCGCGGCGCGCGGCATCCGTGGCTCGACTGGCATCCGAGCGCCGGCTCGATCTTCAAGAAGATCGAGGGAGTGGGTGCTGGCCGTCTGGTGGATCAGTGCGGGCTCAAGGGCTTCCGCCACGGCAACGCGCAGATCTCGCACCTGCACGCGAACATCATGGTGAATCTTGGCGGCGCCACGGCGAAAGATGTGAAGGAGCTAATCGCGATAGCGCAGCGTGCCGTGGAGGAGAAGTTCGGCCAGCACCTGGAGCCGGAAATCAACTTCGTCGGGGAGTAGGGCGCCCCTCGGAGAGCGGTGTCTGGAAGTGGCCACACGAAGCGCGTCGAGCACTGTGTGGATCCTGTGAGGATTCCTCGCGATTGGCACCCTGATGCTCGCGTGCGCGCAGTCTCGATCAATACCGGCATCAGTTACCGATTCCGGATCTGATCCCCAGCTCCTCCCACCGCGCGAGCGCCGCTTCCAGCTCGCGCTTCGCCGTCTCGAGCTCGCCTCCCAGCTCAGTGGCGCGCCTAGTGCCGTCGGCGCTCTCGTAAAGCGACGGATCCTCGAGCGTGGCGCCGAGCTGCGCCACCCACCCCTCCAGCCGCGCGATCTCGGCTTCCACCGCTTCCATCTCGCGCACCGCGCGACGAGCCGCGCGCTCTTCATCTCGACTCGTGCTGCCGCCGTTCTTCGCCGCCTGCTCCGCCTTGCGCCGCTCCCGCTCGCGCCGCGCGCTCTCTTCCGCGCTCGCCGCGGCCGCCGCCTCGCGCTCACGCTCGGCGCCCACCTCCTCCCACTCCTCGAAACCATCGTCGTAGTCGGTGATGCGCAGGTTGCGCAGCGACCAGACGCGCGTGGTGAGCGCGCGCAGCAGCGCGCGGTCGTGACTCACCAGAATCACCGTACCCTCGTAACTCTCCAGCGCATCTTCCAGCGCCTCGATCGACTCGACATCGAGATGGTTCGTCGGCTCGTCGAGCAGCAGCAGGTTCGCCCGCGAGAGCATGATCATCGCGAGCGCCATCCGCGACCGCTCGCCGCCCGAGAGCGTGGCCGACGTACGCTGCACCGAGTCGCCCGTGAAGCCGAAGCGCGCCAGATGACCGAGCACCGCCCCGCGTCCCCATGTGGGGCGCAGGTCGTTGATGATGTCGAAGAGCGAGCGATCCGTCGGTAGCTGACTCAGGTCCTGTCGGTAGTACGCCGGCGTCACCGAGCCGCCGATGCGCAACTCTCCGCTGGCGATGCCATGCTCGCCGACGAGCGAGCGGAGAAAGGTGGACTTCCCCGCGCCATTCGGCCCCACCAGCCCCACCACGTCGCCGCGCCGCACCGTGGAAGAGAAGTCCTTCACCAGCACGCGATCGTTCACCTTTACCGTGACGTGGTCCGCCACCACCACCTGATCGCCACCCCGCTCCGATGTCTCCAGCCGCAACGACATCGATCCCTCCTCACCCGGCGGCGCGCTCAGTCGCGGGAGCCGCTCGAGCCGCTTCCGCCTCCCCTTCGCCTGGCGACTGTTCTGACCCGCGATGTTGCGGCGGATGTAATCCTCCTCCTTAGCGATCGTGCGCCGCTGCTGATCGAACTGTCGCTGCTGCGTCAGCCGCCGCTCCTCGCGCTGCAGAACGAACGCCGAGTAGCTCCCGGCGTACGGGAAGGCACTCCCTGCCTCGAGGTGCAGCACGTGATCCACCACCCTGTCGAGAAATGCGCGGTCGTGGCTCACCACGATCACCGTCTCTCCCGCGTCGCGCAGATACTCCTCGAGCCACGCCGTGGTCTCGATGTCCAGGTGGTTGGTGGGCTCGTCGAGGAGAAGCACATCGGCCGGCGCCACGAGCTGGATGGCTAGCCCGAGCCGCCCGCGCTCGCCGCCGCTCAGGCGCTCCAGCGATCGCGTGCGCGCCTCCTCCGGGTCGAAGCCCAGACCATGAAGCACAGCGTCCACGCGCGCGTGAAAGGTGTAGCCGCCCTCGCGCTCGAAACGCTCCAGGTCGCGCGCGTAGCGATCGAGATGATTCTCGGTCGCCCGCTCACCGAGCTCGCCGAGCTTCGTCGCCTGCTGCGCTAGCGACTCTTCCAGTGCGACAAGATGCGCGAACGGCCCCGCGGCCGCTTCCCACACCGTGGTAGCGTCGCCGAAGTCGCGGTGCTGCTCGAGGAGCGCGAGTCGCAGCCCCTGCTGCCGCGCGATCGCGCCGCGCGTGGGCTCCCGCTCGCCGGTGATGAGTTGGAATAGCGTCGTCTTACCGGAACCGTTCCGTCCGACGATCCCCCACCGCTCGCCCGCCGCCACTGTGAAGGTCACGTCCTTCAGCAGCGTGGTCGCACCAAACTCCACGGCCACGTTCGATACCGAGATCTGCGTCATCCCTGCACCGCCCAGCTCTTCCACTCCGACTCGGCCGCGCCCACGCTCAATCCTTTCGCCCCCTGCCCCACCTGCCGCACCAGCGGCATGCGCAGAAGGAGCGGCTCATCGATGAGCTTCTCCAGCCACCGCTGATCCGAGAGCCGCGCGTGCGCCAGACCCAGCTCGGCGAATCGTTTCGATGACGTATCGATCAATTGAGCGACACCGAATTTCTGCGCGAAGCGCTGCAACTCGCCCGCGGACGCCGCGCGCTCGGTCAGGTCCACGAAATGCGTTCTTATGCGACGCTCGGCGAAGAATCGGAGCGCCTTCCTGGTGTCGGCGCTCTTTTTCACGCCGAAGATCTGGACTTCCATGCCACCGTTTACGGATGTGAGATTCAACTTCGTGCAAGGAATCTATTCGCTTCGGCAGCGTGACTGACGGGAAGTATCGACCTGCCTGGTGGGTGCCGGGGAGGCACCTGCAGACCATCTGGGGAAAATTCGTCCCGCGCGCAGGCGGAGGCGCCACCCACGTCGAACGATGGGACACGCCCGACGACGACTTCCTCGACATCCACCGGCTCGACCCGCCCGTGGCTGCCCCGCACACCCGGCCGCGGCTGGTCCTCCTCCACGGACTCGAAGGCTCCCCGCGCTCGCACTACGTCCGCAGCTTCCTCGCCGAAGCGAGCCGGCGAGGATGGGCCGCGGACGTGATCGTGTTCCGGTCGTGTGGATCGGAACTCAATCGCGCTGAGCGCTTCTACCACTCGGGCGAAACCACCGACCTCGATTTCGTGGTGCGCTCGCTCGCGGAGAACGAGCCCGATCGTCCGCTCGTCCTTGCCGGCGTTTCGCTGGGCGGGAATGTTCTGCTCAAGTGGCTCGGTGAACGCGGTAGCGAAATCCCGCAGCAGGTGGTGGCGGGAGCCGCGATCTCCGTACCGTTCGATCTCGAGCGCGGCGCGCGCTACATAGATCGTGGCTTCGCCCGCGTCTACCAGGCGCGCTTCATGAAAACGCTCCGCGTGAAGGCGCACGCGAAGCTCCTCCGATACCCCGGCATCGTGGATCCTGCAGCCGTGGACCGCGCGCGCTCGCTCTACGAATTCGATGACTGCGTCACCGCGCCCGTCCACGGCTTCCGCGACGCGCACGACTACTACACGCGCTCGAGTGCGATCAGGTGGATAGACCGCATTCGCACACCCACTCTTCTATTGAGTGCGCGCGATGACCCATTCATCCCGCCCGAGGTTCTCGAGGAAGTGGAACGAATAGCGGACAAGAACCCCTTTCTCACCGCCGAGTTCGTGGAGCACGGCGGACACGCAGGGTT
>DASSOX010000071.1:0-13040 GCA_035700125.1 Gemmatimonadaceae bacterium
CTACGTCGTGAACGTTTGCCAGGACCAGCTCCCGCCCGCACCGTGGGCGAACGTCGTGGCGAACGCGCATGGCGGCTTCGTGGTCACCGAACGCGGCGCGGGCTTCAGCTGGGCCGAGAACAGCTACTTCTATCGCCTCACGCCCTGGCACAACGATCCCGTCAGCGACCCATCGAGCGACGCCATCTATCTCCGCGACGAGGATACCGGCGAGCTGTGGAGTGCGACGCCGGCGCCTGTAGAGCACGGTGCTCCGTTCACGGTGCGGCACGGAGCGGGGCGCTCCATCTTCGAGCAGGAGCATTCGGAAATCGCGACGCGGCTCGAAGTGGGCGTACCGCCCGCGGATGCGGTGAAGCTCTCGCTCCTCCGCATCACCAACCATGCCGACCACCCGAGGCGGATCTCCGTCACTCCCTACGTGGAGTGGACGCTCGGTGTATTGCGCGAGCACACCCAGCACCAGGTCCGCACGGTATTCGACTCGGCTCGCGGTGCGATCTTCGCCTGGAACAACTTCGACGAACAGTTCACCAACTGGATGGCGTTCCTCGCGATGAGCGAGCAGCCGGTGAGCTACACTGCCGACCGCCGCGCATTCCTCGGGCGCAACGGAAGCACCAGGGATCCGGCGGCTATGCGCGAGCGAGAGCTCGGCAATCGTACCGGCGCGGGCATGGACCCGTGCGGCGCACTGCAATGTGTACTCTCGCTGCAACCGGGTGAGACGCGCGAAATGGTGATCGCCCTCGGTGCAGGCAAGGACCAGGCAGATGCAAACCGGCTGGCGGATGAATTTCGCGACTTCGCTCGTGCGCGTGCTGGGCTGCAACAGAGTGTGGACGACTGGAGCGAGCGCCTCGCCGTGGTGAGCGTGCGGACGCCGGTGCCGTCGTTCGACGTGCTGGTCAATCGCTGGACCTTCTACCAGGCGTTGAGCTGCCGCATGTGGGCACGGTCGGCCCTCTACCAGAGCAGCGGCGCCTACGGCTTTCGCGATCAGCTCCAGGATGTGATGGCGTTTCTCTACGCGGAGCCGGACATCGCTCGCGAGCACATCCTCCGCTCGGCGTCCAGGCAGTTCCTCGCGGGCGACGTACAGCACTGGTGGCATCCGCAGAGCGGGCGAGGCGTACGCACACGCTTCTCCGATGATCTCGTCTGGCTGCCGTACGTGGTGAATCGGTACGTGCGCGTGACGGGCGACTCGAGCATCCTCGATGAGAGCACGACTTTCCTCGAGATGCGACAGCTCGAGCCGGGCGAACAGGAGGTGTACGACCTCCCCCGAGTCACGGAGGAGCGCGCTAGCGTGTACGAGCACTGCCTCCTTGCACTGCGGAAGGCGTGTACTTCCGGACCGCACTCGCTCCCACTCATCGGCTGCGGGGACTGGAACGACGGGATGAACCGCGTGGGCGTGGAAGGGCGCGGCGAGAGCGTCTGGCTCGCGTGGTTTCTCATCGCCACGCTGCGTCCCTTCGCCGAGCACGCAGAGGCGCGGGGAGATGCAGCGGCAGCGGCGGAGTTGCGTTCCCTCGCGGACGGCTATGCGGCGGCAGTGGAGCGTGCAGGGTGGGACGGCGAGTGGTACCGACGCGCCTACTTCGACGATGGCACTCCGCTCGGCTCCGCGGAGAACGAGGAGTGCCGCATCGACTCCATAGCACAGAGCTGGAGCATCATCTCGGAGGCCGGCGACCAGGAGCGCACCTCGCAGGCGCTCCGCTCACTCGAGGAGCACCTGGTGCGCGAAGACGCACGGCTGATCATGCTCCTCACCCCTCCGTTCGATAATACCACGCACGACCCGGGCTACATAAAGGGATACGTGCCAGGCGTGCGAGAGAACGGAGCGCAGTACACGCACGCGGCACTCTGGGCGGTCCTTGCAACCGCGATGCACGGAGACGGCCAGCGCGCCTTCCAGCTTTTCCAGCTTCTCAACCCGCTCACCCATGCGTCCACGACGGAGGGCGTGAGTACCTACAAGGTAGAACCGTACGTGGTGGCGGCCGACGTTTATACTGCGACCGGGCAGCTCGGCCGCGGCGGTTGGACGTGGTACACCGGATCCGCGAGCTGGATGTACCGCGTGGCGCTGGAAACCATCCTCGGCTTTACAAAGCGCGGCGACATCCTCACAATCGATCCACGCGTACCGGCGGACTGGCCGTCGTTCACCATCGAGTACCGGTTTGGCAGGAGCATCTACGTCGTCACGGTCAACGAACCCGGGCTGCTACGACCCGGGAGAGCGTCGGTGACGCTGGACGGCAGAACGCTGGAGTCGCCGGAGATCCATCTGGTCGACGACGGCGCGCAGCATGAGGTGATTGTGCGAGCGGTGTAGGTGCACCGCCGCGCGTCACCGGCAGAGCTATGCGGAGCTCGTGAACATCTACGAACTTCTACTATAGATCGTCCCGTATGCGTCGTGCACTCCTCGCCACCCTCGCTGTCGCCCTGGCTTCGGTAGCCGCCGCATCGTGCGCTTCGCGGCATCGCGCGAGTGTGCCCACATCGGCCTCCCACGCGATCCGGGCAGTCTCGTACAACATCCACGCCGGGAAGGATGCCGAGCAGCGCCCCAACTTGGAGCGCGTGGCGGCGGTGATCGATTCACTCCACGCGGACGTCGTGCTCCTCCAGGAAGTAGATCGCGGAACCGAGCGTTCGGGCGGCGTGGACCAGGTGGCGGAGCTCGAGCGTCTCACCGGAATGCACGGCGCCTTCGCAAAGTCGCTCGACTTCCAGGGCGGTGACTACGGTATCGCGGCGCTCTCACGCTGGCCCATCGAGGAATCCGAAACCGTCCCGCTCCCCACCGATCCGCACGCGGATCGCGGCGTGAAGATGTACGAGCCGCGAGTCGCTATCCACATCGTCGTGTCTGCGCCAGCCGGCCCGCTGCATGTGGTGGGCACCCATCTCGGAGCCGAGGGCGTCAGCACCTTCCGCGATCAGGAAGCAGAGGTCCTCCTCGAGCATCTGCGCGCACATGTGCCGGCCGCCGACCCGCTGGTGATCGGCGGCGACTTCAATTCGACGCCGGACAGCGACGTCCACTCGCTCTTCTCTGCCGCATTCGAGGACAGCTGGGAGGCGTGCGGCAGTGGGAACGGCTACACATTTCCGGCCGATAGCGCGGTACGCCGCATCGACTACATCTACGTGCGTGGACTACAGTGCACGAACGCCAGGGTCGCCGACAGCCAGGCATCCGATCACCGCCCGCTCCTCGTCACATTCCGACCCGTCCAACCGCCCGCGGCCGAGCGGCGGTGACTTGCCGCTCGCCTCCATTGCTACCACCCGATCATCCGGGAAAATCCACTTTGCGTCTTCCACGCTTCGTCGCCGCGATCGCCGCGCTCGGGGTGGCCTCCGCCAGTCAGGGCACGTACGCGCAGGACAGCACCCACGCCCGTCCGCAGCGAACCATTCTCGCCATCGGCGCGCACGCGGGCGATATGGAGATCACCGCGGGCGCGCTCCTGCTGAAGCAGCGCGAGCTGGGCGACCGGGTCGTCCTCCTGCACCTTACGCTCGGCGAGGGCGGCAACCCCAAAATGTCACCCGAGCAATACGGTGAGCAGAAGCGGCGCGAGGCGAAGGAAGTGGCCGCCGCACTCGGCGCCGAGGTGATCTTCGGCCCCTACCGCGACGGGGAGATTCCCAACGATGAAGCTGCACGCCGCTACGTGGCCGACGTCATCAGACAGGTGAAACCCACCAACATCATCACCCACTGGCGTCGGAGCATCCACAAGGATCATGCGGCCACGAGCGCGATCGTGGATGATGCGGTGCTTCTCGCGTCGCTCGAGGGCGTGAAGACGGAGCACCCTGCC
This sequence comes from Gemmatimonadaceae bacterium, assembly GCA_035700125.1. GTDB lineage: Bacteria > Gemmatimonadota > Gemmatimonadetes > Gemmatimonadales > Gemmatimonadaceae > JADGGM01. Next base: position 3,855 of record DASSOX010000071.1, read on the forward strand.
TACCGCGGAATACGCGGCATCTGGTACGCCGAGAACTGGGAGGACCCCGAGGGCTTCGATCCGTACATCTACGTGGATGTGTCGGGCTTCATTCCCCGTTGGCGTGAGGCAGTCTCGAAGTACGAGTTCATCCGCGGTGGGATTTCGGGCTTCCGCTATCTCGATTACTACACCGCACTCGCCACGCTCCGGGGCGCGGAGTCGCGCCGCAAGGCAGCCGTCGCCTTCGACATAGACGACATGGGGAAGCGGCGAGTGCTGGACTCGGTGCCGTAACGGCTGCGAGTGGCACGGCTCTGGCCTCGTCTCGGGGGTATGAGCGAGAGCCAGACAGCCAGCTGGCAGGAACCGCCCGACGACCGCGATGAGGAGTCGTCGCCAGAAGAGGTGGAACAGGCGCTTCGCCAGGTGACGCCCGAGGAGAAGCGTCCACCTCGGCGCATCGCCGGCCGGCACAAGGCAAAGATCGCGACGTATCTGCTGCTCTTCCTCGCCGCGACCGCCGTCTTCTACCTGGTGCGGCTCGACGTCTTCGCGCTCCCCGATCGCTGGCTTCGACCGGCGCAACGGCTGGCGCGAGCGGCGATGTACGTGATCCTCGTCCTGGGGCTCGGCTCCCTCATCGAAGCGTACGTCGTATCCCGGCTCGATGACGACGTCTCGCGCTACAACGTGGGTCGCATCGTCCGACTCGCCGAAGGGATCATCATCGCGTTCATAGCGATATCGGCGCTCTTCGCGAACTGGTACACTGCCGCGGTGTCGCTCGGCATCGTCTCCGCCATCTTCGGCTTCGCCCTGCAGACCCCGATATCGAGCTTCATCGGCTGGGTCTACATCCTGGTGAAGCATCCCTATCGCGTGGGCGATCGCATCGAGATCGGCGGAGCCACCGGCGACGTGATAGACGTGGGATACCTCGACACCACTCTCTGGGAATTCGGCGGCCCCTACGTCTCGACCGACCATCCGAGCGGCAGGATCATCAAGTTCCCCAACGCAAACGTGCTCTCCGAACCGGTCTACAACTATTCCTGGCCGCTCTTCCCCTACATCTGGAACGAGATCTACGTCCAACTCGCCTACGGCACCGACATTCGCTTCGTGGCCGAGACGATGCAGCGCGTCGTGGAGGACGAGCTGGGGAAGAGGATGAAGGAGAGAGTGGATAAATACTGCTCGCTCCTTTCCCGCACACCTGTCGGCAACCTTCAGGTGCAGTCGAAACCGGTGGTCAACTTCCGGGTCAGCGAGAATACGTGGGTGGAGGGCGTGGTGCGCTACCTCGTTGCGCCGCGCCGCGCCGGAGCCATGAAATCTCTCCTCACGCAGCGCATCCTCGCCGCGCTGAATGCGGCCCCCGACAAGGCAATGTTTCCCAGAGGCGATTCGCGCTGAGCCGCCCGCGCCGGTTGGACGGTGAGCACGGGGGACACCGGAGCGCACGAGGATAATTGCGTACTTGGCTAAGTAACTATATATTGCCGCCAATGAAGAATTCCGTCTTCAAGGCGCTCGCCGATCCCACCCGCCGAGAAATCCTGCGCCTGCTGCGCGACGGCCCGCACACATCGGGTGAGATCGCCGAACACTTCACCTCGTCCTGGCCTACCGTCTCGCGCCACCTCGGTGTGCTCCGCGATGCGGAACTCATCCTCGCCGAGCGAAATGGCCAGCAGATCAGCTACGAGCTGAACACCACGGTACTCGACGACGTGATCGCCTACATGCTCGATTGGAAGAACCCCGTACCCAGAGCGCGAAGGCCAAAGCCCTCCGGAGGAAAGCGTGCGTAAGTGGTATCCCGTGATCCTGATCGCCCTGGCATTCGCGATCTCCATCATCCTGTACCGCCACCTTCCCGACCCCATGCCCACGCACTGGAACACGCGGGGGCAGGTGGATGGCTACAGCTCCCGCCTGGTCGGCGCCTTCCTCATGCCCCTGATCATGATCGCGATCGCGGCGCTGATCCCGGTGCTGCCGAAGATCGACCCACGCGGCGCGAACTACCAGAAATTCGACACGGCGTACTTCACGATCATGAACGCCACGATCACGCTGATGTTCGTCATCCACGTGTTCGCGCTGGCGGCGGCGATCGGGTTCAGCGTGTCGATCGGACGGCTGATCCCGACCGCGGTCGGCCTCCTCTTCATCGTCATCGGCAACATCTTACCGCGCATCCGCCCCAACTGGATGGTGGGGATTCGCAATCCGTGGACGCTATCGAGCGACCGCGTCTGGGAGCGCACGCACCGCCTTGGCGGATACCTGATGCTGGGCCTCGGCGTGCTTCTCCTTCTCAGCGGCCCGTTCGCGCCATCGACCGCGACCTTCGTCCTGATCCTCGTCGGCACGATCGCGGTAGGCATCGGAATCACGATCTACTCATACGTGCTATGGAAACAGGAGAAACGAGCATGAAGCTCTCTGCACTCGCGGCGTTGGCCTCGGTAGGTACGCCGCACGCCCGGCAGTTCCCTGCTCCGGCTGCTCCCACCGAGTTCGTGGTGACCATCGGAAGCGATACCATCGCCACCGAACGCGTGACACGCGACGCGGCGCAGGCGCACTCCGATCTCGTAGTGAAGGCGCAGGGCGCGCGAATCACCTTCACCATGCAGCTCGCGCCGGATGCCACGGTTTCGAAGCTCGTGACGGAGGCGCGCGCGGCGAACGCACCGGAATCCGCAGCGCCGATGCAGCGTGCAACCATCGCTTTCACGAACGACAGCGCGCTCGTGACCATCGGCGATGCCGCCGAGCCGGCGCAACGTTTCGCGGCGCCGGCTGGCACGCTCCCCTTCATCAACCTGTCTTCGGCGGTCGCGGAGCAGATCCTCCGCAGGGCGAAGGTGCTCGGCGGTTCCACCGTGGAGGTTCCGGTCTTCGCGGTGGCAGGCGGGCAGCTTCTGAAGGCAAAGGTGCAGTGGGTGGGCGCGGACTCCGCCACGCTCGAGCTGGGCGGAGCGACCATCGACGCACGCGTGTCGCCCGAAGGAGAGTTCCTCGGCGGCGTGGTACCGAGCCAGGGAGTCCGCTTCACCAGAGTAGGCGCAGGTGACGAGAGCGCGAGTCCGCCGCCGGCGAGCGCGCCCACCCCGAAGCCCGATTACTCCGCGCCGCCCGATGCGCCGTACACCGCCGAAGAAGTGAGCGTGCCTGCGCCGAAGGCGGGAATCGAGCTGGCCGGCACGCTCACCATCCCGAAGAATGCGCACGGCGTTCGGGCCCCGGCCGTGGTGATGATCACCGGCTCCGGCCCCGAAGATCGCGACGAGGCGACGCCCGTGCTCCCCGGCTACCGCCCCTTTCGACAGATCGCCGACACGCTCGGCCGGCGCGGCATCGCGGTGCTTCGTATGGACGATCGCGGAGTGGGCGGGACGCCCAGAGGTCCGGCCGATCCCACGAGCGCCGACTTTGCCGACGACATTCGCGCGGCGCTCGCATATCTGCGCACGCGCCCCGACATAGACCACTCCGATCTCGGCCTCATCGGTCACAGCGAGGGCGCGCTCATAGCGCTCATGGTGGGCGCCACCGATCCGGAGCTGCGCAGCGTGGTCCTCATAGCCGGATCATCGCGCACCGGCCGCCAGATCTCCGACGCTCAGGTACGCGAGGCGTTCCAGAGCCGGATGCATCTCAGCGGAGCGGCACTCGACTCCGCCATCCGTGCCAACGAGCCGGCACGCGACGCGCAGCTCGCCTCGTCGGCCTGGCTCCGCTTCTGGTTCGACTACGATCCGCTCCCCGCGGCGAAGAAGCTCGGCATGCCCGTGCTCATCGTGCAGGGCGCCACTGACACGCAGGTCACCGCCGATCAGGCGGAGGAGCTCGCCAGTGCGATCCGGTCCGGCGGGAACCGAAATGTGACAGTGAAGGTGATCCCCGAGACGAACCACCTTCTCGTGCACGACGCGGATGGTTCTTTCACCAACTACTCGAAGCTGAAGTCGTTCGCGGTGAACCCACCCGTGCTGGCCACGATAGCCGACTGGCTCTCCGCGCGGATGCACTGAGCCAGACGCCCCTTGCGGCGCGGAAGGCGGTTTGGCACCTTCGCGCATCTGCGCACGTAGTGCCTGTGAGCAGACGAGTGAACCCCTTCCAGGCAGGGCACCATGGCAGAGCATGACCACTGGACGGACCCCACGGGCGAACCAGGCGCTCCGAGCGGACAGCCGGAGCCGCCGACCACCGGGAGGATCGACGACGGGCCCATCGAGGACGAGACTCTCTCGCTGACCACCGGGAAGGCGGATACCGGCAAGCGCATCGTGGCCGCGGTGATCGACTGCATCGTTGCGGCCATCCTGAACGCGATTCCCACGATCGGCGGGCTAGTGGCCGCGGCCTACTGGCTGCTTCGCGATGGACTGGACATCAGCTTCATGGATCGCCGCTCCATAGGCAAGAAGGTGATGAAGCTGCGTCCCATCCGGCTCGACGGCCGCCCGATGGACATCGAGACATCGGCCAGGCGCAACTGGATGTTCGCGCTCGGCGGCCTGGTATGGTTTCTCAAGTACATCTTCATCCTGGGCTGGCTCCTGATCGGCCCCGTGTTGCTCGCGGCCATCGTGCTCGGGTTCTACGAGTTGTACCGCGTGATCACCGATCCGCAGGGTCGCCGCCTTGGCGACGTGATGGCGGGTACCAAGGTCATCGAGGTGGCCGATTGATCGCGACTTCCTGGCGGAGAGCGCTCCTCCGCGCAGCCGGTGTCACCTTCATCTGCGCCGCCGCTGGCATGCCAGCGGCGGCGCAGACCGTTCCGAAGATCCCCTTCGAGAAGTACAAGCTCGGCAACGGACTCGAGGTCATCCTCGCGCCCGACCACTCCACGCCCGTCGTCGCGGTGAATACCTGGTATCATGTGGGGTCGGCGGACGAGCAGCCCGGCCGCACCGGCTTCGCGCATCTCTTCGAGCACATCATGTTCATGGGCTCCGAGCACGTGCCGGTGGGGAAGTTCGACAGTTGGCTCGAGGCCGCGGGAGCGAACAACAACGGGTCCACCACGCAGGACCGCACCAATTACTACGAGTGGCTGCCCTCCAATGCCCTGCCGCTAGCACTCTGGCTCGACGGCGACAGGATGGGCTACCTCCTGCCCACCATGGATCAGGCCAAGCTGGACCTGCAGCGCGACGTGGTGAAGAACGAGCGCCGGCAGGGCGTGGACAACGTCCCGTACGGGCGGTCCAACGAAACGATTCTCGCCGCGATCTTCCCCGAGGGGCACCCGTATCACCACAGCGTGATCGGATCGATGGCGGATCTCTCGGCCGCGTCGCTCGACGACGTCAAGCACTTCTTCAACACGTACTACGCTCCCAACAACGCCACGCTGGTGATCGCCGGCGACTTCGATGCCGACTCGGTGAAGACGTGGGTAGAGCGCTACTTCGGTCAGATCCCGCGGAACCCGGAGCCGCCGCCGCGCCCCTCGGTTCCAGCGTTCGAGATACCACGCGACACGTTCATGGTGCTCGAGGATCGGGTTCAGCTCCCGCGGCTGTATCAGAGCTGGCATAGCGTGAAGGCGTTCGCCGACGATGATGCGGCGCTCGACGTGCTCGCTTTCGTGCTCGCCGATGGCAAGAACTCGCGACTCTACAAGCGGCTCGTGTACGACATGCAGGTGGCGCAGGACGTCCGCGCCTTCCAGGCGAGCATGCGCCTCGATGGCTACTTCCAGATCGTGGTCACTCCGAAGCCAGGGCAGATGCCCGCGCGCATGGCGTCGCTGGTTCAGCGGGAGATCCAGCGCATCGTTACAGGCGGCATCGAACCGCGCGAGCTCGAGCGCGCGAGGAACAGCATCCTCGCCAGCCAGATCGATCGTCTCGCATCGGTGCTCGGCAAATCCGACCGTCTCAACTACTACAACTACTTCGTGGGCACGCCGGACTACACGCAGCAGGACTCCGAGCGCTTCCGAGCCGTTACCGCGGCAGACGTGCAGCGCGTCGCGCGCAAGTATCTGGGCGCGCCGAGTGTGGTGCTCACCGTCGTGCCGGAGGGGAAGACGGAGATGATGGTGACCGCGACTGAAGGTGGGCGATGATTACACGAACGATCTTCGCCGCACTGGCCGTGGCTCTGCCGCTGGCGTGTGCACCGCGCGCCACCACGCCGCCAGCGCCGGAACCCACGCCAGCACCTCTGCCGGCTCAGACACGGCAACCGGCGTCGCCGCCAGCGGCGGACCTGACGAAGCCACCCGAGCTGGCGCCTCCACCCGCGCTCGATCTTCCGCCGATAGTGACGCGCAAGCTCGACAACGGGCTCTCGCTGATGATCGTGGAGCAGCACGAGCTGCCCGTTGCGGATTTCATCGTGCTGGTGCGCACCGGCGGCGAAGCCGACCCGTCACGCCTCGGCGGCCTCGCCTCGCTCACGGCGGACATGCTGGACGAGGGTACGACGACCCGCAACGCGCTCCAGATCGCCGATCAGACGGCCTTCCTGGGCGCCGACATCTCCACGTCGAGCGGATGGGATCGCTCGGTCATATCGCTGCACACTACCATCGCGCAGATGGACAGCACGCTCGCTCTCTTTGGGGACGTGGTGCTGCGCCCCGCCTTTCCGGAGTCCGACCTCGCCCGCGTGCGCAAGGCGCGCCTCACGTCGCTCCTTCAGCTCGAGGACTACGGCCCGGCGATCGCCGATCGCGTCTTCGACAAAGTGGTTTTCGGCGACCGGAATCCGTACGGCCATCCGTTGAACGGCACCAGGGAGACGATGACGCGCATCGCTCGCTCCGACATCGCGCGCTTCTATTCCACGTATTACAGGCCGAACAACGCTACCCTCATAGTCGTTGGCGACGTGAAGCCAGACGACGTGGAGCGGCGTGCCCGCGCGCTGTTCGGCGCATGGAAGCAGGGCGAGATTCCCGCCGCGCATTACGGCCCGGTGCCACTCGAGCGGAGCACGACCATCTACCTGGTAGACAAGCCGGCCGCCGCACAGTCGTCGTTCAGGATCGGCGGAGTGGGGGTAGCGCGCTCGACCCCCGACTACTTCGCCATCGAGGTGATGAACACGATCCTCGGCGGCTCTTTCAGCAGCCGTCTGAATCAGAACCTGCGCGAGACGCACGGCTACACGTATGGCGCCTTCTCGGGCTTCTCGATGCGGCGGGAACCGGGCCCTTTTACGGCCGAGGCGGAGATCGTCGCCGCGAAGACCGATTCAGCACTCCTACAATTCATTACCGAGCTGAAGTCGATCCGCGATACCGTCCCTGAGTCCGAACTGACGCGAGCGAAGCAGCTCCTTCAATTGCAACTCCCAGGCGACTTCGAAACCACGCGAAGCATCGCGTCGCGACTCGTTCCCGTCGCGATCTACGACCTCCCGCTCGACTTCTACAACAAGTATGTCGGCCGCATCGGCGCCATCACCCAGTCCGATGTTCGCCGTGTAGCCCGCGCGCATGTCGAACCCGACTCGCTCGACATCGTAATAGTCGGCGACAGCAAGCTCGTCGAGCCCGCCCTGAAAGCGCTGGATCTCGCCCCCGTGAAGCCGCTCACTCTCCAGGGCGAGCCTGTGAGGAGGTGAGAGAGCAGAAGGCAGAATGCAGTGAACTGGCTGTGGGGCCGTCATTCCCCGCCTCATGAACCCTCGCAGCTCCTGCTTTCTGCTCTCTGCCCTCTGCCCTTTCTCCTCCCTTCCCTTCCCCGCTCCCCTTCACTAACGTATCTCGACCAGTAGTCAGGTACGGGCTTCGTCTCGGGGAGCGTTCATGAGCGGCGTGCGTGTACTCGTGGGGACGCGGAAGGGCGCGTTCATCCTCACGGCCGATGGGAAGCGTGACAGGTGGGACATCAGCGGGCCGCACTTCGCCGGGTGGGAGATCTACCACGTGAAGGGTTCGCCGATCGACAGCAAGCGCATCTACGCGTCGCAGAGCAGCGGATGGTTCGGGCAGCTCATCCAGCGTTCGGACGACGGCGGCAAGAGCTGGGAGCCCATGGGGAACGAGTTCACCTATCACGGAATTCCCGGCACGCACCAGTGGTACGACGGGACGCCGCACCCGTGGGAGTTCAAGCGCGTGTGGCACCTCGAGCCGTCGCTCACCGATCCGGACACCGTGTACGCGGGCGTGGAGGATGCGGCGCTGTTCAGGACTACCGATGGTGGAAAGTGCTGGGAGGAGCTATCGGGGCTGCGTTGCCACACTTCGGGATCGCGCTGGGCTCCGGGTGCGGGCGGAATGTGCCTGCATACCATCATAGCGGATCCGTCCAACCCGCAGCGCGTATTCGTGGCCATCTCCTCCGCGGGCGCCTTCCGCACCGATGACGGCGGCGCGAGCTGGCAGCCCATCAATCGCGGCCTCCGCTCGGAGTACATCCCCGATCCGAACGCCGATGTGGGCCACTGCGTGCATCGGCTCGCGATGCATCCCGCGAGGCCGAACGTCCTATTCATGCAGAAGCACTGGGACGTGATGCGCACCGACGACGGCGGCGATTCCTGGCACGAGATCAGTGGAAATCTTCCCACCGATTTTGGCTTCGCGATCGACGTGCACGCGCACGAGCCGGAAACCGTGTACGTGATTCCCATCAAGAGCGACTCCGAGCACTACGTCCCCGATGGAAAGCTGCGCGTCTTCCGCAGTCGCACCGGTGGTAACGAGTGGGAGCCGCTCGGGAAGGGGCTTCCACAGAGCCACTGCTACGTGAACGTGCTGCGCGATGCCATGGCGGTGGACACGCTCGACGAGTGCGGGATCTACTTCGGCACCACTGGCGGACAGGTATACGCGTCGGCCGACTCCGGCGACAGTTGGACGCCCATCGTGCGCGACCTGCCGAGCGTGCTGTCGGTGGAAGTCCAGACACTCGCATGATCCGGGTAGTGCTCCCGGTGCCGCTGCGGATCATAGCGCGCATCGATGGCGGCGAAGTCGAGCTCGATGTCGGAGACGTCGTCACGCAGCGCACGGTCCTCGACGCGCTCGAGGCGTGCTATCCCACTCTGCGTGGGACTGTGCGCGACCACGTGACGAAGCGCCGCCGCGATTTCGTGCGGTTCTACGCGTGCGAGGAGGATCTCTCGCACGAGCTGCCCGATGCTCCGCTCCCCGAGGCGGTCGTCTCGGGCGAGGAGCCGCTGCTCATCGTGGGCGCTACCGCCGGCGGCTGACGGGGT
>DASSOX010000072.1:0-2558 GCA_035700125.1 Gemmatimonadaceae bacterium
TACCTCGTGCTCTGGGTCGTCGCCGGCGCTGTGGGCGGCTTCGGGGCAGTCGGGGGCCTCATGAGATTCGTCGTGGCCGTCCTGACGTGGGTTGCTCTCACCGCGGGCTTCGGCGCCACGCTCGCCTCGCGCGGCGGTACGCGTTCATCGGCGCCGCCGGCGCTGGAGACATTGGAGCCGGCCGACGAGCTCTCCTGGCAGACTCCCACGCCCGTGAGTGGAGTTGCGGCTGCGCGCCGGCCAACCGCCGCCGAGCGAGAGAGGCGATGAGCCGCGCGTCAACGCGGCGGATCGCGTTCACCGCGGCCGTCGGCTCGTTCGCGCTCGGTGCGCTTCCGCTCTGCGGCACGGCGCTGCCGGCACAGGAGTGGCGCACCCTGGAAGCGAGCCGCTCGCTCGCCGCGTCGGCAGGCAGCGACACGCTGCACGTGCGACTCGCATACATGGTTGGAGACCTCGCGCTCGGTGCGGCGAAGGCCGGCCTCCTCTACGATCTCGACATGCGCTACGACGCCGACGAGCGTCGCGTGAAGTACTCGTACGATCCTTCCGCGCGATTGCTCACGGTGGGAGGCGACAGCGGGTTCGCGAAGAGCTTCACCCTGAACCGCGACCACGGCGGCTCCGGTGACGACGGGCCGAGTCCATCGCTGGCGCTCAAGGTCGCATCGGGAGTCCCGCTCGATCTGTCGCTCCGCTTCAGCGCAACCGACGCGGCGCTCGACATGAGCGGCCTCGACGTAGTCAGGTTGAGCGTGGAGGCGGCCGCGAGCGATGGGCGGCTCACCTTCGGCACACCAAATCCAGCACACCTCAGGAACGCCGAGCTGCGCGCGACAGCGGCCGGCCTCGAGGTGCGCCAGCTAGGCAACGCGCGAGCGGACACCGTACATGCGAAGGCCACCATCGGCCACATCGAGCTCGACCTGAGTGGTGATTGGACCGGGAGCACCGCGCTCGACGTGGATGCGGTGCTCGGCGTGATAACGGTGCGCATACCGAGCGATGTGGGTGTGAAGGTCGAAGCGTCGACCACGCTCGGCACGATCCAGGCTCCCGGCTTCACTTCGCGCGATGGTGTCCTGTACAGCGAGAACTGGGAGAGCGCGAAACGCAGCGTGACCATCGGCGGACGCGCCGTGTTCGCGCGCCTCGAACTGCGCCACTCCGAGTGATTTTTCCAGGCGACCCATCCAGGTAATCCACGCGATCCGAGGCGTGGAGTGGCCCTCTCCTTGCGAATCGGGGAGGCATGCAGCTCGGTGGATACAGGATCTGGCCGTTAATCAGAGCTACGGGGAAGCAGGCGTCGAGCGACCGAATAACCGGACTGGCGGCGGAGGCGGCTTACCACTTCTTCTTCTCTCTCTTCCCATTCCTGCTCTTCGCCACCGCGCTGATAGGGATTTTCGTGGATCAGCGATCCACGATCAACTGGATCATGAACCAGATGGCCCGGGTGGTCCCTGATCAGGCGCTCACTCTGGTGCGCGGCGTGGTGGCGGATGTGGTGCTCGCCAACAGCAAATCCGGCTTCATCTCGCTGGGACTGGTGCTCACCGCGTGGTCGGGCTCCAACGTCTTCCGCTCCCTGATGGACACGCTCAACCTCGCGTACGACGTGGAGGAAGAGCGTCCCTTCTGGAAGCGCGCGCTCCTCTCGCTGGTGGCGATCATCGTGCTCGGGGCGTTGATGTTGATAGCCAGCGTGGTGATGCTCGGCGGACCGCAGATCCTAAACTGGCTCGGCACCCACCTGCATCTTCCGAGTGCGAAAGTGGATCTCTGGATGGTGCTGCAGTTCCCCATAGCGTTCGCCATTCTCGTCCTCGCGTTCTTTCTGATCTACAGGTTCCTCCCCAACCTGAAGCAGAGCGTCAGGCAACTTCTGGTGGGCTCCGTCGTGGCCACGGTGCTCTGGCTCATAGTGACGCTGCTCTTCCGACTCTACGTCACCAACTTCGGCTCCTACAACAAGACGTACGGCGCGATCGGCGCGGTGATCGTGGTGCTCACCTGGATGTATCTCACGATGCTGGTGATACTCGTTGGTGGAGAGCTGAACGCGGAGCTGCATCGCGGCACCGGCGCGATCCATCCGCGGGAGGGTGCGGTGTACGCCGGCCGCGTGGTGACGTCGCCGCGACGGAGCCGCAGCTCCACGCCGGAGCCGGCCGCGCTACGCGCCAGCGGAGGGGAAGCGAGTGCCGGGAGCCGGATGGAGTAGAACCGGTGCGCCACGACCCACCTGAAGTGTGGTCGCGGCACTCCCATCGCGTACCGCGACCTCCACGAAACCCAGCGATCCCACGAGGGCGGTGAGCTCACCAGCACGCACGTCCGCGTAGGCGCGCCGCACTTCGAGCGAGCGCGACGCAATGTCCACGCGCCCGCCGTTCATCGCCACGATGTTGGTGATCAGATTGCCGAACCGGTCCACCGAGATCACCTCGCCGAGCACTCGCCCGTCGCCGAGCCGCCGCGCCTCGGGCGTGCGCAGGATGATCGGCGAATCGAAGGGCGTGCCCGCCTCCTCCAGCCGCGCACCCGAGGCAAGG
>DASSOX010000073.1:0-4281 GCA_035700125.1 Gemmatimonadaceae bacterium
GGGCCGCGGATGCGATGCTCGTGGTGGGGACGGATTGCGAGCTCGTCCCCGAGGTGATGGCGACGCTGAACGCTTCCGGATCGCTCTCCACGCGCTTCAACGACGATCCCGGCCGCGCGTCGCGTCCCTTCGACTGTGCCCGCGACGGCAACGTGATCGGTGAGGGAGCCGCGGGGCTTCTACTGGAATCGAAGCCGCATGCGGAGCAGCGCGGTGCACGCGTGTATGCGCGCGTCGCGGGCTACCACGTCGCATCCGCGGGGCAGAACAGGCAGTACAGCCACGACGATCCGGATCTGGACACGCGTCCATCGGTTCGGGCGCTGCGCGGCGCAATGGTGGAGGCCGGATGGAGTCCGGACGAGGTTGACCTGGTGAACGCCAACGGCTCGTCGTCCGTGCTCTACGACCGGCTCGAGGGTCGAGCGCTCGGGGAGCTGTTCGGCGCCGGGCTCCCGAAGGTGCGCGTGCATTCACAGAAGTCGATGCTCGGTCAGCACGGCGCCGGATCGTCGGCGCTGCAGGTGGGCGCGGCATGCCTCGGCATCCGACGCGGGGTGGTGCCGCCCACCATCAACCACGATGAGCCCGACCCATCGTGCGGCGAGCTTCGTGTGGTCACCACGGCTGAGGACTTCGCGCCGCGACGCGTGCTCATACACGCAATCGGTCTGGGCGGCTTCTACTACTCGGCGGCTGCCCTCGAGGCCGAGCCGGAAGTGAGAAACATGACGGGGATCATGCGCGTGCAATGGAGCGAAGGCCACGATCCGCGCTTCCTGCCGACGGAGGAGTACACGCGCCCGTTGACGCCGTGGGAGCCGCGGCAGGACGGCTGAGTGGCGGGGTCGGATCGTTAAAATTGAGCGGGCTCGATCGTGGCAAAGCCATGACAGAGCCCGCTCGACATTGACGATCTCACTGCGCCGTCGAACTCGCCGTGTAGACGTCGGCGCCGAAGGGACGCAGGCCATCCTGGCCCGCGTAGCCGAGGTGATCGAGGCCGAAGATATCCTCCACGCTGCGCAGCATGGAGTAGTGGTTGTACGGCTCGTTCGACACTGTACCGGGCTTGATGAATGGCGAGATGAGAACTGCGCCTATCCGGCCGCCGCCCGGGCCCTGGATCCCCGGCGCTTTCGTGTTCGGTCCCGGTTGCTCGTTGCAGCACGCGCTCGGATCACTTCCCGCGGCTTCGTCGAAAGTCACGATCAACAGTCCGTCGCGGAACGCGGGTGAACTAGTGATGACCGGCACCCACTCGCGCAGGAAGTCGTTGGCGGCGGTGAGGCCGCCCGTCTTGCCGCTCACGCATTTCGAGTCGTGTCCATCGTTACAGAGGTTGGGCGCGATGAACACGTAGTTGGGAGTGGAGCTCGCCGATGCGAGATCGGCCTTCAGGCGTGTGAGTGGGACCACGTTGTGGTCGCAGGTGGGCGAGTCGATGATCGAGTGGAAGTAAACGAAGGGGTCGTGCTTCGCCGCGTACTGATCGAGTGGGTGTCCCGGGCTCGCCTTCTGCGCGCCCTCGGTCATGTCGCCCTCGCCGATGCGTGCGTGCCCGCACGTCGCCGACTCGCGCGTGGGGTCGTTGCCCATGTCTTCCATGTAGCCGTGCCAGCCGAGGCCGTGCTCCTCGAGCTGGTTGGCGATTGTCTTCACGTGCGCTGGATACACGCATCCCTTGCCGATCACCTGGCCGTACTCGGCCATCCCCGTCTCGGCGAACTCCACGAACTTCCCGCAGTCGGCCTGCGTGGCGGGGTTGGGTGCCTGGCCGCTGATCATCGCGATGTAGTTGTCGAGACTGTAGTGCCCGATGCCGTAGTACTGGGTGAGCATCGCGCCGGCCTTCGCCATCGAGTCGGCGAGGTAGGGAGCTTCGGTGTTGGGTCCGAAGGTCTTGTCGTAGAGTTTGTTCTCGAGGACGATTATGAAGACGTGCTTGATGGGCGGGGGAGTGCGTGCGACGCCAGGCGCCAGCGCCGATCGTGCTTCGGCCGGTGGTGCATCATCGCGCAGCGTGAACGCCAGTGCCGCGAGGAGCGTTGCGGCGCAAGCCGCGCCAACGACGATTCGAGTGGTGGTACGCGCTGGTCTCGCCATCAATGTCTCCGGAGTTGGTAGTTAATGTTCGGCTCAGCGCTTCGCGATCGCAACCGATGGTTTCCCGGCGCGGATCATACTCCTCATGTCACACTAACGATACCGTGACGCGACTTCCGAACCCTGAGCGCCTGTGGGAGCGGACTGGCGGCGGAGGGGTGGTTCCTCGTGGCCGGAATGCGGGATACAATGTAGAATACGAAACCGGACTCGGCGGATGGGGCACCAGCACCCGAGCCGGCCCGGCGACGTCCGCACCACCGGCGGACCTCATCACCTCCCAGGCCTTCCCCGCGTACCCACGAGCTACCCCATGACTCACGGCCCGCGTCGTTCCAGCGCCCGCGCTTTCGCCGCGACGCGCATCTTCGCAACGCTGCTCCTCGCCGGCTGCGCTACTTCGGTCAGCCGCAACACTGTCGCGCCACCACCAGCGAGCACTGCGGAATCGGCGGCTGTCGCGCGATCGATCGATACGGCTTCCAGCCGCTCCGCTCCGTATGACATCGTCATTCGCAACGGCCGCGTCCTCGACGGCGCCGGCAACCCCTGGATCAGGGCCGACGTCGCCATCCGCGACGGACGCTTCGTGAAGATCGGCCAGGTGAACGAACGCGGCGCGCGGGAGATCGACGCGAGCGGCAAGTACGTCTCCCCCGGCTGGGTAGACATGATGGACCAGTCCGGATCCGTACTTCCGAGAAATGGGCTCGCCGAGAACAAGCTGCGGATGGGCGTCACCACCGCCATCGGCGGCGAGGGCGGCACCCCGGTCCCCGCGGGCGAGGTGGCGAACTACTTCGCCACGCTCGAGAAGCAGGGGATCAGCATCAACTTCGGCTCCTACTACAGCGAGACGCAGGCACGTGTCGCGGTACTCGGTAGATCGTCGCGCGCGCCGACCGCGGAAGAGCTCGAGCGCATGCGCGCCATCGTCGATACGGCGATGATGGGCGGCGCGATGGGGATGACGACCGCGCTGATCTACCCGCCGAGCAGCTACGCCACGACGGAGGAGCTCATCGAGGTCGGGAAGGCGGCGGCGAAGCGCGGCGGAATCTACGCGAGCCACATCCGCGACGAAGGAAAGGGACTCGTGGGCGCTGTGAGCGAGGCGATCGAGGTGGGCGAAAAGGCTGGGATGCCCGTCGAGATCTTTCACCTCAAGGCCGCGTACCGCCCGGGGTGGGGCACGCTGATGGATTCGGTGAAGCACGTGGTAGACGCAGCTCGCGCGCGCGGCGTTGACGTCGCGGCCGACATGTACGTCTACACCGCTGGCGGCACGGGACTCGAGGCCACGATCCCGAGCTGGGCGTTCGACGGCGGCTCCGACTCGCTTCTCAAGCGACTCGCTGATCCCGCGATCCGCGAACGCCTCAAGCGCGAGATTCAGACCGGGTCCCCGGGTTGGTGGAACATCGTCGAAGCGGCCGGCGGCTGGGATGGCATCGTCCTCGTCAACGCGCGCAATCCGGAGAACGCCAGGTACGAGACGAAGACACTTTCGGAGATCGCGAAGATGATGGGGAAGGATCCGGCCGACGCGGCGTTCGACCTGGTGTCGCAGGGGAAGGGACGCGTGATGGCGATCTACTTCATGATGGGCGAGCCCGACATCGAGACCGCGCTCCAATTCCCGTGGACCAGCATCGGGAGCGACGCGGGCGCCGCACTGAAGCCGGGCGAGCAGGATGGACTCGGCCTCCCGCATCCGCGCAGCTACGGCAACGCTGTGCGAGTGATCGCGAAGTACGTCAAGGAGCGCCACGTCCTCACGCTCCCCGAAGCGATCAGGAAGATGACCTCGTGGCCCGCCACGCGCATGCGCCTCGCCAACCGCGGGATGATCAAGGAAGGCAACTGGGCCGACGTGACGATCTTCGATCTCGACTCACTCCAGGATCGCTCCACGTACGAGCAGCCGGTGCTCTTCCCCACCGGAATCGACTGGGTGCTCGTCAACGGGGAAGTCGTGATAGACCACGGCAAGCACACCGGCGCGAGGCCGGGGCAGGTGCTGTACGGACCGGGGAGGGACGTGAAGTAAAGAGGGAGCAGGAAGCAGGAAGCAGAAAGCAGGAAACGGCACGCGCAACGAGTCATCCCCGCGGAAGCGGGAATCAGTTCACCCGTCATCCCCGCGGAAGCGGGAATCCATGTTACTCAGCCGAA
>DASSOX010000074.1:0-18365 GCA_035700125.1 Gemmatimonadaceae bacterium
GAGAAGCCCATAGGGCGGGATCCGCGAGACCGAAAGCGGATGGCAATCGTCAGTACTGGACGAGCCGCGCGAACGGACTTCGTGCGGCTCGCCAGGTTCGGTTCGGCGGACCTTCTGCGGGCGCACCTGCACAGCGGGCGAACGCACCAGATCCGCGTGCATCTCAGCTCGATCGGGCACCCCGTGCTGGGCGACGACACGTACGGTGGAGGCGGCGGGAGACGGCTGGTGGCGCTCCCACCGAAGCGGCACTTCCTCCACGCGGCGTGGCTGGTCTTCCCGCACCCGGCGACTGGCGAGTTGGTGGATGTGCGATCTCCGCTGCCGGAAGACCTTCGCGTCTCACTGACCGCGGTTGCCGAACTGGATGATCTGCCGTCTCATCCGGATCCGCTCGAAGACCTTGGCTTCTACAATCTCGATAACTGAACACGCCCTCCGGCAGCTGGTGGTATTCCGGCTCTCGGGTGGCACCTATGGAATCGAACTCGAAGCGGTGCGGGAGATAGTCCCGTTCCGCGGGGCGACACGACTCCCCGGCGCGCCATCGAACGTGGCGGGTCTCGTGAACGTGCGCGGCTCGATCGTCACTGTCATAGACCTAGGTGCGCAGCTCGAAGGCGCCGCGTCGGCTCGCGAGAAGTCGTCGGTGATGCTGGTGGAGTACGGCGGCAAGCTGGTTGGCGCCGCCGTGGACGAGGTGCTCGATGTACGCCGGGGCGCCGACGTGGAGCTCGACGACGGTGGAACCGGGATGGCCGCTGATGCCGCCGTGCGCGCCGTCGGGCGGTTGGGAGAAGAGGAAGGGAGGGAGGGCGGCGTGATCACGCTTCTGGACATTTACGGCATCATCTCGCGAGTGCTCGCTTGAATGGAGGATGGGACGTTGAGTAACACGGTTCTGGTATGCGACGACGCGGTGTTCATGCGTACTCTGCTCTCCGACATCCTCTCCCAGTCGGGATTCGAGGTGATCGGTGAAGCGGAGACGGGGGTGCAGGCGATCGAGCGCTACAAGCAGCTGCGCCCCGACCTGGTAACGATGGACATCGTCATGCCCGATATGGGTGGCATAGACGCGGTCCGAGAGATCACGAAGTTCGACTCCGAAGCCCGGATCCTCATGTGCAGCGCGATGGGCCAGCAAGCGCTGGTAGTCGAGGCAATCCAGGCCGGCGCCAAGGACTTCGTGGTCAAACCCTTCCAGCCGAGCCGGGTGCTGGAAGCGGTGCAGAGGGTGCTGGGGTGAAGGTGAGGAGGGAGCAGAGAGCAGAAGGCAGAAGGCAGTGAACGGCCCAGGAGGCGGGGATATCGCCTCCACGAGCCGTCACCGCCGCCTGTGTCCTGTCTCCTGAGTTTTTATTCTGCTCTCTGCTCTCTGCTTTCTCCGGGAGAACGACTCTTCTCTTCATGGATCTCTCCAAGTACGCCGACCTCTTTCTCACCGAGAGCCGCGAATACCTCTCGGTGATGAATCAGCACCTCCTCGAGCTCGAGCGCGAGCCAGGGGCGGAGGAGCCGGTGCGCGCCATCTTCAGGGCGGTGCACACGGTGAAAGGGATGGGCGCGACCATGGGGTATCAGGCCGTGACCGAGCTGGCACACGAGCTGGAGAGCGTGCTGGATCGAGTGCGGCACGGCGAGCAGGCGGTGACGGCGACGCTCATGGATGCGCTCTTCGAGTCTGTGGATGCACTCGAGGCGGCCGTGGAGCGCTCGGCGAAGGGGAAAGGGGAACAGCTCGACGTGAGCACGCTGATCGGTCGGCTGCGTGCCATCAGCGCCTCGGGCGGGCAGGGAGTGGCGGAGCAGCGGAACGGTGCGGGCAATGGGGCGAACGGGAATGGTGCCACTTCCGGCTCCGCGGATGCATCGCACGATGGCACGGCGAGGGCGACTCCTTCCGCCACGAGAAGCGTGAGGATCGACCTGCGGCGGCTCGACAAGTTGATGAACCTGATGGGGGAGCTCGTCATCACACGCGGGCGGCTCTCGGAGCTGGTGGCGCCGATGGACGAGCCGGCGCTCGGCGAGGCGATGGCTCAGGCGTCGCGGCTGATCGGCGAATTGCAGGACGAGATAATGCTCTGCCGCATGGTGCCGGTGGGTCAGGTCTTCGATCGGTATCCCCGGCTCGTCCGCGACTCGGCGCGCGCGCTCGGTAAGGACGTCGCTTTCACGATCGTGGGAAACGAGATCGAGCTGGACCGGTCGATGCTCGTGGAGATCGGCGATCCGCTCATGCACTTGTTGCGTAACGCCGTGGACCACGGCATAGAAAGGCCGGCGGAGCGAGCTGCGGCGGGAAAGCCCGCCAAGGGCTCGCTCACACTCAGCGTGGCGCGCGAGCGCTCCAACGTGACGATCCGCGTGAGCGACGACGGCCGCGGCGTGAGCCGGCAGAAGGTCCTCGAGCGGGCGCGCGCGACGGGCCTTGTGGAGGCCGGGCGCACCGAGCTCTCCGACGACGAGCTGGTACGCCTGATCTCGCGCTCCGGATTCACCACCGCCGAGCGCGTGACCGACATCTCGGGGCGTGGCGTGGGGATAGACGCGGTGATCAATCGCGTGCGCTCGATGGGCGGCGCGGTGGAGATCCGCTCCAGGGAAGGCGAGGGCACCACGGTGACCGTTCGTCTTCCACTAACGCTGGCGATCGTGCGCGCGCTGCTCGCCCGCGTGCGCGATGAGGTGTACGCGGTGCCGATGGCGCACGTCAACGAGACGGTCGAGCTCGTGCCGCAGGCGCTGCGCAGAGTGCGGGGGCGAGAGGTGATGACGATTCGCGACGACGTTCTCCCGCTGATCCGCTTCGACGAGCTGGTGCGGCTCCCAGGTGATGGCGACGAAGCGCGCCAGGTAATCGTCCTCGAAGTAGGGGAGCGCCGCGCGGGGCTGGTGGTGGACGAGCTCACGGGACAGCAGGACATCGTAGTCAAGCAGTTCGATCCGGTACGAGATGCTGTGTCTCTGTTCAGCGGCGCTACGATTCTCTCCGACGGTGCTCCGGCGCTGATCGTGGACGTCGGAAGCCTCATGTAAGGAGCGGGAATGACTGACCTGATGTCGTTGAAGGAGCCGCAGCTCGACGCTCTCCGCGAGACGGCGAACATAGGAGCGGGGCACGCGGCCACGGCGCTTTCGCAGATGACCGGCGGTACGATCATGATCAGCGTGCCTACCATCACGATCGCGGCGCTGGAGGACGTGCCCTCGCAGATCGACGACGGCGAGGAGCCGATCGCCGCGGTGCTCATGCACATGCTGGGCGATCTGACCGGCCGCACGCTGCTGGTGTTCCCGATGCCCACGGCCATCCGCCTCGCGCAACTGATGCTGCGCCGCCCGCACGACCCCGGCGCCGACTTCGGTGAGCTGGAGCAGTCGGCCATCAAGGAGGCCGGCAACATTCTCACGGGCGCCTACATGAACGCGCTCAGCGAGTTCATGGGGCTCATGCTTCTCCCATCGCCGCCCAGTCTCGCGGTGGACATGTCGGCCGCGGTCCTCACCACCGCGTATCTGCAGTTCGGCGGCGACAAGGACATGGTGTTCGCCGTGGAGACGCAGTTCTTCTTCCAGGGCACCGACGAGCGCCTTCGCGGCTTCTTTCTGCTGCTCCCCGACGTCGCTTCGCTCCAGACGCTCCTGCGCGCCGTTCGCGTCGCCTGACAATGGCAGCATCGCTGGCCTCGCAGCGCGACCGTGACATCCTGCGGTCGTTCGCCCGGCGGATAGATCCGTCGGACGCCGGCGCGCACAACAACCTCGGCGTCCT
Source organism: Gemmatimonadaceae bacterium (assembly GCA_035700125.1). GTDB lineage: Bacteria > Gemmatimonadota > Gemmatimonadetes > Gemmatimonadales > Gemmatimonadaceae > JADGGM01. The sequence goes on from DASSOX010000074.1 coordinate 3,779, forward strand.
CTACTACCACAAGGGGATGCACGAGGAGGCGGTGGCCGCCTTCGCGAAGGCGCTCGAGCTGGATCCCAAGATGCAGGTCGCCCAGCGCAACCTGGAGGTTGCGTATTTCCGCACGGGCTACTACGACCGCCGCGTCACCGAGCTGCGCGAGCGGCTGCGAGCGCACCCCGACGATCGCAAGGCGCACTGGGAGCTGGGTCGCGCGTACGCTTCGCTCGGCGACGTGAACGAAGCCGTCGCCGAATTCGAGGCGCTGCTCTCGTATTCGCCCGACGACGTGGGTGCGATGGTCCAGCTCGCGCTGGCCAAGAAGAGCAATGGCGACCTCGAGGAGGCGCAGGAGTGGCTCGCACGGGCGCTGGAGCACGAGCCGGACAGTCCGCTGATCAACTTCTACATCGGCGAGGTGTTATACAATCGCGGCGCCAACGAGGATGCGATCGCCGCACTCCGCCGCTCGATCGAGCTGACTCCGGAGAATCCGGATGCGCACTATCTGCTCGGATTCGTGCTGGGTGACCTCGGCAGACACGAGGAGGCTCGCGCCGCGACGGGAAGAGCGATCCAGTTGAATCCTTCGCTCTCGCGCGCTCAGGCGAACCTCTCGCTCGACCGCTACAACCACTCTACGTACGAGGAGCTGGTCCCCGAGCGGAAGGAGCGGCACTCGCGCGAACGGATGGAGGTGGCGCGCGAGGGTGGACTCGCCCACTACAACCTCGGTCTCGCGTTCCGGCGCCAGGGATACTACGCCGAGGCGCTGCGCGAGTATCGCATCGCGCTCGAGCGCGACGAGGATCGGCTCCTAGTGCTGCAGGCGACGGCCGAGCTGCACCTGCTCAAGCGCGATGCGCAGGCTGCGATCGAGATCTACGACCGGATCCTGGAGGAGCAGCCCGACAGTCCGAAGCTCTGGTGCGAGCGCGGAGTAGCGCTGCATCAGGACGGACGTCACGCGGAGGCGGAGGAGAGCTACCGCAGGGCGCTGGCCGCAGATCCGGAGTACGCGATCGCGCACAATAACCTGGGTGTCGCTGCGTACCACGCGGGCAACTCGGAGGCGGCAATGGAGTCGTTCCGTGCGGCGCTCGCCGCGCAGCCCTCCTTCGTGAAGGCCTGGCTCAACCTGGCGCTGATCCTCTATCGCGCGAAGCGCGCGCAGTTGAGTCTCGAGGCGTACCGCCAGGCGCTGGCGGCGGAGCCGGAGAATCCGGTGGCGTGGAACGGCATCGGGCTCGTGCTGGCCGAGCTGAAGAAGTTCGAGGACGCGCGCAACGCCTTCGTCCGCGCGATCAACAGTCGCGGTGACTTCGCCGAGGCGCATTACAACCTTGCCTTCACGCTCTCCAACCTCGGCGACTTCGCCGGCGCGCTGCGTGCGACCAAGCGCGCGCTCGAGCTCGACCCCTACTATGTGCCGCAGAAGTTCGAGCTCGCGATAGACGTGGAGTACGAGGATCCGGATCTCTCCATCGCTCCGGATCTGGAGGGCGTGGAGCGCACGGAGGGTGCGGTGGGCGACTTCGACTTCGACGCGTCTGCCCTCGACTCGCTCTTCGCCGATCTCGAGAGCGCGAGCGCCGGCGTGGCGCGGCGGGAGCAAATCTCGCAACACGGCAGCGACTCCACCTACGCCATGGCGGAGGACTACCTCGCGAAGGGGATGCTCGATCGCGCGGCGGCGGAAATCAACCGCGCGCTGGGGAGAGGCGGCGATACGTCTGCAGGCATGACGCTCCTCGGAGATGTCTTCGCCCGGCAGGGGCTGCACGGCGAGGCGCTCGAGCGCTACCGCCAGGCGCGCAGCGTGAGCGAGGACGTGCCACGCGCGATTGCCGGTGAAGTGCGCTCCCTCCTCGCGCTGGGACGCGCGGTAGACGCTCGGGTATCGGCCGAATCACTTCTGGCCGCGGATGCATCGAACGTGGAGTCGCTGCTTCTCGTGGCGCGCGTACGCGCGGAAGTGGGCGAGCCTGCCCGCGCCCGCGAGCTGCTGGACGATGCGCGCCGCCTCGCCCCTGCGCGGGCGGATGTGCTCAAGCAGCTCGGCGACACTGCCCGGTCGGTGGGAGACGTGGATGGCGCGATCCAGGCTTACCGCGACGCGCTGGAGCTCGACACCGACTTCGCCGTCGTGCGTTACGATCTCGCCGCGCTTCTCGCCGCGCGCGGTGACGCGAGCGGCGCGGAGCGAGAGCTCCTCGGCGCTCTCGAGGCGGTGCCTACCTACGTGGAAGCCACGCTCGCGCTGGCCGACGTGCGGCGCCGCTTCGGGCGCCAGCGGCAGGCCGTGGCGCCGCTCGTGGATCTCCTGAAGCGCGATCCGTACAACGTGGATGCGCTGCTGGTTCTCGCCGAAATCCTCATGGAGCTCGGTCGCCGCGAAGATGCCGCAACGGCCGTCGGCCGCCTTCTTCGCTTCGACCCGGACCACGCCGGCGCCCTCTTCCTGCGGGGCGTTCTCCTCTCGGATGCGCACGAGTACCGCGAGGCGATCGCGCTCTGGCAGCGCGTGGTGGAGCTGGAGCCCGAGGGCGACTACGCGTTGCGCGCCCGTCGCGAAGCGCGTACCGCGGCGGATCTTCTCAGGATCTTTCGCTCCCCGCGGGAGGCGGTGTCCTGATGGCCATCGAAGGACCGCTTCGCGAGCTCGGCATCCACGATGTCTTTCAGCTGCTCGACCTGAGCCGGAAGACCGGGACGCTCACCATCACGTCGTCGCTCCGCGACAACCAGGGTACGGTGTACTTCGAGAACGGCGCCGTGGTATACGCCGCGATACGGAGCAACCCCCACCCGCTCGGCGAGCTTCTCCTGCGCTCGGGGAAGATCTCCGAAGGCGACCTGGCACGCGCTCGCGATGCCCAGACGCGCTCGGCCGATACACGTCGCCTGGGCGAGATCCTGGTGGAGCGCGAGGCGATCACGCGGAAGGAGCTCGAGCGGCAGGTCCGATTCCAGGTGGAAGAGGTGGTGTTCGAGCTCCTGTCGTGGAGCGAGGGCTTCTTCCGGTTCGAGGAGCGCGCCGCGCTCGACGCTCCGGCGGAGGCGAGCATCCGCATCTCCACCGAGTCGCTGCTCATGGAGGGTGCGCGCCGCATAGACGAGTGGTCGCGCATCGAGGGGAAGGTGCCGCACCTGGGCGTGGTTCCCGCGCTCGCCGCAGTGCACGACTCGCACGCGGCGCTGCTCGACCTCCTCCCCAACGAATGGGAAGTGCTCGCGGAGATAGATGGCGAGCGCGATCTGCGTGCGATCGCGTCGAACCTGGCGCGCAGCGATTTCGACGTGGCGCGCGTCGTGTTCGGACTGCTGAGCACCGGGATCGTCGAGCTCGTGGAGGAAGACGCTCCGGCCACCGCGCCCGCGATCGCGGCGGCCCGCGCGGCCGCGTACGTGGAGCAGGCGAAGGACGCGCTCCGCGGCGGTGACATCGATGCCGCGCTCACCGCTTCGCGCATGGCGGTCGCGGCGTCCGAGCAGTGCGTGGCCGCTCGGCTGGTGCTCGCCCGCACCCTGGCCTGCGCCGGGCGCCACGATGAAGCGGCGGCCGAATTATCCACGGCGCTCGAGGCGGACGCCCTGAACGCCGAGGTCTACCTGGAGATGGGGCACTGCGCCGCCCGCAGGGGTGATCTCGAGAGCGCCGCGACGCACTGGGAGCGATATCTCCGCCTCTCGCCCGACGATGCGCTGGCGCCGAGCGTCCGCACCGCGGTCGAGAGCGCGCTCTCTCTCCGCGGCATCCTGCGGGAGCACGCGTATGTCTGACGATATCCGGCGCCTGAGCGACGAGCTGGCGCGCGACCCCTCGAGCCTCGTGTTCATCCAGCTCGGCGAGGAGCTGCGCCGCACGGGGCAGCTCGACCTCGCGCTTCGCGTCGCACTGCGCGGTCTCGAGCGCCATCCGCACGACGCCGACGCGCACGATCTGCTCGCACGCATCCACGTGGACCGGAACGAGCTCACCGCCGCCTTCGATGAGTGGGCCACTGTTCTCGAGCTGGTGCCGGGTCACGTGGGCGCGCGCAAAGGCGTGGGGTACGTGCTCTTCAAGCAGGGGCGGTTGACGGACGCAGAGCGCTACCTCAGCCAGGCATCGGCGCAGAACGGCGGCGATCCGTCGATTACGACGGCGCTGCACATGGTCCGCAGGATGTTGCACTTCTCGGACGGAACCGACGCTCAGGCGACCGGCGGCAATGGCAACGGCGGAGCGCCGCTGGCCGAGGCGGGCAGACGCGTGGAGGAGGAGGCGCGCCGGCTTTTCGCGGAGATACTGGGCGAAGGCGAACAGACCGCGCTTCTGCTCGATGCGTCGGGCCTCGTCACGGCGGGTCTCTATCTGACCGAAGACGGGCGCGACGTGGGGCAGGAAGTGGGCGCGTCGCTCGCCGGAATCCGCGAGGATGCTGCGCGCGCATCGGAGCATCTGGGCCTCGGCGGGTGGACGTCGGTCACCTTCGAGACAGACGTCGCCACGGTGGCCATGGCGCCGGTGCTCGACGATTCGCTCGTTCTGGTGGCGGCGGCCCGCTCCGTTCCTCTGGGACTCGTGCGGCGAGTGCTGCAGCAGTGCGGCCGCCGCGCCGGCGCATGGCTGGGGGCTACTTCATGAGCACTACTCAGTTCACGGGTCTCATATCCACGCTGACCCGGCAGCGCGGCGTGCTCGGCTGCCTGGTGGTGAGTGAGCGGGACGGCATCATCGTGGACGCCGACGTTCAGACGGGAGTGGACGGAGCGGCGGTGGCGGCGCTGGCGGCTGCGCTCTACCGGCGCGCGCGACTCTGCTCGGAGGCGGCCGGGCTCTCGACGGTCAGCTTCCTCCAACTCGAGTCGGAGCGCGGCCACATATGCGCGGCAGGGCGAGACGACCTGGTGGCCGTAGTCGTGGCGGAAACGGGTGCCCCGGTGGCCCAGCTGCGCACGGTGATCCTCCAACTGGTGGACTCTCTCGCATGAGAGCCCGCGTTTCCGAGCCATGGGTGGAGGCGCCCCTCCAGCGCTTCGCGGACGAGTCGCGGGTTACATTCGCTCTGCTTCTGCAGCCGAGTGGACAGGTACTCGGGCAGTTCGGCTTCACGCGCGCGATGGACGTCATGGCCGCCTGCTCCCTCGCCGCGGCAATCAACGTTACCGCTGCGCAGCTTGGCCGCGAGCTGGAGGGGACGCCCTTCCGCGAGCTGCATCATGCGGGCAGGGAACGTGAGCTGTTCATCGCCGAGGCGCCGACCGAGCGCGGTCCGCTCGTTCTTCTCGCCGCGTTCGGTGGCGAGAGCTCGCTCGGCATCGTGCGCCTGTACTTCCGCGAGCTCTGCACCGCACTGGCCAGCGCCGCGAGGACTTCCGTGCCAGCGCCCGCGGAGACCGGGCGAGTGGACCTGGGCGAGAACCTCGAGCGGGATCTCAATCGGAGCCTCGCCATCCTGTTCGGCCGTGCACGCCCCGACTCGGAGGGAATGCTCTCCGTGCCGCCTTCGTTTCCTCCAGCCTGAATAGCCGGTGCCTCTCGTCAACTACGCCACGCGCGAGATCACCTGCAAGATCGTCTACTACGGCCCCGGACGGTCGGGTAAGACGACGAACCTGCATTACATTTACGAGCAGGTTCCGAGCGCTCGCCGTGGCAAGATGGTGTCGCTCGCCACGCAGACGGATCGTACGCTCTTCTTCGATTTCCTCCCGTTGGACCTCGGCTCCATCTCGGGTTTCGCCACTCGCTTCCAGCTCTACACTGTGCCGGGGCAGGTATACTACCAGGCCACGCGCAGGCTCGTGCTGCAGGGTGCCGACGGAGTCGTCTTCGTGGCCGACAGCCAGGCGCGCCAGCTCGAGGAGAACATCGAGAGCATGCAGGACCTCCACGCGAACCTCGCCGAGCACGGCATGGATGTACGCGCAACGCCACTGGTCATCCAGTACAACAAGCAGGATTTGCCGCGCGAGCTGATACTCGGTGCGGACGTTCTCGATGAGGCGCTGAATTTCCGCGACGTGCCGGCCTTCACCGCCGACGCGCTTCATGGCCACGGCGTCTTCGAGACGCTGCGTGGTATTTCGGAGCAGGTGCTCAGGCGCCTGAGCGGAGGCGCGCCGGGGGGCGCGCGGCAGCGCTCACGCGATACCGTGGGGAGCGTCTGAGGCATGGAGCTCGACGCGCGCTACCGCTTCGACAACTACGTCGTCGGCTCGGCGAATCGCCTGGCCGTATCGGCGGCGCGCGCGGTTGCCCAGTCGCCCGGTGCCACCTACAACCCGCTTTTCATCTACAGCAGTTCGGGGCTCGGCAAGACGCATATCATGCTTGCCATCGCGAACCACGCGATGCAGCTCCAGCCGGATCTGCGCGTGGAGTACTCCACGGTAGACGAATTCGTGAACGAGCTGACCGAAGCGGTTGCGGTGGGGTCGGTAGAGACGTTCAGGCAACGCCACCAGCGCACGGGGATGCTGCTTCTCGACGACGTGCAGTTCCTCGCCGGACGCCGCGAGACTCAGTCGGAAATGCTGCGCCTCTTCGACGCCCTGCAGCGGTCCGGAACGCAGGTGGTGTTCACGAGCGACCGGCCGCCTTCCGAAATCGCCGACCTCGACGAGCGGCTGATCACGCGCTTCTCCGGAGGGCTCGTGGTGGACGTGGCGGCGCCGGACTACGAGACGCGCATGGCGATCCTGCGGATGTGGCGCGCTGAGCGCGGCACGCGCTTCGAGGATGGCGTGCTCGAAGCGGTGGCCCACATCGCCTTCGGAAACGTGCGCGAACTGCAGGGCGCGCTCAATAAGCTGGTCGCCTGCCAGTCGCTCACCGGGACGCAGGTCACTCCAGCGAGCGTGCGCGCGCTGCTCGGCGAGCGCGCCGAGGTCGGCGCCGGAGTGGGCGCGGGGCTCGCTGCTGGGCCGGCGATGACCGGCGAGTTCGCGAGCTTCCTCTCCGACATGACCGAGGTGGTGTCGCAGCATCTCGAATCGTGGCGTGTCCGCGTTCTTGATGCCGTCGGCCATTGGCGTGCAGCGGGCTTCGAGACGGCCATGCTCGAGCGGCTGCTGGACGGCGACGCGGTTGGCGACGGCGCTTCCGAGGCCGCCGTGGATGCGCTGCTCGAGCGCTACGAGACGGCCGCGGAGCGCCTTCGCGCCGTTGCCTCCGAGGCGGCGCGCTTCGGTCCGGACGCGGTGCCGGCGCACCTGCTTCGCGATCCCGAACGGCTCGCCGAGGCGGAGCGAGCGCTCGAGCGCGCGGCGGCGGGCGCCGAGGCGCTCCCCGCGCCGTGCGAGAGCCTCACACGAGCGGGGTTCGAGACGGGCGCGTCCAACGAGCTCGCCGTCCACGCCGTGGACTCGGTCATCCAGGAGCCGGGCGCGAAGTACAATCCGCTCTTCGTGCACGGTGGTACCGGAGTGGGGAAGACCCACCTCCTCAACGCGCTCGGGAACGAGCTCCTGGCGATGAGCGGCGGCTCGCTGCGCGTGGCGTTCGTCAATGCGCGCGACTTCGTGAACGAGCTCATCGAAGCGCTGGGCGAGCGGAGAATCGAACAGTGGCGCGCGCGCTACCGCGCGGTGGACGTGCTCATGCTCGATGACGTCCAGGCCTGCATCGGAAAGGAGCGTACGCAGGAGGAGCTTTTCCACCTCTTCAACGGGCTCTACTCGCTGGGCAGGCAGATGGTGTTCTCCGCCGATCGCGCTCCGGCTTTCATGGAAGGACTGGACGATCGCCTCCGCTCGCGATTCGCGGGCGGCCTCGTGGTGGAGATCCAGCCGCCAGACGACGAGCTGCGACGGAAGCTGTTCGCTCGCGGGCTCGCCGCCGCCGGAGTCGCGTACGATGCGGAGCTCGTGGATTATCTGGCCTCGTGGACCACGGCGGGTGCGGCGGAGCTGCTGGCGATGGTCGAGCGGCTGGCGGAGGGCGCACGAGCCGCCGCCGCTCCGCTCGATGCGGCACTCGCGCGCCGGATGCTCGAGGGCGGCGATTCCCCGGGCGAAAGTGAGCCGCAGCAGATGCGTGCGCGGAGCGCGATAACCGCGAGCGGCTCCATGGTGGCGATCCGCGGAAATGGCAAGGCGTACGATGCGATCTTCCTGGATCGTGAGAAGGTGATCTGGGAGTGGCCCGACATCGCCGGTCGCGCCATAGAGGAGCTGCGCTGATGGCCATCAAGGGCAGCCTCCGCGAGGCGAGTCTTCCCGACGTGCTCCAGCTCCTGGCGATGGGGCAGAAAACGGGGTGCCTCAGCGTCACCGATCGGAGCAGCTTCGGCTACATCTACTTCGATCGCGGGCGCATCTCGTACGCATCGATCGTGAACCGGCGCGACCGGCTGGGCGACATCCTGGTGAAGGCGCAGATCATCGAACCGGAGCAGCTCGAGCGCGCCATCGCGGCACAGGCGAACGAGCAGCGCGACAAGCGGCTCGGCGAGATCCTGGTGCAGCAGGGCGCTATCTCGCGCGACGACCTCCACCACTACGTCCGCGTGCAGATCGAGGAGGCGGTGTACTTCCTCTTCACCTGGACGCAGGGCACGTTCAGCTTCGAGGCGGACGTCCGTCCCGAAGAGAACGAGGTGCTCGTGGCGATCAATCCCGAATCGCTTCTTCTCGAGGGCGCGCGACGGGTAGACGAGTGGAGCCTCATCGACAAGAAGATCCCCAGCTTCGACATCATCTTCGGTCTCGACCGCGAGCGGCTCGACGCGAGCGCGGCACAACTCACACCGATCCAGGAGCGCCTGCTTCCGCTGATAGACGGGCGGCGTGACGTGACCGCACTGGTGGAGGCATCCGGGATCGGGGAGTTCGAAGTCGGGAAGGCGCTGTACGGGCTCGCGACGGCCGCCTTCCTCCATCGGGTGGGGAAGTCGCGTCCGGCCGATGAACTGGCGCGCGAAGCGCGCGTGGAGGAGCACCGCAACCTCGGCGTCGCGTTCTACAAGACCGGGATGCTGGAGGAGGCCACGCGGGAGTTTCGCCGGGTGGCGGAGTTGCGGGACGCGGACGTTCAGTCGCGCTTCTATCTCGGGTTGATCGCGCTCCGCGAGGACAGGTTGGACGATGCCGTCGCGCTACTTCGCGATGCCGCCGACCGGCCGGGCACGCACGCCGCTGTGCAGCACAACCTGGCGTACGCGCTGGAGCGGCAGGGCCGCTACCACGAGGCGTGCCAGGTGCTCGCCACCGCTCTCGATAGTGGCGGAGGCGATGACCCCCGCGTGCGGACTTCGCTCGGCATTCTCGCGCTCAAGACCGGTGACGTGGCCGAGGCCGACGCGGCGCTGTCTGCCGCGCGGACGCTCTGGGGCGCGCGCAAGCCGTCGCAGGCGTGGTTCCACTACGCGGCGCTTGCCGCCGCGCTGCTGAACGATACCGATCGCGCGCTCGCGCTGGTGGCCGAAGGCCTCGAGGCTCACCCACGCTCCGCGGCACTATACAACATGGCGAGCGTCATCCACGAGCGGCGCGGCGACTTCGAGGCCGCAGCGAGAGCTGCCGAGGGCGGGTTGCAGGAGGACGGCGATCCACCGCTTCCGCAGCTCCAGAAGAATCACGGCGACGCGCTCTACCGCGCGGGCCGCTACGACGATGCGCTGGAGGCCTACGAGCGCGCGATTCGGAGCGACCCATCGCTCGGCGACGACGTCTACCTGCGGGTGGGCAACATCCGCTTCAAGGCGCGGGAGCAGGAGGCGGCGATAGAATCGTGGGAGCGCGCGCTCGAGTTGAATCCGGCGAACGACACCGCACGCGCGAACCTCGAGCTCGCGAGGACGCTGAGCTCATGAACGAGATCACCGCCGATCCCGATTTCGAGCTGCTGACCAGAAAGATCTCCCGCGACCGCAACTTCGGCTGCGAGAGCTACAAGGAGAAGTGCCTGCGCAGGCGCATAGCGGTGCGCATGCGCGCTCGCGGCGTCCACACGTACGGCGCCTACGCACGCATCCTCGATGCCGATGCAGACGAGTACGAGCGACTCCTCGACGCGCTCACCATCAACGTCACGAAGCTTTTTCGCAACTGGGAGACCTACGACACCATCGCGCGTCGGGTGCTCCCGGAGCTCTGGGATCGTACGCAGGGACGAATCGACATCTGGAGCGCGGGCTGCTCCTCGGGGGAGGAAGCATACTCGCTCGCCATCCTCCTGCACCGCCACGCTGCGATCCGCGGCCAGCTCTCCTGGCTGCCGCGTGCACGAGTGATGGGCACCGACATAGACCGCGCCAGTCTCGCGGCCGCCGAGCGCGCGGCATACGCCGAGAGCGCGTTCGCGGACACTCCGGACGAGCTCCGCGCCGCCTATTTCTCGCCGCTGCCTCCGCACATCGTGGCCGATGACATTCGGCGACTGGTTCGCTTCGAGCGCCGCGATCTCCTGCGGGAGCCCGCCCCCGAAGCAGCCCCCGACGGCTTCCACCTCATTGCCTGCAGGAACGTCATCATCTACTTCGACCGGGGCACCCAGGAGACGCTCTTCCAGCGTTTCCACGACGCTCTCGCGCCGGGCGGCTATCTCGTGCTCGGCAAGGTGGAGACCCTGATGGGAGCTGTCCGTTCCAGCTTCGCGACGGTCGAGCCGCGCGAGCGAATCTTCCGGCGTTCATGAGCGAGGTTCGCGTGAGAGTGGCGGATGCCGCAGTGGAGAAGGGGGACGTGACGATCACCACGATCGGGTTGGGCTCCTGCGTGGCCATCATGCTCCACGATGCCGATCGGCGCGTGGGAGGCCTCGCCCACATTCTCCTTCCCAGCGAGACGCTCTCGCAGGACCGCTCGAACCGCGCCAAGTTTCCCTCCACCGCGGTGCCGCTTCTGCTCGAGAAGATGCGCGCCCTGGGCGCCAACCGGACTCGGATCGTGGCGAAGCTCGCCGGAGGTGCAAGCATGTTCGCCACGCTGCTTCCCACGAGCGGGTTGCAGATGGGCGAACGCAACCTCATTGCGGCCCGCGCCGCGCTCGCACAGGCGAGCATTCCGGTAGTCGCCGAAGACGTGGGTGGAGGTCACGGCCGCAACGTGTTCTTCAAGGTTGCGTCGGGAGAGGTCGAAGTGCGCTCGATGGTGCGGGGCAATGTCGTCATCTGAGCCTTGCTCGGTCCTCGTGGTGGACGACAGCGCCTTCATGCGGAAGCTCATCTCCGAGATGGTGTCATCGTCGGGCGAGTTCAGAGTGGCCGGCACGGCGCGCAACGGACTCGAGGCCGTGGAAAAAGTTCACGCGCTCGCGCCCGACCTCGTGACGCTGGACATCGAGATGCCGCAGCTCGACGGGATAGGCGCGCTGGGCTACATCATGAGCGAGGCACCGCGCCCCGTGGTCATGCTGAGCGGCGCGGCCACGGGCGATGCGAACGACCTCGCCATCCGCGCGCTGGAACTGGGCGCCGTGGAGTTCGTGCGGAAGCCATCAGGGCCGATCAGCATGGACCTGGACAGCGTACGCGACCGGCTTCTCGTGGCGCTCCGCGCGGCGCGTGGCGTGAACCTCGGAGGCGTGGAGGTACTCGCGCGCCCTCGCACGCCGCCTTCGCAGCCGGTGATCGAGCACACCGGCGGCGCTACCCGTGTGGTGGCGATCGCCGCGTCCACGGGCGGACCTCGTGCGCTCGCGGAGCTCATCCCATCGCTCCCTCGCCGGCTCGGCGCGGCGGTGCTCGTGGTGCAGCATATGCCGCCCGGGTTCACGCGCAGTCTCGCGGAGCGACTCGACGCTCAGAGCGAACTGTCCGTCTGCGAGGCGACGGACGGCGACGTCGTTCAGCACGATCGGGTATACGTTGCGCCCGGTGGCTTCCACATGTGCATCTGCGTTTCCGACGGTGCACCGGTGATCGCGCTGGACGAATCTCCTGCGATCTGGGGTGTGCGTCCATCGGCCGATCCACTCTTCGAGTCGGTCGCGGAAGTCTTCGGCGAGAGGGCGGTGGGGGTGGTGCTCACGGGGATGGGGCGCGACGGAGCCGAGGGGCTGCTCGCCATCCACCGGGCGGGCGGCGTAGGGCTCGCGCAGGATGCCGCCACCTCCACCATCTACGGGATGCCGCGCGCTGCGGTGGCGACCGGCGGAGTGGACAGAGAGCTCGCGCTCGGTGCGATGGCATCGGTCATAGGGAGCATTGCTGCGAGGGCCCCCGCGTGAGGAGAGTCATGCTCACTACGCGAGCCGGGGCGGCGGCCGTTCCCGCAGCGAACGATACACTCGGCCAGATGCTGCTCTTCTCTCTCGGAGGAGAGCGATTCGCCATGGCCCTCGATGCGTGCGAGGAGGTGCTCGAGCGACCGGAGGTGGATCGGGTATCCGGGATGCCAGTCGCGGCGCTCGGAGTCTTCGCTTTGCGTGGCCAGTTGCTGAGTCTCTTCTCACCGGAGCACGCTCTCGGGGTGAGGCGCTCCGACGAAGGAGGCGTGGCGCTGATCGTCCGCGCGCTGGGGAAGCGCATCGCGCTGGCGCTCGACGATGTGGACGAAGTCATCCCGGTGGACCTGGACAATCTGAAGCGGCCATCGCCGCGTGACGCGGCCGACGGCATACTCCTCGGCATCACCCGCCATGGCGATGAGCTGGTGGCGGTGGTAGATGTCGAGGCGTTGACCGCATCGTGCATCAACATGGTGGCTGGAGAGAGCCGATGAGCGAGCAAACATCGCATCAGGTCGTGACCTTTCGCGTGGGCAAGGACGAGTTCGCGGCAGACATCATGGCCGTCGAGCGCGTGCTCCGCTACGTCGAGCCAACGGCGGTGCCCCACCTCCCAGAGTGGGTGGAGGGCGTGATCGAGTACGAGGGACGCGTGATCCCCGTGATAGATCTCGCGCGACGCTTCGAGATCGGGCGCCGCGATGGTGGAGGTGTCGGCTCCGACGGCGGTGCGACGACGCGTCGCGTGATCGTGTTCGCCGTGGGCGAAGAATGGATAGGAGCGGTTGTGGACTCCGTTCTCGAGGTGGTGGTGATTCCGGAAGAGCGGATCTCCCCGCCGCCGGCGATCTTCCGCGGACTCTCGGCCGAGTATCTTCGCGGCCTCGTGAGGCGGGCCGAAGCGAAGCGGGGTGGGGCGGCCGCGCCCGAGGGAGCGCTGCTCATCTTCCTCGAGGTGGAGCGGCTGCTGAGTGCCACGGAGCGCCTGGTGCTGCAGCGAGCCATGGCCGATGGCGCCGCCAGCAGCGGCAAGGACGGGTCGCCGCGCTCGGACGAAGACCTCGATGCCTGACGAACAGCCGGCGCTCCGCCAGCGCCACGACTCCATAGTCGCGCGGATGGAAACCTCGGCCGCGGCCGGCGAGCGCGATGCGATCAAGGCCGAGATCATCGCACTCTACAAGGACACCGAGCGCGAGATCGCCTCGCTACGCGCACTACGCGAGGAGATCAAGCAACTGGTGGATCGTTGGAAGGCGTTGACTCCAACGAGCGTGGCCGTGGCTTCGCAAAGTGCGGCCGGCACGAGCACCTCGGGCACGAGCACCTCGGGCACGGGCACCTCCGGCATGAGCACCTCCGGCACGAGCGACCGCGCGACGGCGCCGCCTTCGCCGGTGGTGGCCGATCGGCTGGGCGCCTCCACGTTCGTCGAGAAAGGGTGGAGTCTCATCTCACTCGGCGACCACGCCGGCGCGGAGCGCGCGCTCCAGAAGGCACTCGAGCTCTCGCCAGACGATCCGGAGACCGAGTCGCTCCTCGGCTGGGCGCAGATGCTCCAGGAGAAGTACGACGAGGCGATGCTCACCTTCCAGAAGGTGCTCACGCGTCAGCCGGCGAACTCGCTCGCACGGATCAATCTCGGCTACATCTGCCTGAAGAAGCGCATTTTCGGCGAGGCGATCGAGCATCTCTCGCGCGCGATACGTCTGGACAACGATCGCAAGGCGACGTTGTACGCGCACTTCTATCTCGGATTGGTGTATGCCGAGAGAGAGATGTACGACGATGCGGAGATGTTCTACCGGAAGGCGCTTGCGCTCGGTCCGAATCTCGTGGAGGCGTATTACGAGCTGGGCCGCGCGCTCTGGTTCGGCGGAAAGAAGGGCGCCGCCCTGCAGGCTTGGCGAGACGGGGTCGCGGCGAACAAGTTCAATCCATGGGGAAAGCGCTGCGCCGAGATGTTGAAGCACGTGGAGGAGGGTGGCGCCCCGTCGCGCGCCACGTAGTAGTCGGCTCGCTCCTGCTGATCGCCGCCGCAGCGCGCACCGCACCGGCGCAGCAGGCACCACTCCGGCTGGACAGCGGGCGCATCACGGTGGTCGCCTACCCACGTGATACTCGCCTCGCACACAGTGTCCTCGACACCGCTGTCGCCAGCGACAGCTTCCCCGGTCTCCCGCGCCCCCGCAACAGGATCCTCATAGCCATCGCTCCCGACGAGCGGCGCTTCCGCGACTGGATCGGCGCCGGAGCGCCGGAGTGGGGTGCGGCGGTCGCGATCCCGTCGGAGCATCGCATCGTCATGCAGGGGAGCCGCGCCGGCTCGGATGCTGGAGACCCGATGCGGGTGTTGCGTCACGAGCTGGCGCACCTGGCGCTGCACGAGTACCTGGGCGACCTCCCGCCGCGCTGGTTCGACGAGGGCTACGCGAGCTACAG
>DASSOX010000075.1:0-3882 GCA_035700125.1 Gemmatimonadaceae bacterium
GGTGATAGATGCGTACCTCGACGACCGCGTGCGCGGCGGCCTGGTGCGCCTCGATCCCGACCTCATCGACCTCCTCCGGCTCGGCGTGTACCAGCTCCTCTACATGGGGAGCGTTCCCGCGTACGCGGCGATCGCGCAGACGGTGGAGCTGGTCAAGCGGCGCCATGGAATCGGCGCTAGCCGACTCGCCAACGCGGTGCTTCGGCGCGTGGATCGCGAGCGTGATGCGCTCACGCTTCCAAAAAGCGGCGACCCCGTCGATGCGCTCTCGCTCCGCCACTCGCACCCGCGCTGGCTCGTCGCGCGTTGGGTGGCGCGCTGGGGCGCCGATGAAACGGAGCGGCTCCTCGCTATGAACAACTCCGAGGCGCCTACCGTCCTCCGCCCGTACGGAATCGTGCGCGAGCAGCTCGAGGCGACCCTGGAGTCGGCGGGCGCGCACGTGGAAGAGGTGCCGCTCGTCCCCGACAGCATCCAGCTCGGCTCCGGCGTCTCGCTCACCGAGCTCGGCGCCTATCGCAAGGGGCTGTTCTTCGTGCAGGATCCCGGCGCCACGCTCGTCACCCGCTACGGCGCCATCCCCGCGGGCGCCACGGTGGCCGACCTATGCGCCGCGCCCGGCGGCAAGACGCTGGAGCTCTCGCGTGATGCCCGGATGGTAATCGCCTCCGACCGCTCGGTGGGGAGGATGCACTGGGTGGCGGAGAACGTTCGCCGCCTGGAGGCCAGGAACGTCTTCGCCATGGTGGCGGATGCGCGCCACCCCGCAATCCGCCCGGTCGACGCCGTTCTGCTCGACGTACCCTGCACGGGCACCGGCACCTTCCGCCGCCACCCGGACGCACGCTGGCGTCTGAGGATCTCCGACCTGGCGGTGATGGCCGCTCTGCAGCGCAGCATCCTGCGCGCCGCGGCCGACGTGGTGAAACCCGGCGGGCTTCTGGTGTACAGTACCTGTTCGCTCGAGCCCGAGGAGAACGATGCTCAGATCGAGAGCTTCCTCGCCGAGCGCAATGACTGGCGCCTCGAGCCACCGGCCGAGGGCGCGGTGAGCCAGGCGGTGCTCGATGCCGGCCGGCTTCGCGTCCTCCCGCAACGGCACGGTGTGGACGGCGCCTTCGCCGCACGACTCCGGAGAGTTGGAGAGTGACCTCTCATCTCGATGAACTGAACGCGGAATACCTGGGAAGCAGCGAGCGGCCGAGCGACGATGCCCGCGAGAAGTGGCGGAGACGCCTGAAGGCCGCGGCTCCGTACATCGGCGCCGCGGTCGGCGGCTTCGTGCTCGCCTACTTCATCGTCGCTGTCTTCATCTTCCCGCCAACCAGCGCAGCGAGCGACCTCTCCGTGCCCAACGTGACAGGCCTCTCCTTCGACTCCGCTACCGCGAAGCTGCACGACGAGGGCTTCAAGGTCGCGCGGGGCGAGCGCCGCTTCGACGCATCCGCGCCCGCGGGTCAGGTGCTCTCACAGACGCCCAACCCCGGCACCACCGAGCCCAAGGGCTTCACCGTGGTGCTCGACGTGAGTCGCGGCCAGCGCAGCGTGGAGGTTCCGCGCGTGGTGGGTCTCACGCGCGAGCAGGCCACGGCGGAGATCGAGGACGCGGGGCTCGAGGTGGGAGACGTGAAGACCGTGGAGAACGCCGCGCCGCGCGGGCAGGTGCTCCTCAGCTCACCGGTAGGCGGTGCCAAGGCGCCGACGCCATCGAAGGTGGATCTCACCGTGAGCGACGGCCCCGGCCAGCTCACGGTGCCCGACCTCATCGGTCAGGATTACGGCCAGGCGCGCTCGCTCCTCGGCCAGCTCGGCTTCCAGGTGGGCGAAGTGACGTACGAGAACAATCCCGCCTTCCGCGCCAACACCGTCGTGGGCCAGTCGCCCGCGGCGAACAGCAGCGCGCCCGCCGGGACTACCATCAACCTCACGGTCTCCGGACAGCCATGAGCGATGTCCGCATAGTTCCATCCATCCTCAGCGCCGACTTCGCGCGCCTCGCCGATGAGGTAGCGCGCGTGGAAGCGGGAGGCGCCGACTGGATGCACGTGGACGTCATGGACGGGCACTTCGTCCCCAACCTCACCTACGGCGCGAAGGTCATCGAGACCATGCGCCGGATCACGAAGCTCCCGCTCGATGTGCACCTCATGGTGGAGCGGCCGGAGGACTACTTCGAGAGCTTCGCGCTCGCGGGCGCATCCACGCTCACGATCCACACCGAGGTATCGCCGCACCTGCAGCGCCAGCTCTGCCGGATCAAGGAGCTCGGCTGTATGGCCGGCGCGGCCATCAACCCGTCCACTCCGCTCACCGCGGTGAGCGAGGTGGCGCGCGATCTCGACCTTCTCCTCGTGATGACCGTGAATCCCGGCTTCGGAGGCCAGAGCTTCATAGAGCACTCGGTGGACAAGGTGGGCCGCGCGCGTGCCCTGCTCGATGCCGCTGGCTCGCGCGCTCTCCTCGAAGTGGATGGCGGGATCAGTCGCGAGACGATCCATCGTGTGTGGCGCGCGGGCGCCGACACCTTCGTGGCCGGCAACGCCGTGTTCAACGCGAGCGACCCGGGGGCGGAGATCTCGGCACTCAGGCAACTCTGCATGGAGACGGCATGACCATCAGGCAGCAGTGGTCCATCGTCGGACTATTCGTCCTGCTGATCGCGAGCGGACTCTTCGCGGCCACGCGCATCTTCGGCGACGAGCTCTTCCCCGTCTCCGTCGGCTCGCGAGCACCGGACTTCCACGCGATGACGCTCGATGGCACCCCGGAGCCGCGCTCGCTGGACGACTACAAGGGTCAGGTAGTGCTCCTCAACATCTGGGCTACCTGGTGCGCGCCATGCCGCGTGGAGATGCCCAGCATCGAGAAGCTGCACCAGGCGCTCGGACCAGAGGGGTTGAAGATCGTGGCCGTGAGTGTGGACGTGGCGGGACAGGATGACGTCATCCGCAACTTCGCCAAGCAGCTCGGGCTCACCTTCACCATCCTGCACGATCCCACCGACCGGACGCAGAAGCAGTATCAGGCCACCGCGGTGCCGGAGACCTTCATCATCGGCCGCGATGGCGTGATCAGGAAGAAGCTCATCGGTGCCGTCGACTGGAACTCCGAAGCCAATCGTGCGGTGATCGAGCAGCTTCTCAGGGAACCCTCCAGGACCGAGTGACCGACCGCACCACCGGAGATCCACCCGTGCCCACCCCTTCCACCCCAGGTCAACGCTCTCCGGAGTCCTCGGACGTACGCGAGCGCGCGCTGTCGATCTGGAAGAGGATCGTGCACGCCGTCACGTGGCGCTTTCCGGTGAAGTTCTCCGCGCTCGCGCTGGCGTTGTCGCTCTGGGTCATGGTGAGCGCCGAGGAGCAGACCGAAGCGTGGGTGAACGTCAAGGTGCAGATCGTCACCGACTCGTCGGTCGCTCTCGTGAGCGAGATCCCGGAGGTGCAGGCGCTGGTGGGTGGACGCGGCCGCGAGCTGCTCAAGCTGTACACGGCGGGACCGACGATCCGCCGTGTCGTCGGCCCCGACACGCCGAACGAGGTCACCCTCGACCTCCGACCCGGCGACGTGATCATCCCCGGCAACGCCGACGTACGCGTGCGCGATGTCACGCCGCGCTCCATCACGCTCGACTTCGAGGTGACCGAGAAGCGCTACCTCCCCGTGCGCGCACTGGTGCATCTCGGCACCGACAGCGGAATGCGAGTCACGAACGGTCCGCGCGTGCTCCCCGGCAGCGTGCTCGTGAAGGGGCCCCGCCGCGCGGTGCGCGGGCTCGGATCCATAACCACCGACCGACTCAATATCTTCGTGCACGACTCCGAGATCGTCCGCAGCGTGAAGCTCGACACCACGGGACTCGGGCTCACCGAAGTGACCCCC
>DASSOX010000076.1:0-25785 GCA_035700125.1 Gemmatimonadaceae bacterium
AGCGACCTGCTCGTCATGAACTGCGACGAGTACTACAGCTACAACGCGCTTGCCGGTCTCGTGAAGTCGGGCGAGGAAGAAGTCGTCAAGCACGATCCGTGGGAGCTGGTGGTCGAGGGCGTGGAGCGGATGAAGCGCAACGGCGACGTGATGCGCTCCGACCGGCTCAAGCAGGTGATGCAGGAGATCGACTCGACGTTCGACGAGAAGGATCTCGGCATGGCGAAGTTCTCGCGATTCTGCCAGGAAGCGGCGCAGCGCGGCCTGATCAAGGTCACGCGACTCGAGAACGGGCAGATGGAGGTGGACGTCGCCGAGCCCGCGGCGGCTGCTCGCGCTCCGGAGCCGAAGCCGCAACTGCACGCGGCGCCCGCCGTGGAGGCGGAGCGCGCACCGGCAGCGGAGGAGAACGGCCGGCGCGGTCGCCGCAGCCGGGGTCGTGGGAGGGAGCGCGAGCGTCGTCCAGCGGGCGCGCCCGCTGCAACCGCGGCTCGGCACGATGGGGCTCACGCCGTGGCGGAAGCTCCTGCCACGAGAGCACCAGCTGGCCTCTCCGCAGAGATGACCGGCGAGCGACTCACGCGCGACGAGGCACTCGACCTCGTGCGACGCGCAGTCCTCGAGCTGACAAAGGGTGAAGACGTCGCCGTGCCTGCCGGCGAGGTGCGGCGGAAGGCGCGCGGGCTCCTCGGGCGTGACAGCGAGAGTCTCAGCGAGCGCTTCTTCCATCGCATACTCAGCGACGCTCACGCCGCGCACGTGGTGGATCTGCGCAAGCACGGTGAGGTCTACGAGGTCGCCCCTGCCGCTGAAACGGAGCCGGTCGCCGAGCAGCTCGCAGTCGCGGAGCAGGCCGCTCCGGAACCGAGTCAGGCCGCGCGCAGCGCGGCCGGCGCTGCATCTCTCCGTAGAGGGATCCGCTCGCGCGGCGGCCGCCCAGGCGGTCGGCCCACCGAGGTGCCGCCGGAGCTTCTCTCCATCGGTGTCGTCGAGTCACCTGCTGCCGCTGCGGCTGCCGCTCCCGCGGAAGGCGCGCAGGCCGCTCCGGCTGCATCTCAGGAACCTGCGGAGAGCACCGGGAAGGAGGCCGCCACGCCGCGCAAGCGCGCGGGCCGCGGCGCCACCAAGAAGGCAACGAAGACCGCTGCGAAGAAGGCCACGAAGAAGGCCGCCAAGACGGCGACGAAGACCGCTTCGCGTGGACGCAAGGCGGCGGCATTGTCTGCCACCGAGGGGGCGGGCGCTCCTGCCACGCAAGCTTCCCCACCGCCAGCATCCACGGCGTCGCCGGGGAGCGGTTCCGCACCGGCGCGGGGCGAGACCGCTGGGCAGGGCGAGGGCTCCGCGAAGGCGGAGAGCGATTCGGTGAAGCCACGCCGGAAGCGCGGCGCTCGCAAGAAGAGCGCAGCGAAGACCGCAGTCGCTGCATCGACCGCTGGCGGCCCCACATCCGGGGAAGGCGAGGGCTCGGAGGGGTGAGCATGCGTGCCGCGCGCACCGCGCGGCGCTCGCGCGATGGCGACGCAATTGCGCGATCGTTCTACGATCGTGAAACCGAGCAGGTCGCCCGCGACCTGCTCGGCGCCATCTTGCGCGTGGACACGAGCGAAGGTCGTACGAGCGGGCGCATCGTGGAAACCGAAGCCTACCTTGGTGAGCACGACGCGGCCTGTCACGCCGCGGCGGGACGCACGGAACGCACACACTGGCTGTACGGTCCGCCGGGCACGGCGTACGTCTACTTCATCTACGGGATGTACTGGTGCTTCAACGCCGTCACGCGCGAGGTGGACCTGCCGAGCGCGGTGCTGGTGCGCGCCATCGAGCCGCTGGAAGGAGTGGAACTCATGCGCGAGCGGCGAGGACATCCGCGTCGCGAGCAGGATCTCACCAATGGACCGGGGAAGCTCTGTCTGGCACTCGGCATCACGGGTGAGATGAACGGCTTCCGCCTGTACGACTCACCGCTCGAGATCCTTCGCGGCGAGCCAGTGCCGGACGATGAGGTGGAAGTGACGCCGCGCATCGGGATCACCAAGGCCGCGTCGTGGCCACTCCGATGGTTCGTGCGCGGCAGCCCCTTCATTTCGAAGGCGCCAAAGGCACGACGTTCGTCACGCCGCGGCTAGTTGCGCGAGTCACCTTACTCCATGCCCGTGTCCAACCAGATCTCCGAGCGCGCCCTGCGCGTCTATCGCGACGCTATCGTGATAGACACCCACAACGACATGTTCACGCGCGTACTCGACGAGGGGCTCGATCCCGATGTACGACACGGTGCGGAGGAGAGTCATACAGACATCCCGCGGCTGTTGGAGTCGGGGATCACGGCGCAGTTCATGGCCGCGTGGGTGGACGCGCCGTACGCGCTCGCTCGGCCTGATGAGTCGTTCGCACGCGCGCTGCGCTACATGGACGCCATCCACGCCGCAGTCCGGCGAAACCCCGACGCGCTTCTCCTCGCCACCGAGGCTGCCGGAATAGAGCGCGCCAAGAGGGAGGGGAAGGTAGCGATCCTGATCGGCGTGGAGGGTGGCCACGCAATCGAGGAGTCGCTGGACAATCTGCGCGAGCTGCACAGCCGAGGCGCGTACTACCTCACGCTCACCTGGAACAACGGGAATAGCTGGGCGGGATCATCCATTGGCGAGCACGATACCCGCACCGGCGGCCTCACCGCGTTCGGTGAGGAGGTGATCAGGGAGCTCGACCGGCTCGGCATGCTCGTGGATCTCTCGCACGTGTCGGAGGAGACGTTCTACGATGTACTCGATGTGACATCGCACAGCGTGGTGGCCTCGCACTCGTGCGCCCGCGCCATCTCCGACCATCCGCGCAATCTCACCGACGATCAACTCCGCGCGATCGCCAGGAACGGCGGCGTGGCGCAGCTCAACTTCTTCCCGCTCTTTCTGGATACTGCCTTTCGCGAAGCGTACGAGATGGTGGACGCTGATATCACGGCTCGTCGCGCCGCCAGCGGCATCGATCCCTACGCGCCGCTTTCCGGCGAGCTCCGTGCTCTGCGCACATCGCTTCTCGCGCGCATCCCACCTGTCCCTCTATCCGTCGTCCTCGACCACATCGACCACATGGTCCGCGTTGCCGGCATCGACCACGTCGGCGCCCTCGGGAGCGACTTCGATGGCATCAGCGCCACCCCGTCCGGTCTCGAGGACGTGACCTGCGTCCCGGTTCTCGCGCAAGCGCTGCTCGAGCGCGGCTACTCCGATTCCGACGTGGCGAAACTGCTTGGTGGGAACGTTCTGAGAGTGATGCGGGGAGGGTGAGGGACGGCAGAAAGCAGAGGGCAGAGAGCAGGTATCGGCACACCATCCAGGGCCATGCGCGCGCGAGCAAGGGCCCATACCACAGTCATCCCCGCGGAAGCGCGGGGATGACTGTGGTATACGAGCCGTTCCCTGCCGTCTGCTTTCTGCCCTCTGCTTCTCCCTACTTATCCAACCTCTCCCTCGACGACCCGAAGTTGTACCTGATACCCGCCTCGAGGATGTAGGTCGAGCGGCCGTTGAGGAGGAAGCCGGACTTGGCGGGCATGTAGGTGACCTGGCCGAAGAGTGAGACGCGCTGATACTGTCCCTGGATGCCTGCCATGGTGATGAAGGAGACGCGGTCCTTCTGGTGGTCGAGCTGCACCGCCACGTCGGCGAGCGAGGTGTCGGTAGCGGGCATGTCGATGAGGGCGGTGCGCTGGATGTTGTTCAGCGAGAAGCCCACGCCGCCGTACGGCCGCACGGTCCCCCAGGTCCAGGGGAAGGCCAGCGCTGCCGCAGTGTAGCGGCGCATGTCACGTATCGCGACGCGATACTCCTGCCCGTAGCGATCGTTCACCGACGACGTGGCCTTGAAGAATGACTGCTCGCCCGAGATGTAGAGTGCTCCGTGCGTGCGAGTGATCAGCCACTCGACGCCAACCAGCGGCGCCGCGGTGTTCCCGTCCGCCTCGGTCTCGAACGACATCACACCGCCCTTCGCACCCCAGAACCAGGAGTTCTCGAAGAGACGCGACGACGACTGCTGTGCCGCGCCGAGCGACGGCACGAGCGCCGCGAGGGCGAGCCCTGACGTCAGCCACCGGACCGTGCGCATTGTGGAAATCCTCATTCGGATGGATGGATTTGGGGTGCAGTATGCCTCGTTTCATGTCTCAGACGATGCGGTGGGGGAGGGGGTAACGGGGGGAGGGAAGGAGAGCGGGAAGCAGACAGCAAAAGGCAGACAGCAGAAAGCAGGAACGGCTCGTACGGCGAGGGCACTCAGCCGCGACGCGGTTCACTGCTTTCTGCTCTCTGCTCTCCGCTTTCCCCTGCTTGACCTCTCCCTTCTCCCGCCGCACCTTGCCAGTAGGGGGATGGACGCGGTTGGCCCGTGTCAGGAGAGTCATCTATGACAGCAGGAAGCTCGGTGCCGCCCGATGTGGATGAGTTCCGGAGCGCGGTTTACGGAACGGTCTTCGGCCAGAGAATGAGTGTCGTCCACCGCCTTCAGGCAGGTGACCGACTGATCCTGGTGCCCGACCCGCCAGGCACCGACAACCCCGCCGTCTGGGTGCACGCCAGCGGCGGGGATGTCGTAGGGCACCTGCCCTACACGGTATCACACTGGTTGGTGCCGTGGATGCTGGACGGCGGCCGCTGCGGCGCCAATGTCGAGAAGGTAGGTAATGACGATGTCGCCAGCTGGAGGCGGCTGGTGATCAGAGTGAAGCTGGCGGCGTGAACTGACGACAAGAAAAGAAAGCAGAGAGCAGAAAGCAGAAAGCAGGTAACGGCTCGTGGGGAGACAGCCCTCACCCCTGAGGCAGCTCCTGCTTTCTGCTTTCTGCCCTCTGCTTTCTTTATTCTATTTCACCATCCCCAGCTCACGCCCCACCTTCTTGAACACACTCACAGCCTCATCGAGATCTTCACGCGTGTGGGCGGCAGAGAGCTGGCAGCGGATACGGGCGTGGCCCTGGGGGACGACGGGGTAGCCGAAGCCGGTGACGAAGACGCCGTGCTCGAGCATCTTCTCGCTCATCGAGATCGCCAGAGCTGTCTCGCCCACGATGATCGGGACGATCGGGGTGTCGCCGGCGAGCGGCTTGAACCCGGCTTCGGTTATCGCGTTGCGGAAGTAGGCGGTGTTCTCGCGCAGCTTCGCCACACGCTCGGGGTGCTGCTCCACGAAGCGGACGGCGGCGAGCGCGCTACCCGCTACCGTTGGCGGAAGCGCGTTCGAGAATAGCTGCGGGCGCGAGCGCTGCGTGAGGTAGTCGGCGAGCGCAGCCGGGCCGGCGGTGAAACCGCCAGCTGCGCCACCGAGCGCCTTGCCGAGCGTGGAGGTGATGATGTCTACATCGCCGAGCACGCCGTGATATTCGGCGGTGCCGCGACCGCGCTCGCCGAGCACGCCGGTGCCGTGCGAGTCGTCCACCGCCACTATCGCGTCGTACTCGCGCGCGAGCTGGAGGATGTCGGGGAGCTTGGCGATGTCCCCCTCCATCGAGAAGACGCCATCGGTCCAGATCAGCCGACGCCGCGCACCGCGCGACGCCTCGAGCTTGGCCTTCAGGTCGTCCATGTCGGAATGCTTGTACACGGCGGTGGCGCACTTCGTGATCGCCTTGGCCAGGCGCATCGAGTCTATGATAGACGCGTGGTTGAGCGCGTCGGAGATGACCACATCTCCCTCTTCCACCACCGTCGCCGTTAGACCCTCGTTGGCATTCCATGCCGAAACGTAGGTGAGCGACGACTCTGCTCCGACGAAGCCGGCCAGCGCCTTCTCTATATCGCGATGTATGGTGAAGGTACCGCAGATGAAGCGCACGCTCCCGGTGCCCGCGCCGTACTGGTCGAGCGCGTCCTTCCCCGCTTGGACAACGCTCGGTTCGGCGCAGAGGCCGAGGTAGTTGTTCGATGACATCACCAGTACCTCGCCGCGTCCCTCCATCCGCACCCGCGCCGCCTGCGGCGACTCGAGATGGTTGAGGCGCTTGTAGACGCCCTCCTCACGGAACTGATCGAGAGTGGAATCGAGGGAAGTAACGAAGTTCTTGTTCATGGAATTGTGCGGTGTTCGAGGAATGATTCGCGGCGATGTAAGCGCCGGAGCACCGGTACGTCAGGCGATCTCGAAGATGACCTTTCCCGCCTCGCCCGACTTGATCGCGCGGATCGCGTCGTCGAAGCACTCCAGCGGGAAGCGATGAGTGATCACCGGCGTCGGGTCGAACTCGCGTGACCGGAGGAAGCGCGTCATCTGCAGCCAGGTGTCGTACATCCTGCGGCCGGTCACGCCGTACACGGTGACGCCCTTGAACACCAGCTCGGTTGCAAAATTGAACTCGAGCGGCTTGGCGGGAACGCCGAGCATCTGGATGCGACCGGCCGGGCGCACCAGCGCGAATGCCTGATGGATGGCGGACGGATGCCCCGACATCTCGAGCACCACGTCCACGCCCAGTCCGTCGGTAGCGCCCTTCACGATCGCTTCCACCTGCTCGGGGTGCACGGCATCGTGCGCACCCATCTGCCGCGCGAGCGCGAGGCGCGTGTCGTTCACATCGGAGGCTATGATGCGAGAGGCGCCTGCCGCGCGGCAGACGCCTATAGCAAAGATCCCTATCGGTCCGCATCCGGTCACCAGTACGGTGGAGCCCGGAATGTCGGCGGTGAGCGCTGTGTGAAACGCATTCCCCATGGGGTCGTGAATCCCGCCCACGTCATACGAGATGTCATCGTCGAGGTGCCACACGTTGGTGGCTGGCATCGCTATGTAATCGGCGAAGCAGCCGTCGCGATCCACGCCGATCACCTGCGTGTGGGGGCAGGCGTGCGAGTTCCCGGTGCGGCAGAGGAGGCAGCGCCCATCCACGATATGACCTTCCGCTGTCACCCTGTCGCCCACGTGCACGTCGGTGACCAGCGCTCCGACCTGCGCCACGTCGCCCGCGAACTCGTGTCCCACTATGAACGGCGGCTTGCACCGCCCGCGCGCCCAGTCGTCCCACTCGTAGATGTGCACGTCCGTCCCGCAAACGCCGGCGCGTCGGACCCGTATGAGGACTTCGTCGTCCCGGATGGTCGGCTCCGGGACCTCCGCCAGGACGAATCCCGGCTCCGATTTCTGCTTGACCAGTGCTCTCACGCCGCCAGGGGCTCCGCTGTCGTTGATGCTTGGTGTGGACGCCGGAGGGCTCGCTGGTTACTCCCTCGACTTCGCCCTCCGCGCGTCGAAAGTTGACACGCGAGTTGCGGGTATTCCAGTGGCATGCCCGGCGTCTCGTTGTCGGCACGAAGCAAATAAAAAACACTACCCGGTCGGCACTACTGCTGACCGGGTAGTGCTTCGTACGGCCTGTCGCTCAGTCGTCGCCGGCTACCAGCTCCGCCGTGTCGCTTGCCACGTACTCCTCCGCGGGCGCCGCCAGCGATTCCTTCACCGCCTCCACGCGCACCGCGCTCACCTTGAATTCCGGGATCCCCGCGTAAGGATCCAGCTTATCCGAATTGGTCAGCAGGTTCGCCGCCGCCTCGCGGTAGTGCATCGGTACGAACACCTGTCCGTGCGCCACGCGCGGCGAGACGCGCACATTGATGATGATCGATGCGCGCCTCGACGTTATACGAACTGGATCGCCGTCGTCCACTCCCAGCCGCTGCGCGTCGTAAGCCGAGATCTCCACCGTGGGTGTCGGCTCACGCGAGTCGAGACCGGTGGAGCGGCGGGTCATCGTCCCGGTGTGCCAGTGATAGAGCTGCCGTCCGGTATTCATGAAGAACGGGAACTCGTCGTTCGGCATCTCGTTCGGGGGGAGGAATTCCACGGGGACGAACGTCGCCTTTCCGTCGGCGGTCGGGAATCCATCTGCGAACAGGAATGCCGTTCCCTTCGAGTCGGGCGTACGCACCGGGTACTGCAGGCCGCCACCATGAAGCTTCTCGTACGACACGCCGCTCCACGACGGTGTGACGGTGGCTATCTCATCCATCACCTCGCTCGCGTCGCGGAAGGGGGTGGGGAGCCCTATCCGGTTGGAGAGCTCGATGAGGATGTCGATGTCGGCCCGCGCGTCGCCCACCGGCTCGATCGCCTTGTGCGCCACCTGGATCCGCCGCTCGGTGTTCACGAAGCTCCCGGTCTTCTCGGCGAACGATGCACCGGGGAGCACTACATCCGCGTAGCGCGCCGTCTCGGTGAGGAAGAGATCCTGAACAGTGAGGAACTCGAGCTCGCGGAACCAACCCTCGGCGTGCGAGACGTCGGGGTCGGAGAGCATCGGGTTCTCGCCCATGATGTACATGGCGTGAACCGGGCTCCCCTCCTTCACGATCTCGGTGACCTTGAGCCCCTCCTTCAGCGACAGCCGCTCATCCGGTACACCCCACGCACGCGCGTACTCGGCGCGCACTTCGGCGCTCGTGACCGGGCGGTAGTCGGTGTAGCTCATCGGGATCGCGCCCATGTCGCTCGCGCCCTGCACGTTGTTCTGGCCGCGAATGGGCATCATCGGCGCGCCCCAGCGGCCGATCATCCCGCAGGCGAGGATCAGGTTGAGCAGCGAGGTGACGATGTCGGTACCGGTGTGGTGCTGCGTGAGACCCATCGCCCAGAGCGTGGCCGAGTTCGGGCCGCGCGCATAGCGCTCGGCGGCCGCGCGGATGAGATCCGCGCTCACTCCGGTGATCGCCTCGGCGTGCTCGGGCGTGTACGGCTCGACTGCCTCCCTCACCCTGTCGAAGTCGTGCGTCCGCGACTCTATGAATTCCCGGTTCTCGAGGCCGAGCTTCAGGATGTGGTGGAGCATCCCGTTCAGCAGCGCGACGTCGGTGCCCGGGAGCATCTGCAGGTGGATGTCGGCGCGCTGGGCCAGCTCGATCCGGCGCGGGTCGGCGCAGATGAGGAAGGCGCCGCGCCGCTGCGCTCTCTTGAGCGCGGCGCCGAATACGGGGTGCGATTCCGTGGTATTGGCGCCGAGCAGGAAGATGACGTCGCTCTCGTGCTCCACCTCACGCATCGAGCCGGAGGCCGCGCTGGTGTTCATCGCCCGCTGCATCGCGCTCACCGAAGACGAGTGGCAGAGCCGCGTGCAGTGGTCGATGTTGTTCGTTCCGATCCCGGCGCGGAGGAGACGCTGGATGAGGTAGTTCTCCTCGTTGGTGCACTTGGCCGAGGAGAAGACCGCGACGCTGTCGGGGCCGCGTTCGTCGCGCATCTTCACGAGCTGCGATGCGGCGAGGTCCATCGCCTCTTCCCAGCTGGCCTCGCGGAAGGGCTCGTACCACTCGGCGGGAGTGGCCACGCGGTCGCGTGGGTCGGCGAGCGGGCCGTCGTCGAGCGGAAGAACCTGGAGTGGATTGAAGCGCGGCCGCCGCTTCTTCGTGCGCGCCTCGGTGACTATCGGACGCCAGGGTCCGCCGCGACGTCCCCATTTCTCGACGGCTTCGGCGCTCGGCTCCCAGTGCCAGCCATCGTCGCGCTTCACCCAGCCCCGCCGGATGAGCGGCTTCGTGAGCCGGTCGCGGTGCATGGCGAAGTCGAAGCCGAAGCGACCCTTCACGCAGGTGGACCCGTAGTTCGGAGTGTCCTCCTCCATGGTGGGGCTCACCACACGCTGGATGTCGTTGCCGCGAACCTCGAGGTCTATCTGGCATCCCACGCCGCAGTACGGGCACACGCTGCGAACCTTCTTCGCCGGCTCGGCGAGCGAGGCCACCTTCATCTTCGCCAGCGGGATGATGTCGTGGATGGCGCCCGTGGGACAGACGCGCACGCACTCACCGCACCACGTGCAACCGGCGTGATCCGGGTTGCCATCCGCCCCCACGATGATCTCCGCGTGCTCGCCGCGCAGCGCCACGTCCAGCACGCCGATCACCTGGAAGTCGGCGCACGCGCGGACACAGCGCGTGCACAGGATGCAGGTGGACATGTCGTGCTGAATGAGCGGGTCGCCCTCGCGCTCATCACCCTGGCGTAGCGGGAGCGACGAGAGCTTGGTGGTGGGCACCTGGTAGCGCCGCACGACCTCCTCGAACTCGTTGCGGGCACCACCATCGGGGATGTCCTCTACCGGGTAGCGCTCGAGCAGGAACTGGAGCACCGCCTTCCTGTTCTCCACCGCCGCCATCGACTCGGTGGTCACGACCTGGCCGTCCTCGGCCTTTGCGACGCACGAGGGGACCAGCTTCGGGTTGCCCTCTACCGAGACCAGGCAGATGCGGCAGTTGCCCGGAGCGGGAAGATTGGGATACCAGCAAAAAGTGGGAACGTCGATTCCGTTTGCCCGTGCCGCGTCGAGGATGGTTGCCCCGTCCGGCACGGTGGTCTCGCGTCCATTGATAGTCAGCGTAGGCATGACGCTTCGCGTGCGAGAGTGATAGATCGAGTTTTCGTCCCTTTCGTACTATAGGGATGGATTCAGGGCTCCGCTACGGGGCGGGCATCGCCCGCCGCTAGTCGCGCGGAGCAAGCTTGCTCTCGAGTAGAGATGCCGCCTCGTTACCGCTCGCCACCGCTCCCTCGATGAGCGGCGCAGTGAGGTAGTCGCCGGCGAGAACGATCCGCGCCTCCAACTCGGTGGCGAGGGCGCGTCCGTGCTCCCGCTCGACGGCGAAGCCGGGATGCGTCACCGGCGTCCCTTCGTCGAAGCGATAGACGCGAGCGCGTATCACGTGGCCGCGTACCTCGGGGACCAGCGTTTCGATTTCGGGGAGCATCGCCGCCACCAGTGTCGAGGAAGATTCGCGCTGCAGGTCGGCGATTGCATTGGGCGTGGGCCAGGCGAGCACGATATCGCGATCGGTGGGTGGGCCGAGCATCGTCGCGCCGTGTACGGCGCAGGCGCTCACGCGGCGAGCGTGCGGTGCGTCGTGAAAGACGCCGAAGGCATCGCGCCGCGCCGCGCGGTCGAGCGCGAGCGCGACGGTCCACGTGGATCGCAGCGCCACCGACGAGAGCCAGCGCGGAAGCGGATGGCCGGAGGCGAGGATGGGCGCGAGGAGAGTGGCTGCCGAGCGTGGCCCTGTGGCGATCACGACGCCGTCGGCGCTCCGGCTCTCGCCATCTTCCGTCCTGGCCGTCACCTCGCCGTCTTCCGCGATGGCGAGGCCGAGCACTTTCGTGGCGGCGTGGTAGTCGATGTCGTGCAGCACGGACTCGAGTGCGCGCGACCAGCCGCCGGTGGGAGCGAGCATGTCGCCCTCGGTCACGTAGCGGCCGAGCATGAGGTAGAAGGCGAGCGATACCTCGTCGCCGCGCACGCCGTAGAAACCGTTGAGCGGCGGTTCCACCAGCACGTCGGCAGCGCGCGTACCGACGTTGGTGCTCATGTACCCGCGCGCGCTGAGCGCATCGATCGCGGGCGGGATCTTCGATGCTCCCGCGTCGAGCGCGGCGTGGTTGGTGGTGAGCATCGGAAGGACGTGAGTCGCGAGGCGCAGCTTCTCGATCGCGCTCAGGCCGCCGAAGGAGAGAAGGCTGCGAACGGAGCCGAACTGCAGGGGGAATCGCTCGCCGCCCTGCAGGTAGGCGTCGCGTCCGGGTACGCGGTGCAGCGAATCGGGGAAGGCGTGCAGCGCAGTTCGGGCGAGTCGTGATCCGGCGGGAACGTTGCGCGAAAGGAGGGCAATGGTGCGCGCGAAGGAAGTGGAGATGAGCTGCGCACCGGTGTCCACCGCGAAGCCTTCGAGTTCGTCGGTCCGGACGCGGCCACCCGGCGTCGAGCGCTCGTCGAGGAGAGTGACCGATGCGCCTCGCGCGCGCAGTGCGACCGCGGCCGCGATTCCGGAGAACCCACCACCGATCACGAGTACCCGGACGTCCTTCACTTCGCTCCTCGCGTTTCAGCAGACATCGAATGGTCTCTCGGTCGCGTCGCGCGCTATTGCGTGCAATTTCCACCGTTCCTATATTCGCGCGAGGGAAATTAATGCGTGTACGTCATCAGAGGTTAGTGAGTGGCGCATCCACGAAGAGAATTCCTCAGGACCACCTCAGCCGCCGCCGCGGCGCTCGGACTCGCGGCATGCGGCGCGGCGCAGCGTCCACTGGAAACAGCATCCTCCCCTCTCCCATTCCCTTCGACAAGAGCAACGCCGCGGCCTCGCCATCCCGATGCTTCCCGTCGGGACGTGCGACTTCATTCACCAGTCTCAGCGACGTGATCTGATGACTGATCGTAGAGAATTTCTCAAGCGAAGTGCGGCCAGCGCGGCCGCGTTGGCCGCCGCCACTGCCTGGAAGTCCACGGGCGGCATCGCCATCGCCAGTGCGGCACCCGCGCCGCTCGCGCACGAGCTCCCCGACGATGCATCGATACGGGAGCTGATGATGGCGGCGCTCGATGCCGCGAAGTCGGCGGGCGCCGGCTACGCGGATGTCAGGGTAGGGCGCCAGCGGCAGAATTTCATCTTCACGCGCGAGCAGCAGATCCAGAACGTGGTGGACACCGCTTCCACCGGGTGCGGAGTCCGCGCGCTGGTGGACGGCACCTGGGGCTTCGCCGCCAGCCGCGACCTCACGCGTGATGGCGTAGCGGGGGCGGCACGCGAGGCCGTGGCGATCGCCAAGGCCAACCGGATCGCGCGCGATGCACCGGTGGTACTGGCGCCCACCTCGTCGTATCCGGACGTCACGTGGAAGAGCGCCTACACCACCGATCCCTTCACCATATCGGTGGAGGAGAAGGCCGACCTTCTGCTGAAGGCCAACGCCGAAGCGATGAAGGTGGCCGGGGTGAAGTACGTGTTCAGCGGCATGTTCTTCGTGAAGGAAGAGCGCAACTTCGCCTCGAGCGAGGGCTCCGTAATCGCGCAGACCGCGATCCGGAGCTGGCCGGTCATGCAGATCACCGCGATCTCGCCCGACTTCTCCGACTTCCAGAACCGCGGGAACGTGGTGCAGCCAATGGGTCGCGGCTGGGAGTACGTGCTCGAGTCCGACCTGGTAGGCAACGCGGGAAAGTGGGGGGAGGAGGCCGCCGCGAAGCTGAAGGCGAAGCCGGTAGATGTCGGGCGCTACGATCTCGTGCTGCACCCCTCGCACCTCTGGCTCACCATCCACGAATCCATCGGCCATCCCACGGAGCTCGATCGCGCGATGGGGTACGAGGCGAACTATGCCGGCACCAGCTTCGTGTCACCGCCCGAGAAGATGCTCGGCAAGTTCCGTTACGGTCCGGAGTTCATGAACATCCAGGGCGACCGTTCGCAGGAAGGCGGCCTCTCCACCATCGGCTACGATGATGAGGGCGTGAGGCCGGAGAACTTCCTGATCATAAAGAACGGTGTCGTCAACGACTACCAGACCACGCGCGAGCAGGCGCTCTGGCTCGATTGGTGGTACAAGCAGCAGGGAAGAGAAGCGAAGTCGCACGGCTGCTCGTACGCCCAGGGATGGAACGCGGTCCAGTTCCAGCGGATGCCGAACGTGTCGTTGCTGCCCGGTGCGAAGGACATCGGCTGGGACGACATCATCGCCGACACCGATCGCGGGATCGCCATCGTGGGCGATGGCTCGTTCTCCATCGATCAGCAGCGCTACAACGCGCAGTTCGGCGGCCAGCTCTTCTACGAGATCCGGAAGGGGAAGATCACCGGGATGCTCAAGGATGTCGCCTACCAGATGCGGACGCCGGATTTCTGGAATTCGATGAACCTGATCGGCGGGAAGAAGAGCTATCAGCTCGGCGGCAGCTTCTTCGACGGCAAGGGACAGCCCGGCCAGGTAAACGCCGTGAGTCACGGCTGCGTGCCGGCGCGCTTCCGGCAGGTGAACGTGATCAACACCGGGAGGAAGACGTGAGCAGGCCGCGTCGTCTCATCCGCGTGCCCGGTGAAGAGGGCCCGCTCTCGCGCGAGGAATCAGAGCGCATCATCGCCCGTGTGAAGGAGCTCTCCGGAGCCGACTCGGTGCAGGCGCAGCTCGGGAGCAGTCACAGCTCCAACACGCGCTTCGCCGCGAACCAGATGTCGACGTCGGGAAGCATCTTCGATGTTACGCTCGCGGTGCAAAGCTCGTTCGGAAAGAAGCACGCGGTAGTCGTGACCAACGACCTCTCCGATGAGTCTCTGCGGCAGGCCGTGACACAGTCGGAAGCATTGGCGAAGCTGGCTCCGGAAGATCCCGAAGCGATGCCTCCACTCGGTCCGCAGCGGTACACGGCGGTGCCGGCGTACTTCGATTCCACCGCATCGCTGAGTGCATCGGCGATGGCGCAGGCGGCGATGACCGCACTCGAACCGGCACGCGCGGCCAAGGATTTGCAGGTCGCTGGCTTCATCGTGACGAGCGCAGGTTCGAATGCGATCGGAAATGACAAGGGATTGTTCGCCTATCATCGCAGCACGAGCGCGAATTACACGCTCACCGTACGCACTGCCGATGGCAGCGGGTCGGGATGGGCGGGGGCTGATCATCCCGACTGGTCGCGCATCGACTTCGAAGCGGTGAGCAAGCGCGCACTCGACAAGGCGCGCGCATCGCGCGGTCCGGTGGCAATCGAACCGGGTCGCTACACGGTCATTCTCGAGCCGCAGGCAGTCGGTGATCTGGTGCAGCTCATGGGCGGCTACGCCGATGCGCGCTCCGCTGATGAAGGACGCAGCCCGTTCGCGAAGCAGGGAGGCGGTAACAAGATCGGGGAGAAGATCGTCGATGAGAGAATCACGATCCTCTCCAATCCGTCGGATGCGCAGCTCCTCTCGCAGCCGTTCGATGGAGAAGGGTTCCCGCTGGACGATCAGCTATTCATCGAACGCGGCGTGCTGAAGAAGCTGTTCTACTCGCGCTTCTGGGCGCAGAAGAAGAATGCAAAAGCGACGGGCTCTCCGCAGTCGATCAAGATGCGGGGCGGAACATCATCGGTCGATGACATGGTAGCTGCCACCGAACGTGGCGTTCTCGTGACGCGGCTCTGGTATCTTCGCGAAGTGGACCCTCGCACGATCCTCTATACAGGTCTCACGCGCGACGGTACCTTCCTCGTCGAAAATGGCAGGATCACCAAGGCGATCAGGAACTTCCGCTTCAACGAATCGCCGCTGTTCATGTTGAACAACGTCGAGATGCTCGGCCCGCCAGAACGCCTGGCGGGGACGGAAGCGGGTGGCGACATCGTCATGCCGTCAATCAAGGTGCGCGACTTCAACTTCACGAGCCTCTCGGAGGCCGTGTAAGAAGTGCGGTGTGCTCTCCGGAGCATGCCCACACCGCCGCCGGTCCACCGGGGGATCGGTCGGCAGCCACACTCCAGTACTGGAGAATTGCAATGGCAACCAGAAAGAAGAGCAGCACGAAGAAGGCGACCAAGAAGGCGACCAAGAAGTCTTCGGCGCGCAAGGGCGCGCGGAAGTCCGCTGGCGCACGGAAGAAGACCGCCGGGCGCAAGAAGACCACCGCGAAGAAGGCTACGCGGAAGCGGGCGACCAAGAAGGCGACTCGGAAGCGGGCGTAATTCGCCGACGCCTTCATAGATGTAAGGCAAGCAAAAAGGCCGGCGAAATTTTCGCCGGCCTTTTTGCTTGCCTTCTCACTGCTCGCGACCTTCAGGCCGCCCGTGGTTCCACTCCCGCTCTCTCCACCTGCAATGCGGGATCGCCCCAGACGAACGCCGAGAACACCGGCACCGGCTCGTCTCGCCTGCCGCGCGAGATGATGATGCCGATCGGCTCCTCACTCATTCTATTGTCGTCGCGCGCATCGCGCCTCTCTGTCGTCGCCATGGCAACCTCTTCATAGTAGAAAGCCCCCGGAACGGTCGGGGGCCGCGTGCTCCTATATCACCTTGCGTGCCATGCGTGTGCCGTACGACAACTGCTTATGCAGCAACGAGATACAAAAAACAAAAGCCGGCGGAGCGTCCGCCGGCTGGATCATAATGACACGTTTTCCCGCCCTGGCTGTGTCGAATGGCTACGCCACGTTCTTCCACGCCAGTAGCGTCTCCTTCCCGGATACGCTCTCCGTCGAGATCCGCCACCCGCTGTAGCGCGCGCGGAGCTCGTCGAGCGGGAGCAGCTGGCTCTCTTCGCCGCCGGTTTCCAACACGTGAAAGCCACCGGCCGTGGTTGCCGCCTGAAGTATCTCGATCGCGCGCTCGCGCTCCTCGGCCGAAAGACCCCGGAACGCCGCGGGGGCACAGACCACTGCGTTCAACGGCATGTCTGGCGACCAGCTCGCCAGATCGGTGACCAGGCCGCGAACGCGTCCGGTGAGTCCTACCTCCGCTGCGGCATCGAGCACGCGCTCCAGCACATCCTCGGTCGTGTCCACCGCCGTGACGGCGCAGCCGTTCGCTGCGAGGTAGATCGCCGGCCCCTCCTCGGATGCCCCGGCAACCAGTACATGCCCTTCGGCCGCTTCAAGCGGCGTGCGGGCGATGGCGCAATCGGCGCGCATCCCCCAGCGCTCCGGCCTGCAGAATTCCTTCAGCGATTTGAGTCGCCGCTTGCGCCACGCCGAGAACGACGGGATCCGCAACCGTCCCCTGATGAGTCTATCGACTTCCGCGCACAGCAGTATCTCGGTCAGCGCCAGCTGCGGCTGCGACGACAGCGAGCGCACTGCCTCCTCGCCGATGCCCAGTATCACGCCGCGAGGAATCGACTCCTTGTAGTTCTCTATTTCCCGATCGACGTACAGCTCGTACTCGTGCTTGAGAGAGCGTGGACGGTGTGACATTGGCGTCGCGGGGAAGTGGGTACTGCCAGGTAGCTGCGCCTGTAAAACCTACGGCCTCGGGCTGGAGGCGCAAGGGGAAGGCTCGACGTGCACCGTCACCTCCGACGCTCCCAGCTTGTCGGCGAGGCATTCCTCGACCGCGTCGGCGATGCGGTGGGCCTCCTGAACCGTAGTACGAGCATCCACGCAGATCGTCACCTCGGCGAAGAGGACGCCGGAAGCCATGGCGCGCGAGCGGACGAAGGGAATGTCGCTTATCTCCGGTATCACGGAGAGAAGTCGGCGGATCTCGGACGCGTCGACGGCACGCTCGTCCACCAGGACGGGGACCGTTCCGCGTACGATCTGATAGCCGTTCCACGCGATCACCAGCGCGACCGCGATTGCGAGGATCGGATCTATGAATCCCAGGCCCATGCGCGCGAGCACGAGCGATGCGAGTGCTGCCGCGGTCACGTAGACGTCGCTGCCGGTGTGCGCAGCGTCGGCCATCAGGAAGGTGCTGTTCAGCTGACGCCCCCGTCGCCGCTCGTACCACACCACGAAGAAGTTCACGGCCATTGTAGCGACCACCACCAGCACCTCGGCCACGCTCGGCGCGCGCGGCGCGCGTCCCGCCACCATGTAGCGCACACCTTCGCGCAGGAGCTCGAAGCAGGAGATGGACAGAAAGCCCACGATCGCCAACGCACCCAGCGTCTCGAACTTCTCGTGGCCGTACGGGTGGTCCTCGTCGGGACCGCGCGCGGCGATGCCTACCAACGCGATCCCGACGACGTTGTTGAGCATGTCGAAGCCCGACTCGAGAGCGGCGCCCAGCACCGAGAGCGAACCGGTGCGCACGCCGACCGCCACCTTTGCCGCCACCACCACGGCGTTCAGCACCAGGATCACGAGGAGCGTGGCGCGGATCTCGGGGCCCCTTATGGCTCCTGTACGCGTCGGGGTAGCTGATCGGGCATCGGGAGTCTGCACCGTCGTAGTCTGCCCAGGTGCGCGCGCAGCCGTCAACGCCTGGTCGATCCGCTTCCCGCTCCCACCTTCGCTCCGCCGGTAGCCGCGCTCACCAGCTTTCGTATTGCCGGTGCGACCGAGATGCGAAGGAGTCCCACCGGCGTGTCGGCACGTCTCAGGACGCTCGACGCGCTCGCGCTCCAGTCGGCCGGCGGTGCGTCGCCGCGAGCGAGATACGAGATCGCTTCGTTCCCCACCGCGCCGAGACGCGCGATGAGTACGGCGGCGCTATCGGCACCGTCCACGAGCGGCGTTCGCCTTGCCAGTGCGCGCACCGACCTGGCCATCTCCGTCCACTCGGCGAACTGGCGGCTCAGCGTGTCGGCCTGCGCGGCGGCGTCCGACGTGCCGGAGAGTAGAGCATCGACACGCGCCGACAGCACCCGCGCTGCAACCGGATCGGGACGCGCGAT
Source organism: Gemmatimonadaceae bacterium (assembly GCA_035700125.1). GTDB lineage: Bacteria > Gemmatimonadota > Gemmatimonadetes > Gemmatimonadales > Gemmatimonadaceae > JADGGM01. The sequence goes on from DASSOX010000076.1 coordinate 18,114, forward strand.
GTCGCCGGGGCGTACGAGCGGGAAGGTGAGGAGTGGCCGGAAGACCCGCACGTGCTGTCCGAGACTCAGCGGCTCCACGAGCCGCATGAGCTGCAGCAAGGCCTGAAGCTGCGCGTCGTTGCCGGGGCCGGCGATCCGTCTCAGCATCACCTCCGGACCCGAGATGTGGCGGAGTCCCGCGGACTCCAGCTCGAGACTCGTATAGGCGAGGCGCCGGTACATGTCGTCAACGTCGCGAACGCTCACGGGCGACCAGAGTCGTTCGGCGACCACGGCGGTGCGTGGCCAGATGCGCGAGTCGATGTTCTCGTCGGTGATCAGCTCCGCCCACATGCACGCTTCGCCTCCCAGGATCATCGCCGCCTGCGCGCTGTCCAGATCACTCCCCGGCGGGACGGGGTCAACGAGATAGGTCTCGCCCGCCGAGTGCATCGCGTCAAGGTAGTAGCCGGCCGAGAGAATTCCTCTGAAGCCCTCCTTCGCTCCCTTGCCGAGCGATTCCTGTCCACGCCACGACTGCACCACGACCGTCTTCGGAAGCCTGGGATGCATGATCTCGTCCCAGCCCACCACGCGCTTCCCGTGCTTCTTCAGGATCGCGGACAGGCGACGGTTGAAGTACGCCTGCAGCGCGGCGTTGTCGGCGAGACCATGCCGTTTCATGAAGCGCTTGATGCGCGGGCTCGAGCTCCACTGCTTCCCATTCACTTCGTCGCCGCCAATGTGCCAGTACGGATCGGGGAAGAGCTTCGAGATCTCGCCAACGAAGCTGTCGATGAAAGCGTACACCGACTCACGCGTGGGGTCGAAGGTCGCCTCGTAGCCGCTCATGCGCCGGCCGATGGTGTACGGACCTGGCGCGCTCGCGTACTGCGGGTAGCCGACGAACCAGGAGGTGGAGTGGCCGGGCATGTCGAACTCGGGGATGACGCGAACCCCGCGGTCGTACGCGTAAGCGACCACGTCGCGGATCTGGTCCTGCGTGTAGTAGAGTCCATCGGAGCCGCGACGCTGCAGTTCGGGGTGCAGCTTGCTCTCCACACGGAAGCCCTGATCGTCGCTCAGGTGCCAGTGCAGGACGTTCAGCTTGACCATCGACATGGCGTCGATGTTCCGCTTCACCTCCTCCACGGTCTGGTAGTGCCGTACCACGTCTATCAGCAGTCCGCGCCACGGGAAGCGCGGGTGATCCTCTATGTTCGCTAGCGGTAGGTGAAACCCGGACGAGTCGCTCTCGATGAGTTGCAGGAGCGTCTCGAGTCCACGCAGCGCACCCACCACCGTGTTCGCCTGCATGGTGACGCGCGACGGCGAGACATCCAGCGAGTACGACTCGTCTTCGTTCACCGACTGGACCTTCTCTCCGGGTCCGGCCACGTCGATCAGGAGCGTCGCGCGTGACGTGTCGGAGGAGAGCGGGGGAATATCCACTCCCGTACGCCGCTCCAGCCGCAGCATGGCGCGCTGCACGCCGCGCTCCAGTCGCCCATTGTGGTAGCGTCTGAGCACGACCGTGAAGCTGCTGTCTATCACCAGGCGCCCGGGTTCGAAGGAGACCGACGCCGGCACGGGCATGAGTCGCCGCGTGATCGTGGAGTCGGCGCGGGTGGTATCCTGAGCGGCGAGGTGCGGGGATGCCACGAGGGCCACCGCACCGATCGCGAACGCGGCAGCGAGCGGACGGAACGTTCTCGCGCCCGGCGTTGCACGCCGGGAGCTGGCGGGGTTGTGCACTTATTCCTCCTTTCTCATTTGCGGCGCCACACAGGACGTCGCGATCTCATTCGATGCGGATCGCCGATGGTCCGGCGTTGGTGACAAAGAACGACTCGTCGTCGCCGGGGGTCGCCGCTGGGAAGCGCTTGCGGTGGCGTTGCTCCCAGCGGCGCAGGAAGTCGTCGGCGGTGTCGCTCCTGACGAGCGCCCACACGCTCCCGCCGAAGCCGGCGCCGAAGGCCGACGCCGCGACGGCACCCAGCTCGCGCGCCGAGCGCGCCAGCTCCACCGTCTCGTCTATCTGGTTCTCCAGGAGTCGCTCGGCGCGCGCCTGCGATCGGTCCACGATGTCGCCGAAGGCGGTGAGGTCGTGACGCGCCAGTGCATCGGATGCGGCCGGGATGAGCTCCGTGCTCTCCACCACGAAGTGGTCGAGGCGAGCGAGCAATTGTTGCGGCGTCAGCCCGGTCTCCGAGGTGTCGGCACTCGTGATCACCGCTCGCAGCTCATCGAGCGCCATCGGCGACGAGGCTATCACGGCCGCCGCGGTGGCCTCGTTCCGGCCTGTGGCGCGGCGCCAGATCTCCGCGATCACACTCATGGAGCGCGACGCTCGGTTGTAACGCTCGCGAGCCGCGCCGGTTTTCTCCGCGCGCACGCCGCTCACGCCGATGGCGAAGCTGTGGCCGGCAGGAACGGGAACCGCTCGCTCGAAGTGCACCGGCCGGAAGGTGTACTGCACCAGCTCATCCGGGCGGCCGCAAAGAATGGCCGTGTGATCCTCGCTCCCGCCGAGCGTACCCACTCCGGTGTCGCCCGCGAGATGTCCGAAGCTCCAGCCGTTCTCCACAGCGCCGAGGTAGCCGGCAAGATGCTCGTTGTCGCCGACATGGTCGACGAACTCCGGGAGCGACGAGAGGTCGTTCACGTCGGCGAGCGCGAGGAAGGTCGCCACCACGAGCGCGCTCGAGCTGCTAACGCCAGCCGCGCGTGGCAGATCGGAGGAGAATACGATGTCGGCGCCGCGCACGCTCCCCAGGGTGGGGAAGTCGCGGGCCATCCGACGCGCCACGGTGAACGGGTATGTGCTCCAGTGGCGGGCGGGCGCACTCATCTCCGGCCCGATCTCGCTCTCGGCGAGCTCCATCGGCCGCACGTCCACGATCCGCAGCAGCGCGTCACTGCGCGGCGCGGCCACCATGGTGAAGCCGCGCTCCACGGCGCAGAGGAGGCTGCGGCCACCGGCGTAGTCGGTGTGTTTGCCGAGTACCTCGATGCGCCCGGGCACCCAGTAGCGCGCCGCGTGGTCGACGGCGGTCGCGCCGAGCTCGCGCAGCGACGCGGTGAGCATCGCGAGCTGTGCGGCGTGCCGTGCCGCCGAGCGCCGCGACATCCCCGCCGAGCGCAGTCGCTCCTCGGTTTCGCCAGTCATGGCTTGGCCTCGATGCTGCTCAATCGCTCCTTCACTTCCGCAATGTCGCCGCGGCGCGAGAGGTCGAGGACGCCTTCGTGCACGGGGAAGGTGAGAAAGCGCGCTCCGTACTCGTCCATGGCATGCTGCGCCGCGATCGGGATCTCCAGCTCGCCGCGCGACGACGGCCGCACCGTGCGGCAGGCCGGGAAGATCTCGCTCGAGAAGCGCCAGCAATTCATGCTGACGTATGCGTCATCGCCGAACCCGGCGAGCGTGCCTGCGTCGGGCTTCTCGACGATGCGCCTCAGGTAGCCATCCGGGGCGATGTCCAGCAGCGCGTAGCCCGCGATTCGCTCGGGCGCGATCGCTCCGTCGGCGAGGAGCGCCTTCCTCCCGAAGGCGGGAAGTCCCGGTTCGCCGAGCGAAGCGAGCTTCGCGAGCACGGACACCGGGTAGTAGTTGTCGGAGTTGAGAACCACGAAGGGCTCGCCCCCGGCGAAGGGCTCGGCGGCGAGGAGCGCATCCGCCGTACCGCGCGGCTCTTCCTGGACCGCGAAGCTCACTCGCGCGCGTGTGTCGCCCTTTCCGTATCGCTCGCGCACCTCGGAGTGCTCCGGCCCTACTACGATGCACACATCAGCGAGGCCCGCATCCACGAGCGCCGAGAGCACGTAGTCCAGGAAGGGACGGCCCACGGGGATCATCGCTTTCAATCCGGCGGAGGCAGCGCGCTCCTGCTCCGTGTCCAGAACGGCACCGGCGTCGCTCGCGCGCATCCGCGTGCCGAGGCCGCGCGCGAGCACTACCGCCCTAGTCGTCTGCCTCGGCACCGATCCGAGCGAGAATGGGCGGTTCTGCCGCCTCTTCGGATGAAGACCAGATGCGCGGAAGGAGACGGGCGAGGTACCCGGTGCTGATCACGAAGAGCACCAGCCATATCGCGCCCTGAGCCATCTTCCCGTAGATGAAGCTCCCCGCGCCGAAGAGCGCCGAGTATACGAACGTGCACCCCGCTATCCACCCGAGGAATGCCTGTGGGAGACTGTCGGGCGAGGGCGGGAGCCCGGTCTCCGCGCGGAGCTGACTCCAGCCTGGCCCGGCGGGGCGCACCAGTCGGTAGAAGCGCACGAGCGTAGGGCGGTCGGTAGGCCTGGTGGCGTACGTGGTTCCCACCCAGACCACGGTGGTAACGGCGATCGTCACCAGGAGCGATATGTGCGACGGGATCTGCGAGCCCATCTTCGCTGCGATGAAGAAGCCGACCGCGACGATGAACGAGCTGGCCATTGCGGCGATCTCGCTCCACGCGTTGATGCGCCACCAGAACCAGCGGAGCAGGTAGATCAACCCGGTGCCAGCGCCCACGGACATGAGGAGCTCGAAGCTCTCGCGCGCCGAGTCGAGAGCGTAGGTGAGGAACGCGGCGAGCACCATGAGGACCGCCGTGACGATGCGCCCCACCATCACGTAATGCTTTTCCGGCGCGTCGTGCTTCACGAAGCGGCGGTAGAAGTCGTGCACGAGGTAGGATGTGCCCCAGTTGAGGTGCGTGGAGAGCGTGGAGACGTACGCCGCCAGCAACCCGGCAACCATGAGCCCCAGCCAGCCGGCCGGGAGAAACTTGAGCATCGCCGAGTACGCCATGTCGTGACCGATGAGCTTCGGGTCCACGTATGGGAAGGTGCGGGCTATGTCGGAGAGGTTGGGGAAGACGAGGATCGACGCGAGTGCCACCAGGATCCAGGGCCAGGGGCGGAGCGCGTAGTGCGCCGCGTTGAAGAAGAGCGTTCCGGCCATCGCGTCCTTCTCGCTCCTGGACGCGAGCATGCGTTGCGCGATGTAACTTCCGCCGCCCGGCTCGGCACCCGGATACCATACCGACCACCACTGCACCGTCAGCGGGATTATCAGTACCGTAAGCGTAAGTGACCAGTTGCCGAAGTCGGGAAGGAGGTTGAGGGTCGCCGGGTCCACGCGATCGATGAGGCCCGTGAGGCCGCCCACCTCCGGCTGCTTCAGTGCGAAGTACGCCGCGGCGAACGCGCCGGTCATCGCGATTCCGAACTGGATGAAGTCGGTGACGAGCACGCCCCACAATCCCGATGTGGCCGCGAAGGCGATGTTGATCACCGCACAGATGGTCAGCGTCTTCCCCATCGGCCAGCCGAGCATCACGTTGGCGATCTTGACAGCGGCGAGATTCACCGACGCCATGATCACGAGGTTGAAGAAGAGGCCGAGGTAGATCGCGCGGAAGCCGCGCACGAACGAAGCGGGCTTGCCGGAGTAGCGTATCTCGTAGAATTCGAGATCGGTGAGCACGCGCGAGCGCCGCCAGAGCCGCGCGTAGAAGAACACCGTCGCCATGCCGGTGAGCAGGAAGGCCCACCATGCCCAGTTGTTCGCCACGCCGTTCTCGCGCACGAGGTTCGTGACGAGGTTGGGCGTGTCGGTACTGAAGGTGGTCGCCACCATGGACACGCCCACGAGCCACCACGGAGCTGCGCGCCCGGAGGTGAAGAACTCGGCGGTGCTGGAGCCCGCGCGCTTTGCCAGGAGAATCGCGGGCAGAAAGCAGACGACGATCGAGAGGGCGACGATCAGCCAGTCGAGAGTGGTGAGCTGCATGGAGAGATGTGGGGAGCCCGGAAGAGCGGGGCGGGACGGCGAATGTAGGAAGGAAAATTACGACTGGCACTCACAATACGATGCGCGCGCTGAGAGCGGAAGGGAGATGGTCGCTGGTGTCGGGATCCGTGCGGCACCGGGGTGCGTCCGGGAGGACCTTCTCGCGCGGCCAGAGCGCCGCCATGCGTAGTGAGTGGCGCCCTTCACGGCTCCATGGCGCCCCATATTTCGCGCGCCGCCCCTTCCGGATCGCGCGCGCCGAAGATGGCGCGTATGACGGCCACGCCGCTCGCGCCGGCCTCAATGGCCTCTCGCGCGTTGGACGCATCCATCCCGCCTATCGCCACAGCCGGGAGCTCGCAGAGCATGGCCAGTCGCACGAACTCGGCGATCCCGATCGCCGCCCCCGCGTCGCTCTTCGACCCGGTGGCGAAGACGGGCCCGATGCCTACGTAGTCGGCACCGCGAGATCCGGGGACCTCCGCGTCGCAGCCAACCGAGGCGCCTATGACGAAGCCGGGTGGCGCGATTCGCCGTGCCGCTACCACCGGGAGATCATCGGCGCCCAGATGCACGCCCGCGGCGCCGGCCGCGAGCGCCACGTCGAGGCGGTCGTTGATCACCAGCGGCACGGCGCGCGGGAGGATCGCGAGAAGTGCGCTCGCCACTTCCACGATCGCTCGCGGATTTTCATCTTTGAGGCGCAGCTGAATCATCGTGGCGCCACCTCGCACCGCGGCTGCGACGCGAGCGAGCAGCTCTTCGCTGCCGTCACGCATACCATCAGTGATGGCCGTGAGCTTCAACGATCGGGGATCGAGCACTTTTCAGGATGGGTGATCGGAAGATGCGCGCAGTGCGCGGCGCCACCACTGTCGAGAGAGACGATGCGGCGCTCGTGGTGTCGGCCACGAGAGAGCTGCTCGCCGCGCTCGTGCGGCGCAACGCGATCGCCGACGAACAGGTGATCAGCGCCATCTTCACCGTTACGCCGGACATCACGAGCGAATTTCCGGCCCGCGCCGCTCGCGAGCTTGGCTGGTTCGAGGTTCCGCTTCTCTGCGCGATGGAAATCCCCGCTGCCGGCGGTCTCGCGCACTGCATCCGGGTTCTGCTCCACATCGAAACCGAGCTTCCGCGTTCCGCGCTCCGCCACGTCTATCTGCACAACGCGAAGGAACTGCGCCCGGACCTCAGCGACGAGACCATCGGCTGACACCGCACGGCGCGCTCGCGACGGCGCGCTGCCAGAAGCAGGCATCACTTGCCGCGCTCTCGCCTGATCCGCTGCTTCGCCTCGCGGTGCTCCTTGAAGGTGGAGCGGAATTCGTGGTGCCCATCGGAATCGGCCACGAAGTAGAGATACGGAACCGATGCCGGAAAGAGCGCTGCCTCGATGCTCGCCTTGCCGGGCGATGCGATAGGACCCGGCGGCAGGCCCGTGTGCCGGTAAGTGTTGTACGGCGACTCCACCTCGAGATCCCGGTACAGGATACGTTCGTGGTGCTCGCCGAGTGCGTATTGCACCGTGGGATCGGCCTGGAGCGGCATGCCGATGCGGAGGCGGTTGTGGTAGACCGCCGAGATGACCGGCCGCTCCTCCGGGAGGCGCGCTTCCTTCTCGATGATCGAAGCGAGGGTGACTATCTCGTTGCGACTCATCCCGAGCTGGCGAAGACGATCGTTCCACTCGGGCTGCCACACCGTCTCGAAGTGGCGCACCAGCTCCTTCACCGCGGCACGCGCCTGAGTGCCGTACGAGAAGATGTAGGTGTCGGGAAAGAGGTAGCCCTCGAGAGTGGGCGTGGTGATCCCCAGCTCGTCGCGCAGGGCGCTGTCGCGCACGGCGGCGCGAACCGAGTCCTCGGGAACGCCGAGCTCAGTGGTCAGCTCGGGGACGATCTGCGCGAGCGA
>DASSOX010000077.1:0-10105 GCA_035700125.1 Gemmatimonadaceae bacterium
AGTCTTTGTATACTTGGGAGATGCTGCGGAAGCACGCCGCGGCTGCCATCGCGCCGCCGTGCGTCTCCTTCGAATGTCCAGCGACCAAATATAACCGACCGCCATATCCGTGCGAGCACTCACGATATCCGCCCACGGCGGACTCGATCGACTCGAATACCGCGATGATCTTCCCGTACCCGAGCTGCGCTCGCCGACCGACGTGCGCGTACGCATCCGTGCTGCGGCTCTCAATCATCTCGATCTCTTCGTGATCGAGGGGCTCCCCGGCGTGAACATCACCGCACCGTGGATAATGGGCGGTGATGGTGCCGGTGTAGTGGATGCCGTCGGGAGCGCGGTGCGGGGCTTCGCGCCGGGCGATCATGTAATGATCAACCCCGGGATTAGCGACCGCACCTGTGAGTATTGCGAGAGGGGCGAGCAGTCGCTCTGCATCAACTACAAGCTGCTCGGCGAGCATCTGCCCGGAACGATCGCCGACTACGTAGTGGTGCCCGCGGCGAACCTGCGCACCATCGCGCCGGAGGTGCCGTGGGATCTGGCTGCAGCGTTCCCGCTGGCAACGCTCACCGCGTGGCGCATGGTGGTGACGCGCGCGGTGGTGAACGAGCAGGATACCGTCCTGATTTGGGGAATCGGCGGTGGCGTGGCGGTGGCCGCGCTGCAGGTCGCGAAGCTGCAAGGCGCGCGCGTTTGGGTGACGTCGGGGAGCGACGCGAAGCTCGCTCGCGCCCGTGCGCTGGGCGCCGATGCGACCTTCAATCACAACGAGGTCGATGTAGGACGCGAGGTGCGCGCGCGCACCGCGAAGAGGGGCGTGGATGTGGTGATCGACAACGTCGGCCAGGCAACGTGGAAGCAGTCGCTCATTGCGCTCGGCAAGCAGGGGCGGCTCGTGACCTGCGGCGCCACCACCGGCCCCATGGTGGAGACCGACGTTCGTCGGCTCTTCTGGAATCAGTGGACCATAATGGGCTCCACCATGGGCAACGACCGCGAGTTCGACGCCATTGTGCGAGCGTTCTCGGCGGGGATGCTCATCCCGCCGCTCGACTCGGTATTCGAGATGGAGTCGGGGCGCGCGGCCTTCGAGCGGCTGGCCTCGGGGGAGCAGTTCGGGAAGATCGTTATCCGGGTTGGGGAGTGAGGCGTTAGCTTTCACCTCATGGACCGCGTGGAAGAACTGGTCACGATGAGGGCGAGCGCCGCTCGCGGGCTCGATCTGCTTCTGGACATCCAGAATCTCAGGCGCTGGGTCGCGCCCGATGTCTCCGTCACGCCGTTCACGTTGGCGAAGCGGCTGGGGCCGGGCGATCGCTTCCGCGTACGCGTTCTCGGTCCGCTGATGTTCGACTACACCGTGGAGGGGGTGAGCGAGCGGGAGGTGGCGCTCGCCTTCACAGGGCCGTGGATCGGGAGCGAGCGCTGGAGCTTCATCGCCGACGGCGCCGACACTATCGTGCGGAGGGTGCACGAAGTGCGCGTCAGCTCGCTCGCGGGGGCGCTCGCCTGGAATTCGGTGGGACGATTGGGAGTGATGGCGCACTTCAAGCTCGAGCTCTCCCGCTTCCGCGACCTTGCGGAGCGCGAGCCGGGGATGCCCGCCGAGATCGAGGCGCCACCGCCTCGCGCGTCGGTCACGGGCGAGCCCGAGCCGCCCTCCTTCCCCGTGGACGATGGCTGAGCGCGCGCAGTACACGCAGGAAGAGCAGAGTGCCATCCGCGAAGCCGTCACCACCGGCGAGCAGCCGCTCTGCCCGCGTTGCGAGGTGGTGATGACGGCGCGCCCGATAGGCGGCGGCTCGTTCGGTCTGGGCTACGCCCGCCGGCGCGAATGGCTCATCTGTCCGAAATGCCACAGAAGTGCGATCTTCGATGTGAAGCGCGGAACGCGCAACTAGTGCGGTAATAGCCGGACACACTCCGCACGACTTCTTCAGCGCCTCCGATAGTACCGCATCCCCACCCCGGTTTCGTACTCCTCGCCATCCATATGCACCCCAACTCGGATTTCTTCGAGCGCATCCAGACGAGCTTTCTCCAGCTCGCCGACTACATCCCCGCACTCGCCGGCGCGCTGATCGTCCTCTTCGCCGGCTACCTGCTGGCGAAGCTGATCGAGCGTGGGACCGACCGGCTCCTCCAGCGTCTGGGTCTCAACCGCTGGCTCGAGCGCGGGGGCGTGCTGCAGGCGGTGGAGCGCACTGGGTGGCGCAAGTCGCCTTCGCGGCTGCTGGCGACGATCGTCTTCTGGTTCGTGATGTTCTCGGTGATCCTGCTTGCCGCGAACGCGCTCGGTCTCACCTCGCTCGCGAGCGTGTTCACGGAGCTGGTGAGCTACATCCCGAGCGTGATCGCGGCGGTGGTGATCCTGGTGATCGGGATAGTGCTCGGCGAGTTCGTGGACGGGCTCATCATGGCCTCGGCGGGCGGGATCCGCGGCGGGTCCACGCTGGCGCGCGTTGGACGCGGTGTGGTAGTGGTGCTCGCCATTTTCATGGCTCTCCAGCAGCTCGGGATAGCGAGCGACATAGTCACCACGGCATTCGCTATAGTGTTTGGCGCGGTGGCGCTGGCGTTCGCTCTTTCGTTCGGTCTGGGCAACCGCGAGCTGGCGGGCGAGGTCACGCGCGAGTGGTACGAGGCCATGAAAGCGGAGCGCGCGATGCTGGCCAGGAAGGCCGCTCTCCGGGAGGCGGAGGAGGAGGCAGAGGACGAGGCCGCCGGCGCGGCGGAGCCCGGTAGCTAAAGCGTTGTAAATCCGTACCTTACGAGGGCTCGCGGCGGTTGTTTTGACGGGCCCGCCGGGTTATATTTATCCGGTTGGGGCAACAGCGCTCCTCCCTTCCTGAAAACCGCAGAAAATGACCGCTCCGAACAACCGGGAACGTATCGTCTCGCGTCTCATCGACGACGAGATCAAGGAATCGTTCATCAACTACTCGATGAGCGTCATAGTTTCTCGCGCACTGCCGGACGTGCGCGATGGACTGAAGCCAGTGCACCGTCGCGTGCTCTACGCGATGAACGAGCTGGGACTCGTACCAGGGCGGCCATACAAGAAGTCCGCTACGGTGGTCGGCGACGTACTCGGTAAGTACCACCCGCACGGCGACTCGAGTGTGTACGATGCGCTCGTCCGCATGGTGCAGGACTTCTCCCTCCGCTACCCACTCGTGGACGGACAGGGGAACTTCGGCACCGTGGACGGCGATCCAGCGGCCGCCTACCGCTACACCGAGGCGCGGCTCACGCCGATCGCCATGCAGATGCTGGGCGACATCGACAAGAACACGGTCGACTTCGCGCCCAACTTCGACGATCGCCTGCAGGAGCCGAAGGTTCTCCCCTCCGGGATCCCGAACCTTCTCGTGAACGGTTCGTCGGGTATCGCGGTCGGCATGGCCACCAACATCCCGCCGCACAACCTGCGCGAGGTGGTGTCCGCCATCGTCCACCTCATCGACAATCCGAACGCCACGCCCGGCGAGCTCCGCAAGTTCATCAAGGGTCCCGACTTCCCCACCGCGGGCTACATCTACGGCCGCCAGGGAATCAAGGACTACCAGGAGACGGGGCGCGGCAGGATCATCATGCGCGCCCGCGCGGTGATCGAGGAGAAGGAGTCGAACAACAAGTCGCAGATCGTCGTCACCGAGCTCCCCTACCAGGTGAACAAGGCACGCCTGGTGGAGCAGATCGCCGACCTGTACTCCGAGAAGAAGATCGACGGGATCAGCGCGTTGCGCGATGAGTCGTCGAGCCGCGAGGGGATGCGCGTCGTCATAGAGCTCAAGCGCGATGCGATCCCGCGCGTGGTGCTGAACCAGCTCTACAAGCACACCCAGATGCAGGCCACCTTCGGCGTGATCAACCTCGCGCTCGTCCCCGACGAGCACACGGGGCAGCTGGTGCCGAAGGTGATGCCGATGCGCGACATGCTCGAGCACTACATCGGTCACCGGCACGAAGTGATCGTTCGGCGCACGCAGTTCGACCTCGACAAGGCGCTCGAGCGCGAGCATATCCTGGAAGGTCTCAAGATCGCCGTCGACAACATCGACGAGGTCATCAAGATCATCCGCAAGGCGGCCGATACTCCCACGGCCAGCTCGCGCCTGCAGAAGCGCTTCTCGCTCAGCGAGCGGCAGGCCGAGGCGATCCTCAACATGCGCCTCGCCAAGCTCACCGGCCTCGAGATCGAGAAGCTCGAGGAGGAGCTGAAGGAAGTTCGCGCTTTCATCAAGGACATGCGCGCCATCCTCGCTTCGCGCGACCGCCGCATGACGATCCTCAAGGACGAGCTGCAGGAGATCGCCGGGAAGTTCGGCGACGCGCGCCGCACGGAGATCACCAGCGACGAGGGCGAGTTCACCATCGAAGACCTCATCGCCGAGGAGGACATGGTCGTGACCGTGTCGCACACCGGCTACATCAAGCGGACCTCGGTTTCCACCTACAAGAAGCAGCGCCGCGGCGGACGCGGGCTGAATGGACAGGGGCTCAAGGATGAGGATTTCATCGAGCACCTCTTCATAGCCTCGACGCACGATTACATCCTCTTCTTCACCGACGACGGCCGCTGCTTCTGGCTCAAGGTGCACGAGATTCCGCAGGCCGGTCGTGCGGCGAAGGGGAAGCCGGTGGTGAACCTGATCAACGTCGCCGCCAACACGCCGATCTCGGCGATGGTGCCGGTGCGCGAGTTCAGCGACTCGCAGTATCTCCTCTTCGCCACCAAGCTCGGTACGGTGAAGAAGACCGCGCTCTCGCAGTACTCGAACCCGCGCTCCAACGGGATCAAGGCGATCAAGATCGAGAACGGCGATGAACTGATCGATGTGCAGATCACCACGGGCACCAACGACATAGTGCTCGCCACGCAGCACGGACTCTCCATCCGCTTCCACGAGGCGGACGTCCGCCAGATGGGACGCGACACCACAGGTGTGAAGGGGATCGAGCTGCGTCCGGGCGACGTGGTGAAGGGGATGGTGGTGGTGAAGCGCGATGCCACCCTCCTGGTCGTTACCGGCAAGGGGATGGGTAAGCGCTCGCCGATAGACGCCTATCGCGTGCAGAAGCGGGGCGGGAAGGGGATCATCACCCTCAACCGCACCGACAAGACGGGCGACGTGGTGTCGCTCAAGGAAGTGCTCCCCGACGACGAGCTGATGCTGATCACCAAGCACGGTGTGGTGATCCGGATGCCAGTGAAGGGGATCCGCGTCGCGGGCCGTAACACGCAGGGCGTGAAGCTCGTCAACCTCGATGACGGAGACCGGGTATGCGATGTCGCACGCGTGGTGATCGAAGAGGACGAGCAGGGGAGTGGCGATGCTACGGAGGAGCCGGTGGGAGTGGCTCCGGAGGAAGACGAGGAGTAGCCCCACCCCCACTGGCGCCGAACGCGTCGCCGTTGCAGAGTGAGGAATGACTTCCATCGACTCGGCGGCGCGCGCGAGCGCGCCATCACAAGACGCCTCGAAGCAGGCGTCGCTCGTGGGTCTCGCGGAGATCCGCGCGGCCGCGACCACCATCCAGGGGGTCGCGGTCCGCACGCCTCTGCTACCCGCGGCTGATATGGTCCCCGGCGCGCCGGACATCTGGGTCAAACCCGAGATGCTCCAGCGCGGCGGGGCCTTCAAGTTCAGGGGCGCATACACCTACCTCTCGCGCCTCTCACCCGAACAGCTCTCGCGCGGCGTCATCGCGCCGTCGTCGGGTAATCACGCCCAGGCGGTTGCGCTCGCGGCGCGCCTCCTCGGCGCGCCCGCCGTGGTCGTGATGCCCACCACCGTCACCGCCGCCAAGCGCGCGGGAGCGGAGCGGCTCGGGGCGCGGGTGGAGCTGGCGGGCACCACCACGGCGCACCGGATGGACCGCGCCGTGGAGATCGCTCGCGACGAGGGGCTCACTCTCATCCCGCCGTACGACGATCCCACCATCATCGCCGGCCAGGGAACCGCGGGTCTCGAGATAGTGGCCGACGCGCCCGATGTAGGCCTCGTGCTCGTTCCCGTGGGCGGCGGAGGGCTGAGCGCGGGCGTTGCCACGGCGGTGAAGCTCCTCGCGCCCAGGGCGCGCGTGGTGGGCGTGGAGCCCGCTGGCGCGCCCAAGCTCACGCGTGCTCGAGAGGAGGGTGCTCCGGTACGTCTGGAGCGAACGAAGAGTCTCGCCGATGGCCTCATGGCCGTGGAAATCGGGGCACTCCCGTTCGCCCACCACCAGGCGTACATGGATGACGTGGTAACCGTGGAGGATGGCGCGCTGCGCGATGCGGTGCGCTACCTCCTCGACCGGATGAAGATCGTGGCCGAGCCGAGCGGCGCCATCACCGTCGCGGCGCTGCGCGAGGGGATCGTGCGCCCCGCGCCCAACGGGAAGACGGTGGCGGTGCTCAGCGGCGGCAACATCGAGTTCGGTGACCTCGAGAAGCTCCTCGCCGATGGATAGAGCCAGGATCCTGATCGCGGACGAGGACGAGCTCCTCGCGCGTTCACTCTCCTGGCTTCTCAAGGAGCAGGGATACGACGTGGCGCTGGCGCCTCGAGGAAGTCGCCTCCTCGAGCAGCTCGACGCGTACGATCCCGACCTCCTCATGCTCGAGGTCATCGCCGAGGAGCATGGCGGTGATGGCAACGGCAACGGCAACGGCGCTGGCACGGGCGTCTACCAGCTCCTCCGCGACATCTGCGCCGACAAGCGGTGGCACGACATGCCGGTGCTCGTGACTTCCACTCTCTCCAGCGATCAGGCCATCTCGCGCCTGCTCGAGAGTGGCGCATCGGACTTCATCGGCAAGCCCTTCAACGTGCGCGAGCTCGTGGCGCGCATCAGCGCCCAGCTCCGCTCTCGTCAGCAGTTGTTGAGCGCCCGCTCCGATCTGCACAGCACGCGCGCCGAGCTGGCCAATGCGCGCGCTCAGGTAGAGAGCGGCCAGAAGATCGTGGACATCCTGCACGAAGTGACCGGCGACTTCTCGTCCGACGAGCTGTACAACGTCCTCGTTCGCCGCGTGGCGCGCGCGCTCGACGTGTCGCACTGCTCGCTCATCCTCGCGCGTTCCGACGACGAAGTCGGACTCGTGGCCGCCGCATACGAGGCACAGGGACTCGCTCAGGTGGAGATCCACCTCGAGCGCTATCCCGAGATCAGGACGGCGCTCGCTACCGGGAAGCCGGTTCTGATCGAGGACGTGGATCAGAGCCCGCTCTACAACGACGTGCGGCTCGACTGGGCAGCTCAGGGAACGCTCATCCCGTACCGATCGGTTGCGGCGCTCCCCTTCCGTCTCGACGGCGAACAGTCCGGCGCCATCTTCCTCCGCACCCTCCTCGACGAACCGCCGCTCAGGCGGAGCGACGTGGAGTTCGCCGAGATGGTGATCCGCGCCGCCGTGGCGGCGATCCGCCGTGCGCAGCTCATCGAGACGACGCGCGCCGACCGGGCGCGACTCGAGGTGCTTGCGCTCACCGATCCGCTCACGCACACTCACAATCGGCGCGCGCTCGTGGAGCGGCTCACCGAGGAGCTCGAGCGCGCGCGCCGCTACTCGCTCGATCTGGCGCTTCTCATCGTGGATCTCGATCACTTCAAGGCGGTGAACGATTCGTACGGCCACCTCGTGGGCGATGAAGTGTTGCGCGGCGTCTCGGCCATGCTGCAGCGCGAAGCGCGCGCCGTAGACGTGGTGGCACGCTACGGCGGCGAAGAGTTCATCGTCATCCTCCCCGAGACCGCGGCCGAGGGTGCCATCGCACTGGCCGAGCGTATCCGCGAGCGCGTCTGCAACTCGCCTCCGATACCGGGCGGCGAGTACGGCTGGCTGCGAGTCACGGTGAGCATCGGTGTCGCGACGGTTCCCACATCGCATGCCAATTCTCCCGAGGAGTTGATCGCCTTGGCCGACGAGGCGCTCTACCGCGCCAAGGCCGAGGGCCGCAACCGGGTCTGCATCGCCTGATATGAAGCGCTTCGCCGCCTTCGAGCCGCCGGAATACCTGGCGTGGGAGCGCGACGAGGCGGTGATGCGCGACTATGCGGCGACGCTCGAGCGCGACGCCGAGCGCAAGCGCATGATCGCGCGGCTCGGCGAGGCGGAGCTGCTCGACATCTATCGCGGCCTCGTGCGCAACCGGCTCACCGACATCACGCTCAAGCGAATGGTTCGCCAGGGCGTGATCTCCAAAGCGTGGCTCGGCACAGGCGAGGAAGCCGTCACCATCGGCCCCGTGCACGCCCTGCGCCGGAGCGGCGGCGACCACGACTTCATAGCGCCGATGATCCGCAATGGTGGCGCGTGCCACGAGTTCGGGATGCCGGTGGCGGACATCATCCGCGCCTACATGGGAACCTTCGACGGCCCATCGCGTGGACGCGATGGGCACTACGGCGACATGTCGAGAGGAATCCTCCCGCCCATCAGCCACGTGGGCGACGTGGTTCCGGTGGCCACAGGGATCGCGCTGTCGCTGCGCGCGCGCGGGGCCGACTCGGTGGCCATGACGTGGATCGGCGATGGGAGCACCAAGGCGGGCGTGACGCACGAGGGGTTCAACTTCGCCGCGGTGCGCCATGTGCCGGCCATCTTCATAATCCAGAACAACCAGGTGGCGCTCGGCACCAAGCTGGAGCAGCACCATCTGGCCGCGGGACGCGGCAACTTTGCCGACTGGCCGCGCGCGTACGGGATGTGGGGCGGCGTGTTCGATGGAAACAACGTGCTCGACGCCTATGCGCTCGCCGCGCTCGCGGTGGAGCGCTGCCGCGCGGGCGAGGGGCCAGCTCTGCTAATCGCCGAAACCTTCCGAATGGGCGGGCACGCCACTCACGATGAAGCCGAGGCGAGGCGAACCTTCCCGACGGAGCTCTTCAGCGAGTGGGGCAAGCGTGACCCGATCGCGCTCTTCGAGGAGTACCTGGCAGATCGGAACATCACTCGCGAAGCGCTGGCGGCGGCCGAGGCCGAGGTTACCGGGGAGGTGGAGCGCGCCGAGGCCGAGGCGCTCGAGAGCCGGGCGGAGCGGATGCCGCGTGGCGAGAGTGCGGTCACGGGCGTCTACTCAGGATGAGACTTCGCACCGCTCCCCGGGTATCGGCCCTCGCCCTGGCCGCCTCGCTCTCTATACTGCTTCCGCGCGCGGGGCAGGCGCAGGAGCTGCTGGCACGCGCCGACTCGCTCATGAACGCCGGCCGCGTGTTCGCGGCCGAGTCGATTTTCTACTACATGGTCAGGCGCGACCCGAGGAATCCGGCGGCGCGCCTCGCGCTGGGGCGCTATCTCGCCGCGCGCGGCGCGCTCAAGGTGGGCGCGGTACTCATGGAGGAGGCGCGCTACTTCGGCGGCGACCCGGCCACGGTAGCGAGTGCGCTCGTGCCGGTGTACGAGCAGCTCGGCGACTACGCGTCGCTAGCCGCGCTACCAGCTTCGCCACTGGATTATGCGGAACGCCGCCGCGCGGAGTGGCTGCGCGATCATCCGCGCGGGGTCACTGGTCCGGATTCGGCGGTCGCGCAGTATCAGGTGAACGACACGCATCTCCTGGGAGAGTTGACGCTCGGGATCGGCGCCGACAGCGTACGCGCGGTGATCGAGGGGCGAGTGAACGGACTGGTACTCGACACATCGTGGATCCGGCGCGACGGCTTCGTGCGCTTCGCGTCGCGCGGTGAGCGCGACCCCGGCAAGGTGGCCGCGGTGGCGCGCGAGGTACGTCTGGGAGAGATCACGCTCACCAATGTCCCTGTTCGCTTCGAGCCGCTGCGTTCGGGCGGGAGCGCGCTTCTCGGTCTCGACGTGCTCGGCGCTCTCGCCCCTACCTTTCACCCTGTGGCGGGACAGATGCTGCTCCGTCGTGAAGGGCAGGTGGCCGAGGATATGCCCGGCTTCCGGATCCCCACCCTCGCCACCGAGGCGGGTGTTTTTGTGGTGAAGACGCAGACCATCTTCCCCGTGGGGCATCCCGACATCCAGCAGGTTCTCCGGCATCGCGAGTGGACTCTGAACCCCGAGCGCGGCGAGATAATAGTGCCGACGGGCGACTGAGCAAACGGCGGGGTCAGGTCTGGAATCGTAACTACTCAGGTAGAGCGATCACGG
>DASSOX010000078.1:0-2646 GCA_035700125.1 Gemmatimonadaceae bacterium
GTCGACGCGCGGCGCAGCATAGCGAGGTTCGAACAGATCGAGCGCCAGGGGCGCATTGGCAGCGTGGACGATGAGATCACCGACGGACGGATCCTCGATGCCTGGCTCGCCCTCGCCCGGTCCGATACGGCCACGGCGAACAAACTCGCGACGGAAGTGCTGAAGGAGAACGGATACTTCGATGGAAAGCGACGAAAGATCTTTCACTCCGCGTTGATTCTCGCGGCGGAAAGCGCGCTCGCGTTGGGAGATGTGAGAGGGGCGCTGCAGTATGCGCAGTCGGCGGGTGAGATAGCGACCAGCGATTCGCTCTGCGCGACTCGAAGCGCGTTCGTGGGCGAAGCGCGACTGGTGGAGGGCCGCGCACGGCTGGCGTTGGGCGATTCATCCGCGGCACGCGCCGACTTCCAGCATGCCCTGGGAGCATTGCGCTATGGCGCGGGCGCGGACCACCCTCTTACGATCGAAGCCGAGAGGCTCTTCGCCCTGGTGGAGTCGGATCTGAAACCGTAGGCCGTGTCGCCCCCGTGAAAGGCAACTTCATCCCCGCGAAGGCGGGGACCCATGTTGCTCAACCGAACATGGGTCCCCGCTTTCGCGGGGATGACTTTGGTATGGATCCCCGCTTTCGCGATAAAGGGAGTTCAACCCCCACCGGTTCATGACCCCGTCGTCAGTGTGCGGTGAAGGAGGAGGCGCGCCTTGCGCCAGTCGCGCTGGACGGTTCGCTCCGAGACGCCGCGCACGGCGGCGATCTCGGTGAAGGGGAAGCCGCAGAAGAAGTGCAGGTCCACCAGCTCGGCGAGTGCTGGATTCACCCCGGCCAGTTCGTCGAGCGCGTCGCCCAGCTCCTCGAGCTCGCGCGCGGTACGCAGGGCATCCTCGGCGGGGAGCTCGTCGCCGTCGAGCGTTATCTCGAGCTGCCTGCCGCGCTTTCTGGCCCGGCGGCGGCGCGCGTAGTCTATCACCAGACCACGCATCGCGCGCGACGCGTACGCCAGGAAGCGCGGCTGGTCCTCGAATGAAACCGTCTCCCGGCCGGCGATGCCCAGATAGGCCTCGTGCAGGAGCGTGGTGGCTCCCAGCGTGAGCGCCGATCCTCCACGCCGAACGTGGTGCTCGGCGAGTCGATGCAACTCCTGGTAGAGCACCGAGAAGAGCTCGTCGGTCGCGGCGCTGCCGCCGCGGTCGGCGTTCTGGATGAGTTCTTCGATGTCGTCAGCCCGCATCTCGCCTCATCCCTTGTCGCTCTTCGCGCGATCCTCCGCCCCGTACGTCTCCGACGTGATCCGAGGCGGCTCGACCACCGGGGCCGGCTCCGCGGCGACCGCGCTCACGACACCACCCGCGGCGAGAGCGACAAGTGCAGGCTCGGGCGCTACCGCGGCGGGGGCTCCCGCGAGCGACCGGCGGCCGATGAAGTGCTCTCTCAGGTCGAGGAAGGGATGCTCGATCGCGATGAACAGTATGGCGGAGAACAACACGGAGATGACAACGGTGGCGATCAACGCCACGGCTGCACCCGCGGCGGTGGTACCCGTCACGCGCTCCGCGGTGCGTGATACCGCCGGCGTGATCCAGCGCAGGATCGCGAGATGGTTCAGATACATCCCGTAGGAGAGCCGCGACAGCGTGTAGAAGGGCGTCGCGGCGAAGACGCCGAGCGGGCCGGCTTGCCAGGGGATGAGCACCACCATCAGGCCGCCGAAGATCAATCCCAGTGCGAGGAAGGGAAACACGACGTTGTCGTACTCGCGAAGCGCGATACCGAGCAGGATCGCGGCGAATCCCAGGTAGGGGAGCGGCGATCGGAAGATTGTGCGCTTGCCGAAGAACCACTCGGGCCGGAGTACCGACACCAGCGCCGCGAAGAGCCCGACCAGGAGCCCCGCGCTGTGGAGATGGAACGGAGTGTACATCGCGTCCTTCACCGCCAGTGGGTCGAGTCCCTTCGCCAGAAGTGCGTGCGCGGTGACGATGCGAGCGACGATCGTCCCCACGATCGCGATGGGGATCAGGCGCAGCCAGCCACGCAGCCCCACCCACCGAGCGAGAAGAACGATCGCCAGCGGAGCGATGATGTAGAACTGCTCTTCGGTGGAGAGCGACCATCCGCCTTCCACCCTGCCGCCCACGTAGTTGCTGAGGAAGACCCAGTCGCCCCACCGGTAGTGCCAGGTGTTCGTGAGTGCGGGCGAGATGATAATGAAGGCCAGGTAGAGCGGCCAGATTCTGAAGCCGCGCCGCAGCACGAAGCGCTTCACGTCTATCGTTCCCGAGCCGGCGAACTCGCGCCAGAGCTGCCGGCCGATCAGGAACCCGCTCAGGACGAAGAAGAGATCCACCCCCGTCCAGCCAAAGCGAAATGCGGGCGAGTCGAAAGCGCCGCTCAGTGCGGGGAACTCGGTCTTGCCGAAGTCCGCGAAGTGTTGCGTGACGACGAGAAGGACGGCGAGTGTTCGCAGCACGTCCAGTGACGGCAACTGGCTGCGTGGAGCGGTTACCAGATCGCGGTAACCTGCCCTCAGGTGAGTGGCGGGGTTCATCATGGCGTGTATGGGTGAGGATGGCGGGCTGCACCACCTCGCATAGCTGGGACGTTCGATAATTTTGTCCCGTGCCGCAAGTGTTTGAACGGCCGTGGCC
>DASSOX010000079.1:0-19883 GCA_035700125.1 Gemmatimonadaceae bacterium
CGCAGCCGAACCATACTTCGTCGCCGAAGGTATCCGAGATCGCCTCGAACAGGCGCCGCGGCTGGGTGGGCGTGCCCAGGTCGCGCATGTGCCGCGCGAAGACCTCGAAGAATGGCGCCACCTGATCGGGGCCGAAACGCACGGTCACGCCCTCCTTCCGGGGCCGGCGTACCTGGCTTCGCACCTTCGCATCGAGCGCCTTCCAGAGCAGCTCGGGATCGGAGGGAAGATCGAGAACGACGGTGACCTTCCGGTGCGAAACGGGGAGGTCGATCGGGAGCGGCACGCGGCTGCGCAGCTCGAGAAGTCGCGCACCGTCGCGCTTCGCTATCTCGCCCGCGTATGCGGCGAGGGCGCGCACGGCTTCGTCGCTTCCGAGCGGTCCCCCGTAGTTGAGGAAGGGCATGGAGACGAGGAAGTGCCCGAACATCATGCTCTTCACGCGCACCAGCGGGAGGACGCCCGCGAGCGCGCCCGCATCGCTGTGGGCGGCGAGGTAGAGGCACTCGTGGCCGAAGACGCGCTCGATGACGTTCTTCCAGCCGATGAGATGGAAATGTGTCCAGCCCGGCGCCGATCGCACGAATGCGTCCCATGTGGCCTCGGCGCCGGTGAAGTGGCTCACGCGCATGTCAGTCCGCTGCGCTCGATACCTTGGCGGCGAGAGGTGGCGCCGGGGGGTGCAGCTGGAGGCATCGCATGGCCGACGTGAATCGGAACTCTCCAAGGAGCCGGTCGATGCGCGGCGCGGTGCGCGAGAGTCCGCCGTAGTGCCGAAGCCGCGTGTGAAACGGCACGGGGATCCGCGGCTGCGCCGGATCGAGCTCCCACGGGTGAATGTAGAAAGTGGCGGGGATCCCGCTCTCGTCGTACTCGCGGAAGGCGCGACGCGTCACGGCGTAGGGAAAGTGGCGCAGGTAGGCGCCGCCCGCGGCGGGCACGCGCATCCCCCGCCACCGCGTGGTAGCCAGCGGAAGCTCACAGAGCGAGCCGGCTTTCCTGTGGATCAGATGCGGGACGGTGGGCGCCGCTGGGTAGCCGTAGCCAGGGCGACGGATCGGGAAGAGACTCGAGTCGTACTGGTAGCCCTCTTCGACGAGGATGTCGAAGGCCCACTCGCCGCCCGGCTTGATGGAAAAGTTCGGTGCGCGGAATCCCACGACCGGAGCTCCGCACGCGCTCTCCAGCGCGGACTTGGAGGTGCGAACGTCCTCTCGGAACTCCGCGGGCGATAGCGTGTCCACGCGCCTGTGCCAGAAGCCGTGCGAGGCCACCTCGTGCCCCAGGTCGTGAATGCGACGTACGAGCGCCGGGTAGCGCTCGGCGACCCATCCCAACGTGAAGAACGTGCCCTTGGCGCCGTGCTTGTCGAGGAGCGAGAGCACGGCATCCATTGACGGTTCTATCCGGCTGGGATAGCCGGCCCAATCTTCGCGCGACACCACACCTTCGAAGGCTCCGACCTGGAAGTACTCCTCCACGTCGACTGTAAAGATGTGCTCCACCGGAGTTCGCGCGGACGTCATCGTGACCTTCGTCACGCTGGTCCCAGTCGGAAATCTATGTCCATGGTCGAGCATGCGGTTCTGCAGTTATGATGCCAATCGCCGGGCGCAAAAGTGCGCGGTAGCCAGCGACTTGGCGGCCGGGACCCATCGTACAGACGAGCCGCCAGCGACTGCGGTGACACACCTCACCCGCGGTCGGTGCAACCTGTTGTAGCGGGACCGCAGGCGGCTGACGCCTGACCAAGATACTCATTCACGCGAAGCAGCGGGCGATTCGGAGCTGGCGCAACAAAACGTGACACCCAGGTCGGCCACTTTGCCTCATGCTACCGCTTGAACGGTTGAAGCCCTGTCGCCACCTTTGGAGCCGTGACGGGATTCATCATTGCATTCGACATAGTTCTCAGCGGGCTCCGACTCCTGCTCTTCTCGCTCGCGTGCGTGCTGTTCGTCCTCTTCGCGGTGGACTGGCTCGTACGTACGCGACGCATCAATCCCTTCGGACCCGTCGCGCGATTCTTTCGAAAGGCGGTTGACCCGCTGATCATGCCGGTGGAAAGGCGGATAGTGCGCGCCGGAGGCACGCCCGCCAGCGCGCCATGGTGGACGCTGGTGGCGGTCGTGGTGGGCGGCATCGTCCTGATCCTGGCTCTACAGTTCGTGCGCGATCTGCTCCTCTCCACGATCGCCTCGGCCAGCGCAGGCCCGCGCGGGCTCTACGTGCTGCTGGTGAGCTGGACGTTCGGCATCCTCCAGATAGCTCTCATCGTACGCATCATCGCCTCGTGGATACGACTCAATCCTTACGGGCGGTGGGTTCGCTGGTCGTACACGCTCACCGAGTGGCTGCTGCGTCCGTTGCGTTCGGTGATCCCGCCCTTCGGGATGATTGACGTGACACCGATAGTAGCGTACTTCATTCTCGTGCTTCTCGAGTCGGTCATGCGTTCGCTCGGCGGTTGATGGAGCTGGATGTACGCGAGCGCAGCGGCGGCGTGCGCTTCGCGGTGCGCGTCCAGCCGCGCGCCTCACGCAGCGCGATCGCTGGAGTGCAGGACGGTGCGTTGCGCGTGCGGCTCGCGGCGCCGCCGGTGGATGGTGCCGCGAACGAGGAGCTGGTGCGCGTCCTTGCCCGGTGGTTGGGGGTCGCGCGGAAAGATGTGAGCATAGCGGGAGGTGCCGCATCACGATCCAAATTGGTGGACGTGCGCGGCGTGGGCGTGGAGGTGGTTCGTTCCCTGGTCACCGAAGTCGAGTCTCGAGGGTGAGAATGGCGACGATTCTACTGATTGGCACCGACGAAGCGCTCCTCGAGGGAGTCGCTCAGCTCCTGGCCGGATCCGGTCACGCGACCTCCATGGCTCACACGCTCTCCGAGGGAAAGGCGCTTGCGGCCGTACAGCAGCCGCTGGCTGTGCTCGTGGAAACCGGGATGGCGCTCGAGGATCCGCACGGGATCCCGACCCCGATGCCGCGCGGCGGTGCGGTGCTCCTCTACCGCACGGATGAGCGACCCTCCACCGTCATCCCGCCCTCGCTGCAGCGCCTCGTTCTCGCGGATCTCGCGCTCCCCCTCGAGCGGCATCGCCTGCTCACTCTGGTGCGCTGCATGGCAGACAGGGCATTCGTCACCGGACGCCGCGAGCTGCCCGAGGAGCGCCGCACACACTGACCCTCACCCCTTGCTCGGCTGCCCCTCGGAGCGTACACTGCATCCATAACATTCAAGTGACCCGTGGCGATTTACGGCAAATTGCGGCCACGTAAAACATTCCGCTAAAGCGCCGGCCTGGTGCCTGTGCGCGCCGGGCTTTTTTTCGTATCGGTAATCTCGAAATGGCAGAATTCAGCGGTAGCTCTCCATACCTCCGCGCCCTCGAGCGAGGGGTCCTCGTCTACGACGGCGCGATGGGCACGAACATCCAGCGCTACAAGCTGGGTCCGGAAGACTTCGGCGGCGCGCGCTACGAGGGGTGCAACGACTACCTCGTCATCACGCGCCCCGACGTCATCCAGGAAATCCACGAATCCTTCCTCGCCGTGGGCTGCGACGTGGTGGAGACGTGCACTTTCCAGAGCACGCCGCGACGTCTCCACGAGTGGGGGCTGGGTGAGCGTGTACGCGAAGTGAACGTTCAGGCCGCGCGGATCGCGCGAGCGGCGTGCGACAGCTTTGCCACCGCCGGCAAGCCGCGCTTCGTGGCGGGGTCGATGGGACCCACGGGGATGCTCCCCGCGAGCGATGACCCGCTTCTCTCCGCCATCACCTGGGAGGAACTGGCGGAGAACTATCGCGCGCAGGCCGAGGGGCTGGTGGAGGGGGGGGTGGATGTGCTCCTCATCGAGACCGCCCAGGACATCCTCGAGGTGAAGGCGGCAATAGCGGGTATCGAGCGTCTCTTCGCGCAGATCGGCCGCAGGGTTCCGCTGCAGGTACAGGTGACACTCGACACGAGCGGCCGGATGCTTCTCGGCACCGACATCGCGAGCGCGATGACGACGCTCGAGGCGCTCGGCGTGGATGTGATCGGCCTCAACTGCTCCACCGGGCCGGAGCACATGCGCGAGCCGATCCGCTACCTCGCAGAGCACGCATCGCTACCGGTGTCGTGCATCCCGAACGCCGGCCTGCCGATCAACACCGGCGTGGGCGACGCCGTCTACCCGCTGGAGCCGGAGCCGATGGCGCGGGCTCTTTCGGAGTTCGTGCGCGACTTCGGCGTGCGCGTGGTGGGCGGCTGCTGCGGTACGACGCCGGCGCACCTGGAAGCGGTGGTCCGCGCGGTGAACGAGGTCGCGACCACACCGAAGTTCCGCGAGCGGGCGCCGGTGGTACCGCGCGTCAGCTCCGCGATGCGCGCCATCACGCTGCACCAGGATCCGCCGCCGCTTCTCATAGGCGAGCGCGTGAACGCACAGGGCTCGCGCAAGGTCAAGCAGTTCCTCCTCGCCGACGACTACGAGGGGCTCGTGGGCGTGGCGCGGCAGCAGGTGGACTCCGGCGCACACGTACTCGACGTGTGCGTTGCGCTCACCGAGCGTGCCGACGAAGCCGAGCAGATGTCGCGCACGGTCAAGCTTCTGTCCATGAGCGTGGAAACGCCGATCATGGTGGACTCCACCGAGCCCGAGGTGGTGGAGCGCGCGCTCGAGCACATCCCCGGTCGCGCCATAGTGAATTCCATCAACATGGAGAACGGCCGCGCGCGCATCGAGGCGGTGCTCCCGATAGTGAAGAAGCACGGCGCTGCCGTGGTGGCGCTGACCATCGATGAGGTGGGGATGGCGAAGACGCGCGAGCGGAAGCTCGAGGTTGCACGCCGCATCCACGACATCGCGGTGAACGAGTACGGACTCCGCCCCGAGGATCTCATCTTCGACGACCTCACCTTCACGCTCGCCACGGGCGAGGCGGAGTGGCTCGACAGCGCGGAGGAGACCATCGAGGGGATTCGGCTCATCAAGCGCGAGCTCCCTGGCGTCTTCACCTCGCTCGGCGTGAGCAACGTGAGCTTCGGTCTCGGGACCGAAGCGCGCGCGGTTCTGAACTCGGTGTTCCTGCACCACTGCGTGCGCGCCGGCCTCGACATGGCGATCGTGAACCCGGCGCACGTGCGGCCGTACGCGGAGATCTCGCCGGAGGAGCGCGAGCTCGCCGACGATCTCGTATTCAATCGGCGTCCGGACGCACTGCAGCACTTCATCGAACACTTCGACCGCGCGACGAGCGATCAGCCGGCGGCCGGCGCGAAGGCGGTGGAGGATCCCACCGCCGGGATGTCGCCCGACGAGCAGATCCACTGGCAGATCGTGCACAGAAAGAAGGATGGCATCGAGGAGTTGCTCGATGCAGCCGGCGTTCGGGAGGAGCCGGTGCGCGTGCTTAACGACGTGCTCCTCCCCGCCATGAAGGACGTCGGCGACAAGTTCGGTGCCGGAGAGCTGATCCTTCCATTCGTCTTGCAGAGCGCCGAGGTGATGAAGCGCTCGGTGCGCCACCTCGAGCAGTTCCTCGAGCGCGCCGAGGGCTACACCAAGGGGAAGGTGGTGCTCGCGACGGTGTACGGCGACGTGCACGACATCGGGAAGTCGCTCGTCAACACCATCCTCTCCAACAACGGCTACACGGTGGTGGACCTGGGGAAGCAGGTACCGGTGAACACCATCATAGACAAGGCCGTGGAGATCGGCGCCGATGCGATAGGGCTCTCGGCGCTCCTCGTTTCGACATCGAAGCAGATGCCCATCTGCGTGCAGGAGCTGGACAAGCGCGGGCTCGACATCCCCGTGATGATCGGCGGCGCGGCGATCAACCGCCGCTTCGGTCGTCGCGCGCTCTTCGTAGATGGCGAGCGGGCATACGCGCCTGGCGTCTTCTACTGCAAGGACGCCTTCGAGGGGCTGGATACCGTGGAGGCGCTGGTCGATGACGCGCGCCGCGCGGAGCTGGTATCGACCAATCTCGAGGCGGCGCGCGAGGACGTGTTTCTGCGTACCGAGGTGGGCAAGGACATCGCCGCGGGGAGCGACGGCGGTGAGCGCAGCGACGTGGCGGCCGACAACCCGATTCCGAAGCCGCCCTTCTACGGGACGCGCATCATCCGTGACATCCCGCTGGACGAGGTTCTCGCGTTGCTCGATCTCGATGAGCTCTACCGCCTCCAGTGGGGCGGGCGCGGATCGGGCGAGGCCTTCCGCAAGGCGGTGCGCGAGGAGTTCGAGCCCACGCTCGCGCGGTTGAGTGAAGCAGCGAAGCGCGAAGGATGGCTCGCGCCGCGCGTGGTGTACGGCTACTTCCCCGTGCAGGCCGATGGCAATTCGCTCATCGTGTACGACCCCGCGGCCTACGAGAGCGACGGCGGCTCGCTCCGCGAGCTGGCGCGCTTCGACTTTCCGCGCCAGGCCGCACGCGATCGCCTCTGCCTGGCCGACTACTTCCGCTCGGTGGATTCCGGCGACGTGGATGTGGCCGCATTCCAGGTTGTCACCGTCGGCGACGCCGCGACCAGGCTCTTCGAGCGGCTGCAGGGTGCTGGCGACTACACCGAAGCGTTCTACACGCACGGCCTCTCGGTGGAGACGGCCGAGGCGCTGGCGGAGTGGACGCACCGGCTCGTGCGCCGCGAGCTCGGCATCGGCGAGCAGACTGGCAAGCGCTACTCGTGGGGGTACCCGGCGTGTCCCGATATCGAGCAGCACGAGCAGATCTTCGAGCTTCTTCCCGCGAGGGAAGCACTGGGGATGGATCTGACCGAGGCCTTTCAGCTCATGCCCGAGCAGTCCACGGCCGCGATAGTGGCGCACCATCCCGAAGCGAAGTACTACGCGGTGCGCTCCGGTGGCGAGCGCGACATGGGTCCGACCGCCGCGGTGGGGGCGCCCTGAAGTGGCCGCGCCGCGCGATGCGCGCGAGCTGCTCGATCCGGAGCGCGTCGTCATCTTCGACGGCGCGATGGGCACCATGCTCTACTCGCGCGGCGTGTTCATCAACCAGTGCTACGATGAGCTGAACCTCCGTGTCCCGGAGCTGGTTCGCGAGGTACACGACGCGTACGTGAGCGCCGGCGCCGAAGTGCTCGAGACGAACAGCTTCGGCGCGAACCGGCTCAAGCTGGCCCAGTACGGGCTGGAGTCGCAGGTGGAGGCGATCAACCAGCGTGCAGCGGAGCTGGCGCGGGCCGCGGCGGGCGACGCGGTGCTGGTGGCGGGCGCGGTGGGGCCGCTCGGCGTTCGCCTGGAGCCGTTCGGACCCACCGCGCTCGATGAGGCGCGCGCGCTCTTCCGCGAGCAGCTGGCGGCGCTGCGAGCTGGTGGCGCCGATCTTTTCATCCTCGAGACCTTCGCCGATCTGGGCGAGATGGAGCAGGCCATCCTCGCTGCGCGCGACGTGGACCCGAGCATGGTGGTGATCGCCCAGATGACCATCGGAACGGACGGCCTCACGCCTTTCGGCGCCTCCGCACAGGATGTGGCCCGCGCGCTCGACTCGTACGGCGCTGACATCGTGGGGCTCAACTGCTCGGTAGGGCCGCAGACCATTCTCGAGGCGATCGAGAAGATGGCCGCGGTCACCAGCCGGAAGCTGAGCGCGCAGCCCAACGCTGGGATGCCGCGCGACGTGGGCGGACGCACGATGTACATGGCCAGCCCGGAGTACGTGGCCAGCTACGGCCGGCATCTCATCCAGGCTGGCGCCAAGGTGGTGGGCGGCTGCTGCGGTACGACGCCGGAGCACATCCGCTCGCTCGTGGAGGGGGTGCGGCCGCTGGTGCCGCGGCACCGCGACGACCTGCATCACGTGGATGGCAGCGCGGCACGGAGCCGCGCCGAACACGCTGCCAATGGCGCGACCGGCGCCACGATCGTGCGGGACGCGCCTCCCCAGTCGGAGGGGGTCGCACCGACCCCATTCGCCGAGCGCTCGCGCTGGGCGGCGAAGATCGCCTGCGGCGAATTCGTGAAGTCGGTGGAGATAGTGCCCCCGCGCGGCGTTGATGCGAGCGCGATGCTCGAGGGCGTGGCCGCGCTCGCGCGCGCTGGCGTGGATGCGGTGAACGTTCCCGATGGTCCACGCGCGCAGAGTCGCATGGGCGCGCTCATGACCAGCCTCCTCATCGAGCAGCGGGTGGGAATCGAGACCGTCACGCACTACTGCTGCCGCGACCGCAACCTTCTCGGGATGCTCAGCGATCTGCTCGGCGCTTCAGCCATGGGGATCAGGAACCTGCTCATCATCACCGGCGACCCGCCGAAGATGGGTCCCTACCCCGACGCGACCGCGGTATTCGACATCGATTCGATCGGGCTCACCAATCTCGTGAACCGGCTGAACCACGGCGTGGACCCCGGTGGACACGCGATCGGCAAGCCCACCTCGTTCGCGATCGGAGTGGGCGTGAACCCGGCGGCGATAGATCCGGTGCACGAGCTGCGGCGCTTCGAGTGGAAGGTGGACGCCGGTGCGGAGTTCGCAATCACCCAGCCGGTGTTCGACGCGGCGCAGCTCGAGCGCTTCATAGCGTCCATCGAGCACGTACGCATCCCCGTGGTGGCCGGGATCTGGCCGCTCGTTTCCGCGCGCAATGCGGAGTTCCTCGCCAACGAGGTACCCGGCGTGATAGTACCCGAGGGAGTGCTGTCGCGGATGCGGCGTGCGAGCGAGCGGTCCAAGGACCACGCGGTCGCCGAGGGTATGGCGATCGCGCGAGAGATGCTCGAGCGCGTACAGGGAGCGGTTCGCGGCGTTCAGGTATCGGCTCCCTTCGGCAAGGTGGAGCTCGCGCTGGACGTGCTCGGGAGCTGAGTACGCCGCGCGGACCTGCCGAGGCCGCCGCTTCCCTGATGCGGCGGCTTGCGCGATGTTAGCTTCTCTCCGAAGCGCTGCAGACGCGCGGCCGGCGCGACGCGCCGGAGTTGGCGACAGTCGAGGGAGACGATGAAAGCGATCCTGCTCATAGACCATGGCTCCGTGAAAGCGGAGGCGAACCACATGCTCGAGTGCATGGGCGCGCTCGTGCAGCAGCTTGCGGGCGCCGACGTGATCGTGCGCATTGCCCACATGGAGCTAGCGGCACCCGGCGTGGACGAGGGCTTCGCAGCATGCGTGGAGGCGGGCGCCACCGAAGTGGTCGCCTTCCCTTACATGCTCTCACCGGGGAAGCACTCCACGCGTGACATCCCACGCATGGTGGCAAGCGTCGCGGCTCGCTTCCCCGATGTTCGCTACTCCGTCACGCCCGCCTTCGGCGTCAACGAGCGACTGGCGGAAGCGGTGCTCGAGCGAGTCGGCGTGCCGGTGTCGGAGCAGGCCGATTCGAGCGTTGGCTGCTCGGCCATGTGCATGCGCCCTGCCGGTACGCCCGAGCGCTACTGCGGGGATGGATGCCGCGCGCTCATCGGTGAGCCGGCTCCGGCCATCCCCGGCTGAGCACGGGCAGCTTCGCAGGGAGGGGAGCGCTGCGCCGCGCGGCCTCCAACATTAGCTTGTAGCCATGACCACCGACCTCACCGCGTCGCATCAGGCGCTCACGACGCTCTCCGACGAGGAGACCATGTTCCGCGACGCCGTCGCGGAATTCGCCGAAGAGGAAGTCCGCCCGCGAGTGCAGGCGATGGAACGGGCCGGACGCCTCGACCCGGAGATCATCCCGAAGTTCTTCGAGTTGGGGCTCATGGGGATCGAGGTCCCCGAGCGTTACGGAGGCGCGGGCGGAACGCTCATGATGGTGACACTCGCGGTGGAAGCGATGAGCCGCGTGGATGCCTCGGCGGCCATCCTCATGGACGTGCAGAACACGCTCGTCAACTACCCCATCACGCGCTATGGTAGCGACGCGCAGAAGCAGAAGTACCTGCCGAAGCTCACCGGCGACACGGTCGGTGCATACGCTCTGTCCGAGGCCGGCTCGGGCTCCGACGCATTCGGCCTCGCCACGCGCGCGGAGAAGAGCGGCGACGGCTGGGTGCTCGACGGCCGCAAACTCTGGATCACCAACGGCGCGGAAGCCGGTATCTACGTGATCTTCGCCAACGTCGATCCATCGGCCGGCTACAAGGGAATCACGGCGTTCATAGTGGAGCGCGAATTCCCCGGTTTCTCCGTGGGGAAGAAGGAGCACAAGCTCGGCATCCGCGCATCGAGCACCACCGAGCTGATTCTCGACCAGTGCAAGGTGCCAGCGGAGAACGTGCTCGGCCCCGTCGGCAAGGGATACAAGATCGCCATCGAGACGCTCAACGAGGGTCGTATCGGAATCGGCGCGCAGATGATCGGCGTGGCGAGGGGCGCGCTCGATACCACGCTCACCTACGTGAAGGAGCGGCACCAGTTCGGAAAGCCGATCTCCGACTTCCAGGGCGTGCAGTTCCAGCTCGCGCAAGCGGCCACCGAGCTCGAGGCGGCGCGCCTCATGGTTTACAACGCAGCACGCCTCAAGGACGCCGGCCAGCCCTTTACGGAAGAAGCGGCAATGGCGAAGCTCTTCTCCTCGCAGGTATGCGAGCGAGTGACTTCGCTCTGCGTGGAGCTACACGGCGGCTACGGCTACACCGAAGACTACCCCGTGGAGAAGTATTATCGCGACGCGAAGATCGGCGCGATCTACGAGGGGACGTCCAACATGCAGCTCCAGACCATTGCGAAGAGCATGCTGAGTCGTCCGTAGTAAGCACCCCGTGACGCGGAGGCAGCTGATGCATCGTGGTGATAACAACCGATGGACCAGCAGCCAGCCTCCCGGCGCCCCGGGCACGCGCGGGGAATACTCTCCGCGCGTACACGCTCCCCCTCCCTCTTCCCCGCCCGATAGCGCCGCCAGCGCGCTCCGAACGTTTCTCATCGCGTTCGTCGGTCTCCTCGCGGCCAACGCCGCGGTGAATGCCGTACTCAACCCGAGCGGTGAGCTGCGCGACGGCGGACTGCTGATCGAGTCGGTACTGTCCAGCGAGAGCCACCAGAAAGTCGCGGATCTCCGCGATTTCATCTCCGCCCGAGCAGGCGCGCCCGTGGGCGTGGTGCTCGGCTCGTCGCGCGTGATGGAGCTCTCCTTCGGCGACTCGGCGGGGGTCGCCTATTACAACTGCGGCATATCCGGCGCGAGGGCGGAAGACATCCTGGCCTTCACTCGCTTCATCTTCGCCCAACCCGGCGTTCACCTGGCCGAGGCGGTGATAGGCGTAGACCCCTTCGCACTCGCCGTTCCGGACGACAGCGTGGAATATGGTGCACGGCTCCGCGGCGTGCATCCGCTGGAACGCGTCATGGGCGATCGAATCGGCCTCGCCCAGCGATGGCACTGGCGTGCGGCGGCGCTGTTCGGTCGCGACTGGACCACGGCGCTCCGGGAGATCGGCGACCCGCCCGTGAAGCAGTGGTTCGACAGCTCCGGCATCTATCCGGAGGCAAATTACGTGAGGCGAGTGGGGACCTCCGACAGCTCGCGCGCGCGCTACCTCGCCAACCACATCGAGATGGTGACCACGCACCTGCCGCCCTCCCCCGAGTCCGATCCGCGTCGCGTGGAAGACATCTCGGAGACGGTGCAGCTTCTCCGTGAGCACGGCACGCGGGTCACGATCTTCCTTCCGCCCACGCATCCAAGTCTCCTCGCGGCGCTGCGTGGCGACACCATCTTCCGCGCCCAGATAGATCACGATCGCCGGACGCTGCAGGAGCTGGCCGGCCGCACCGGAGCGATCTTCGTGGATCTCACCGACCCCGCCGCCACCGGGCTCACGCCCGGCGACTTCTGGGACGGCTACCACTACACATCGGCCGCTTCCGTACGCGTGATCCATGCGCTGAGGGAGGCCCGATAGTGCTCTTCAACAGCTACGTCTTCCTCTTTCTCTTTCTCCCCATCGTGCTGCTGGCATGGTGGGTTCCGCGCAACATCCAACTGCGGCTCGCCTTGCTGGTGCTGGCGAGCTACGTGTTCTACGCGGGGTGGGATTATCGCTTCTGCGCGTTGATGCTCCTCACCACCGTGATGGACTACATCGCGGCCGGGCGCATCGCGCGCGGCAGCACTCCACGAGAGCGGAAGGGGTGGCTGGTCGCGGCGCTCGTTTTCAACCTCGGTCTCCTCGCGTACTTCAAGTATGCCGGATTCTTCGCTCGGTCGGTGAACGACGTAGCCGATGCGATGGGACTGGGCAGCATCGCCCCGACTCTTTCGATAATCCTGCCGCTGGGGATCTCGTTCTACACCTTCGAGTCGCTGAGCTACACCATCGATGTGTATCGCGGGATCGCCAAACCGGCGAAGAGCTTCCTGCATTACATGCTCTTCATTTCGATTTTCCCGAAGCTCATCGCCGGTCCGATCATCCGCTACACCGACGTGGAAGACCAGTATGCCGAACTGCGCGAGCGCGTGGACGTAGAGCTCATGTGGCGCGGCGTGGTCTTCTTCGTGGTCGGGATGGTGAAGAAGGTGCTTGTAGCCGACCAGATCGCGGCGCACGCGGCACCGCTCATGGGCGTCGCGCACCCGGGGCTCGCCGAGAGCTGGGCGATTGTCGGCTCGTACACGCTGCAGATCTACTTCGACTTCTCGGGCTACAGCGACATGGCGGTGGGGCTCGGCTACATGCTCGGATTCCGCTTCCCGCAGAACTTCAACCGCCCGTACATCGCCCGGAACATCAGCGAGTTCTGGGACCGCTGGCACATCACCTTCTCGCGCTGGCTGCGCGACTATCTGTTCATCCCGCTCGGCGGCTCACGCGCCGGTGCATTGCGCACGCTGCGCAACCTCTTCCTGGTGATGTTTCTCGGTGGGCTCTGGCACGGTGCGAACTGGACGTTCGTGGCGTGGGGCGTGTACCACGGGACGCTGCTTGGCGTTTACCACTCCTCGCGCATGCTCCGGAAGCGCGGCGTGCTGCGCGCGCCAGAGCTGCCGGGGCGCGCCGCACTGATCTTGACGCTCCTGGCGGTGGTGTTTGGCTGGGCGCTCTTCCTGAGCCCCGACTTCACCACCGCGTGGGGGCTGGTGAGCGGGATGGTCGGTGCGCGCGGTGTGGGCGATGCGAGTACGCTGCGCGTGCTCCTTCACCCGATCGCGATCGTGGCGTTCGCTTGGCTCGCGTTCGTGCCCGAGGTGTGGGACTGGCAGCTCGTTCCCCGACGCCGCGTCGCACTGGGGGCAGCCGCGGTGCTCGTGCTCTGCATCATGATGCTGGGCGGCTACAGCCCGTTCATCTACTACCAGTTCTGATCATCGGGCGCGGAGTCCCGCGTACGCAGTGCTCCGGGACTCCCACACGAGCGTGCGACGAAAGTTGCTCGCTCGTGTGGGAGCGACCCGCCGCCTCGCTCACCCCGCCATCTTCATTGCACCGTAGAGCCCCGGCAGCGCACCGAGGACCCAGACAATCGCGGCCGCGATCGCGGCCTTGCCGATGGGGATCTTGCCGACCACGTGCAGGCCGATCGCGAGCAGTACGGTGACCCAGATCGTGAAAAGGTCGAGCCTTCCCACAAGAGCGCTCAGAATCGGGTGCTGCATCGCGTCTATTAAGTAGCCCGGTCCCACCGTCACGCTGAACGGCGAGGTGATTCTCGACGGGTCGGTGAACATCGCGATGAGCGCGCCCACGACAACGGCCAGGATCTTGGGGAAGAACGAGAAGGTGGCGACCATCGTAGCGTCGCCCAGCGGTTCCTCGGCATCGAACAGCTTCCCCACGATCCAGAGCACGAAGCCCGTGAGCAGCACCATGATCGGCGTGAAGATTATCGCGCCCGCCACGGCGAATTTGTCCTGCATGGAGCGCGCCTTGTCGAGCTGCTCGGGAGTGATCTGCGGATTCTGCTTCGCGATCTGCGCCGAGGACTGCTGCCAGACGGCGTCGTACACCGGCTGCATGAGCGGCCTCGTTCCAATCGCGAGCGCTGCGACGATCACGGTGTAGATGAGCAGCGCCAGCCAGAACCCGCGCCCCTTGCGCCGCGCGAAGACCCGGGAAGGCGAGACGAAAATCTCGACGATGTCCTCGAAGATGGACGAAGTCTTTGATACGGCAGCTGTAGTCATCGTTGGGTGCCTTGCGGGTTGAGTTCGCTCCATGATTGCGCCTTGGATCGATTCGCACAAGAGCGCGGGCCTACCTCTCCCGCCATCACTCGGTATGGAGTGCTTCCTGCCGGGTGAGGCGCGGCCCGCGTGCGTCACTCTCCCCGCAATACGCTGGCTGGATCGGCGCGACTTGCCTGCCTCGCGGGCAGCCACGTCGCCAGGGCGGCGGTGAGGCCGAGCAGCAGCGTCACCACTACGAAGGTGATCGGATCGGCCGGCGCCACGTGGTAGAGCAACGCACCCAGCGCTCGCGTCGTCACGAGAGCGACTCCCGTCCCCACCAGCACCGCGACCGCCACGAGCCGTAGTGCGTGGCCCACCACCATCCGCTCGATGCGCGGCGCACTCGCACCAAGCGCGATACGGATCCCCATCTCCCGCGATCGTCGCCGCGCGAGCTGCGCCATCACACCGTAGACACCGATGAGCGCAAGGAGCACTCCGATCACGGCGAATACCGTGAGCAGCGTGGTGAGGAAGCGCTGCCGCGCGAGCGATTCCGCGCGTACCGCTGCCATGGTCTTCATGGAGCCGATGGCGAGCGCCGGGTCCAACTCCTTCACCAGACGCCGCAAAGACGGACCTAGCGAGGCCGGATCGGAGTCGGTACGTAACACCACGGTCATTGCGCTCCTCGCGTCCTGCGTGACGGGCGCAAAGATCTCGATCCGCGGCTCGGCAGCCATCTCGACCTGATGCACACTCCCGACAACGCCGACGATGGTTCTCCATACGGATGCGGAGTCGGGAACCTTGTCGAAGGTCAATTTCTGTCCAATGGGATCCTGGCCAGCGAAGAACCTCTGCGCGAGCGCCTCGTTGATCATCACCACGCGCGGCGTGTCCCCACGATCATCCGCGGTGAAATCGCGGCCAGCGAGGAGCGGCACACGCATCGTCTGGAAGTATCCGGGCGTGGTCTCACGGTGCAGCACCTCCGTCCCGGAACCATCGGTGCCTCGTCCGGCTATCGAGAAGTCGCTCGTCCACTCCGTGCCGGTGAGCGGCAGCTGCGATACCGCTGCTG
This sequence comes from Gemmatimonadaceae bacterium, assembly GCA_035700125.1. GTDB lineage: Bacteria > Gemmatimonadota > Gemmatimonadetes > Gemmatimonadales > Gemmatimonadaceae > JADGGM01. The sequence continues at coordinate 15,117 of DASSOX010000079.1, forward strand.
CATCGCGTACGCCGGGGAGGGCGCGCGCGCGCTCGACCAGATGCGCGAAGAACGACGTCATCTTGTCGTCCGTGTCGTACCGTACTCCCGGCAGGGAGATGGATGCGGTCAGGGTGCCACTCGTATCGAAGCCAGGGTCGACGTTGCGAAGTTCGGCGAAGGAGCGGACCAGTAGCCCCGCGCCGAGCGTGAGAAGAAGTGCGAGCGCTACCTCGACTACGACCAGCGTGTCGCCCCAGCGGCGCATTCTGCGTCCCTCGCTTCCGCTCCGCCCACCATCGTTCAGCACATCTACCGGTGCGCGCCTCCCGCTCCAGAGCGCGGGAGCGATACCGAAGAGGAGTCCGCTCGCCGTCGTGATCAGGAGTACGTAGCCAAGCACGCTCCAGCTCACGCCCACGTCGCGTACGGGTAGCATCCCTGCCGGCTGCATCGCAACGAGGATCCGCGTTCCCCACCAGCCGAGCGCGAGCCCGGCCGCTCCACCGAGCGCGGAGAGCACCAGGCTCTCGGCGAGCGCCTGTCGCACCAGCCGCCCGCGACCCGCTCCGAGCGCCAGCCGCAGTGCCGCCTCGCGCTCGCGGCCCGCTGCCTGCACGAGCAGGAGGTTGCCGACGTTCGCGCAGGCGATGAGCAGGAGGAGCGAAACCGCCGAGAGAAGCACGAGGAGCGGGAGCCGCGTGTCGCCGACGAGGAATTCGTGCAGCGGCGTCATCCCCGCGCCCATTCGCGTGTTGGTCTCCGGATATTGTCGCTGGAGTCGTCGGACGACGGTCTGCAGCTCCGCGTTGGCACTAGCCAACGAAACGCCGGGACGCAGCCGTGCTACAGCGCGCGGCCAATGTGCGCGGCGGAACCACACCTGCTCGCGATCCGCCATGTTCCAGCGCGAGGGAAGCCAGAGGTCCACGCTCTCATCGGGGAAGGCAAAATTCGGCGGCGCCACACCCACCACCTGGAAAGCCGCCCCTTCGAGTTGGACGGTCCGACCGACGATCCCCGAGTCGGCTCCGAAGCGCTCGCGCCAGAGATGGTCGCTGATGACCACTACGCGCTGATCACCGCCCCACGTCTCCTCGTCGCGCAGCATGCGGCCGAGCTGCGCGCGAACGCCGAGCACCGAGAAGAAGTTGCCGTTCACACGCGTGGAGACAGCCACGATCGCCTCTTCCGACTTGCTGCCAGCGAGCGTGACGCGGCCGTTCGAGCCGTTGTACATCGCCACGTCGGCGAAGGCAGCCACCTGATCGCGCCAGTCGAGCGCGTTGGCCGGTGCGACGGTGCTCTGGTGCCATCCCTTATCGGGGTTCTCTTCCCACAGCATGACCAGCCGGCCGGGATCGGTGAACGGGAGCGGTCGCAGGATGACGGCGTTCACCGCGGAGAAGATGGCGGTGTTCGCACCGATTCCGAGCGCGAGCGTGAGGATCGCGGTTACGGCGAGCACGGGAGATTTCCCGAGGATGCGCAGCGCGTAACGCGCGTCGCTGAACGCTTCGCCAACCCAGCGCGCCCCACGCGCGTCGCGGTGAGCCTCCCTGGTGCGCTGCACTCCGCCGAAGGATACGAGAGCGCGACGGCGCGCCTCCTCCGGCGCGAAACCCAGGCGAACGTTCTTCTCCGTCTCCAGGTCGATGTGGAAGCGGATCTCCTCATCCAGGTCGTGGTCGGTGGCGCGCCGATGAAGTAGAGCGCGGACCCGCACCATCGTTCCCTTGATCGCTCCCATTCACTTCACCCCGAGAATGAGCTCCACCGAGCTCACGTAGCGACGCCAGCTCGCAGTCTCCTGCCCGAGCGCGCGCTTCCCGGCGCCGGTCAGCGAGTAGTACTTGGCGCGCCGGTTGTTCTCCGTCGTGCGCCAGGCACTCTCGATCCACCCCTTCTGCTCCAGGCGCTGGAGCGCGGGATAGAGCGAGCCCTGGTTCACGTCGAGCGCACCGTTGGAGAATTGCTGGATCCGCTGGCTGATCCCCCAGCCGTGCATCGGCTCGAGAGTGAGCGTCTTCAGGACGAGAAGATCGAGCGTCCCGCGAAGTACATCGGATGGTGCGGCGGACATGGCGGCTCGCGGCTGGGAGTTGGTGGCGGACCCGATTCCTGTCGAATTCCGACAGATGATACGATCGCTCCTGTCGGAACGCAAGAGGAGCGGCCCGGGGTTGCGCGTGCGGAGCGCCGCATCGAGTATCTTCACGATCACGCGTTCGCGGGTCGCGGCTGCCGATCCCGCGCGATTCACCGCGCGCATCCAACCATTCGGGCCACGCCCGCCGGACCAGAGGAGGACGCCATGGAGCTCACCGGAATCCATCACCTCACAGCGATCTCGGCGGCGATAGGCGACAACCATCGATTCTACACGCAGACGCTCGGGATGCGGCTGGTGAAGCGCTCGGTGAACCAGGACGACGTGTCAGCGTACCACCTCTTCTACTCGGATGCGAAGGGGAGCCCGGGAACCGACGTCACCTTCTTCGACTGGCCGATGCCTCGCGAGTCGCGAGGAACACATTCCATAACGCGGACCCAGCTTCGCGTCGCCGGCGCGGAGACGCTCGACTTCTGGGCCGCGCAGCTCCGCGATCGGGGTGTGGCGGTCGGCGAAGTGGCCGAGCGCGATGGCCGTCTCACGCTCGACTTCGAGGACCCGGAGGGGCAGCGGCTGTCGCTCGTGGACGACGCCGGCGCGGGCGAGGCGTTCCCGTGGAAGCGGAGCCCGATTCCGATGGAGCACCAGGTGCGCGGTCTCGGGCCGATCGAGCTGAGCGTGCCCGACCTGCGTCCTACCGATCTGATCCTACAGCGAGCGCTGGGGATGAGGCCGGTGCGCGAGTATGCGCACGCGGAGAATCCGCGGCACACGGTGCACGTGTACGAGATGGGACCGGGCGGGGCAGGCGCCGAGCTGCATGTGGCCGTGCAGCCCGATCTCCCGCCCGCTCGTCAGGGCGCCGGCGGCGTCCACCACGTTGCCTTCCGCACGCCCACTTACGAAGAGCACGCCGAGTGGATCGATCGGATTTCCAAGCTGGGGATCAGGAACAGCGGATTGGTAGATCGCTTCTACTTTCGGAGTCTCTACTTTCGCGAGCCCAACGGGATTCTCTTCGAGATCGCATCCGACGGTCCCGGCTTCGCGGTGGACGAGGACGAGGCGACGCTGGGAGAGAAGGTCGCCCTACCGCCCTTTCTGGAGCCGCGTCGCGCTGAGATCGTGTCGAACCTGGAGCCGATAGACTGACCGGTGGCGTTAGGCTGACCAGTCTAACGCGGCCGGTCAGTCTAACGCGGCCGGTCAGCCTAACGAAGGGCACCGCGAGCCAGGGCCCGTCAGCCCAACGCCGCCCGACGACCGAAGGACCAAGCGCAATGTCCGATTTCTTCCAGCCCCCTCCGACACTCGGCAACCAATACGACGACGACCGCGTCCTCCGCTCCTGGCTGCGCCGCGTGCTGCCGCGCGAAATGCTCGCTGAAGTGGAACCAGGCCTTCGCCGCCTCGGCGAGCGGGCCGCCGGCGACATCCTCGCGCTCGGCGAGGCGGCCGAAGCCGAGCCACCGCGCCACGTCGCGTACGACCCGTGGGGCCGGCGCGTCGATCGGATAGAAACCAGCAGCGCATGGCGCGAGCTCGACCGCATCTCCGCCGAGGAAGGGCTCGTCGCGATCGGCTACGAACGCGCCCACGGTGCGCTTTCCCGGGTGGATCAATTCGCGCGGATCTACCTCTTCTCACCCTCGTCGGCGACCTACAGCTGCCCGCTCGCGATGTCCGACGGTGCCGCGCGCTGCATCGACGTGTACGGCAGCAGCGAGCGACTTCGCGCCGCGTACGAGCACCTCACCACTCGCGACCCGTCGCGCTTCTGGACATCGGGACAGTGGATGACCGAGCGCACCGGCGGCTCCGACGTTTCGGGTACCTCCACGATGGCCCGCCGTGAGGACGACGCCTTTCGCCTCCACGGCACCAAGTGGTTCACATCCGCAACCACCTCGCAGATGGCGATGACGCTCGCGCGCATCGAAGGAGCACCGGCAGGGAGCAAGGGACTGAGTCTCTTCTACCTCGAGCTGCGCGACGACGACGGCTCGCTGCGCGGCATCCGCGTGAATCGGTTGAAGGACAAGCTCGGAACGCGCGCACTCCCCACGGCCGAATTGTCACTCGAGGGAACGCCCGCATGGCTGGTGGGCGAGGAAGGACGCGGTGTGCGCACCATAGCGACGCTCTTCAACGTCACCCGCATCTACAACGCGTGTGCATCGGTAGCGGGGATGCGACGGGCGGTGGCGCTTGCGCGTGACTACGCTCAGCGACGCGTGGCGTTCGGCAGGCCGCTCTCCGAGCACCCCCTTCATCTGGAAACGCTGGCGGAGATGCAGGTCGAGACGGAGGCCGCCTTACATATCGTCTTCCGTTCGGTGGAGCTGATGGGGCGCGCCGAATGCGGCGACGCGAGCGAACGGGACGAAGCGCTTCTCAGAGTGCTCACGCCGGTCGTGAAACTCTACACGGCGAAGCAGGCGATAGCCGTAGCCAGCGAAGCGCTCGAAGCGTTCGGTGGCGCGGGCTACATCGAGGACACCGGCTTGCCGCGGCTCCTGCGCGACGCGCAAGTACTCTCGATCTGGGAGGGCACCACCAACGTTCTCAGTCTCGACGTGCTGCGCGCGATCCAGGGTGGGGGAGCGATGGATGCGCTCTGCACCGACATCGAGGCGCGGCTCGCATCCGTATCGCACGACCGGTTATCCGACGCG
>DASSOX010000080.1:0-7793 GCA_035700125.1 Gemmatimonadaceae bacterium
CACGGTTCCAGACCTGACCCCGCCTCGACAGTCGCCAGCTCCTCCCAGCGCTCCATCGATGTGGCGATCTCCGCATCGAGCGACGCCAGCCGCGCCCTGGCCTCCACCACCGCCGCGCCATCGCGCAGGAGCTCGGGATCGGCGAGCGATTCGTACAGGCTCGCCCGTTCGCGCTCCAGCTCGTCGATGCGATCCGGCAGCGCCTCGAGCTCCTTCGACTCCCTGTAGCTGAGCCGGCGCTCCTTCCTGTCGCGCGATTCGCGCGCGGCCGGCGCCGAGCGCTTCGGCGCGGCGGCGGGCGCGCTCGCGACCGCGGGCTCCGGCCGCTGACGCAGCCAGTCGCTGTAGCCGCCCACGTACTCGCCCACGCGACCGCCGCCCTCCAGCACGAGCGTGCTCGTTACCACATTGTCGAGGAAAGCGCGGTCGTGGCTGACGAGCATCAACGTCCCCGAGAACTCGCCAAGCAGATTCTCCAGGAGCTCCAGCGTCTCGATGTCGAGATCGTTGGTCGGCTCGTCGAGCACCAGGAAGTTGAAGCGTCGCGTGAAGAGCCGCGCCAGAAGGAGCCGGTTACGCTCCCCACCGGAGAGCGCGCGAACCGGAGTGCGCGCGCGATCTGGAGTGAAAAGAAAATCCTGCAGGTAGCCGAGCACGTGCTTCCGCTCTCCGCCGATCGCGATGAACTCCGCCCCATCGGCGATGCTGTCGAACACCGTGCGCTCCGGATCGAGCTGCTCGCGGAGCTGGTCGAAGTATGCGAGCTCGATTCCAGTACCGAGTCGGACACTGCCCGAGTCGGGAGCGAGCTCGCCGAGGAGAAGTCGGATGAGCGTGGTCTTTCCCGAGCCGTTCGGCCCGATGATCCCGACTCGGTCGCCGCGCATGATCGTGGTGCCGAAGTCGCGCACGATTGCCCGCGCACCGGGACTTGCAGCGGAACTCGCAGCCGCACTCGCACCGGCCCCTCCACCGCGCGCGAAGCTCACGTCCTTCGCCTCGATCACCAATCGTCCCGACCGCTCCGCCTCCTGCGCGCGGAGCTTCACCGCGCCCGCGCGCTCGCGGCGGTCGGCGCGCTCCCGGCGCATGGCCTCGAGCGCGCGCACGCGCCCCTCGTTGCGAGTCCGTCGCGCCTGGATTCCCGTACGGATCCAGACCTCCTCCTTCGCGAGGCGCTTGTCGAACTCCTCCCGCTCCCGCTCCTCGGCCGCGAGCGCGGCGTCCTTGCGCTCGAGGTACGTGTCGTAGTCGCTCCCCCAGCTCGCGATGCGGCCGCGATCGAGCTCCACTATCCGGGTGGCGACGTGCCTCAGAAAAGCCCGGTCGTGCGTGACGAAGAGGAGGGTGATGCCGCGCTCGATGAGGAAGCTCTCCAGCCACTCGATCGCACTCACATCGAGGTGGTTCGTGGGCTCATCGAGGAGGAGCACATCCGGCTCGCGCACGATCGCCCGCGCGAGGAGCGTCTGGCGCTTGCGTCCGCCCGACGCGCTGGCGAAGGGGAGGTCGGGGTCGAGGCCGAGTCGATCTATCACGGTTTCGACGCGCGTGTGCGACTGCCAGGCGCCGGCCGCCTCGAGCTTCTGATGCAGGCGATCCAGCTCACGCAGCGCCCCGTCGCTCGGCTCGGTGGCCACGCGGTGGCTCGCCTTGTGGTAGCGCGCAAGCAGCCGCCCCGTTTCGCCGAGTCCCGCCGCCACGACGTCGAAAGTACTCCCCTCGACGTCGACAGGGATCTCCTGCTCCAGCCGTGCCACGCTCACGCCCGACTGGCGCACGATCTCACCCGAATCCGGCGCGATGGTGCCGTCGAGGAGCTTCATGAGCGTGCTCTTCCCCGCCCCGTTGCGCCCCAGGAGCGCGACGCGCTCGCCGCGCTCTATCTGCAGGTCGGCGTGGTCGAGGACCGGTGGTCCGCCGAAGGCCACGCTGACATCGATCATCCCCAGTAGTGCCATGTGAGTGAGATAGCCGCCGGCTACCCCCGTATGCCAGCCTCCGCGCCCCTCCTGTTGACGCTCTGAAGGAGACAGACCACCCTTCCTTCAGACGCTCTGAAGATGGCAAAATGCCCTTCCTTCAGACGCACTTCAGGAGACAGCATGCCCGGTACCAATCGTTCCGACCTTCTCCAGGGGACGCTGGAGCTGCTCGTCCTCAAGACGCTCGCCCTCGAGCCGATGCATGGCTGGGGGATATCGCAACGCATCCAGCAGTTCTCCAGAGATGTCTTCCTCGTAACCCAGGGCTCGCTCTACCCCGCCCTCGTACGTATGAAGCGACGCGGCTGGATCCGCTCCGAGTGGCGCGTAACCGAGAACAGCAGGCGAGCGCGCTACTACGAGCTCACCGCCGCCGGGAGGCGCCAGCTCGAGATAGAGCGCGAGAGCTGGGCACGCGCCTCCAACGCCGTCAACTGGGTGCTCGATGCCAGCCTACGCTGTTAGACTGCGCAGTCGCGAGCTGGGGATTCGCATGGCGCTCGGCGCGGAGGCGGGCTCGATTCGAGGGCTGGTCATCCGCGAGGGGCTGACGCTCACCGCGATCGGAATCGCCGTGGGAGCACTCGGTGCGATGCTGTCGTCCAGACTCCTGACATCACTCGTCTTCCATGTGAGCGCGCTCGATCCACGAGTGCTCGGAGCGGTGGCGCTGCTCATGGCGACCGTGGCGGTACTCGCGGCGTATCTCCCCGCGCGCCACGCCACCAGTCTGGATCCGCGGAGAGTGCTCCAGGGCGAGTGAAGAGGAATGAAGCGAACGTAGCGCCACCGACGACCGCGTGCTAACATAGCGACTGGGAGCGCGGCTCCAGCCATGCTCTCCCTCGCTTCGCAGCATCCATCCCCGCGAGAAACCTCCAATGACCAGAGCGCTGGACGAGCTGGCAACATCGCTGGCGGGTCGATACACGCTCCAGCGCGAGCTCGGTCGCGGCGGCATGGCCACCGTTTTCCTCGCGCACGACGTGCGGCACGACCGCTCCGTGGCGCTCAAGGTTCTGCACCCCGACCTCGCCAACGCGCTCGGCCCCGAGCGCTTTCAGCGCGAGATCAAGCTCGCCGCGCGTCTGCAGCATCCGCACATCCTCACCGTGTACGACTCCGGCGAGGACGCCGGCCAGCTCTGGTTCACCATGCCCTTCGTGGATGGCGAGACCCTCCGCGAGCGGCTGACCAGAGAGAAGCAGCTCTCGATCGATGATGCCGTGCGGATCGCACGCGAGGCAGCCGACGCGCTCGACTACGCGCATCGCCATGGCGTGATACACCGCGACATCAAGCCGGAGAACATCCTTCTCAGCGAAGGGCACGCCCTGGTTGCCGACTTCGGCATCGCGCGCTCGCCCGCGGACGGTGACGCACAGCTCACTCAGACCGGCACTAGTGTGGGCACCGCCGCGTACATGAGTCCCGAGCAGGCCGCGGGGGAGCGCGACGTGGATGGCCGGAGCGATGTCTATTCGCTGGCGATCGTGCTCTACGAGATGCTCGCTGGTGAGACTCCCTTCGCCGCCGCCACACCGCAGGCCACGATAGCACGCCGTTTCACCGAGACGGCGACGCCGCTGCGCAGAATTCGCGATTCGGTACCCGAGCCGGTGGAGCTGGCCGTGCAGCGCGCACTCTCGCGCACCACGGCAGACCGCTTCGCCACGGCGCGCCAGTTCGCCGATGCACTGGCTCCCACGTCCGGCACCACGTACAGATCGGCGGTTGCTTCGACGTCGAAGCAGCGGCGATTCTCATCTTCGCTCGCCATGCTGGGTATCGGAGTTCTGATCGGACTCGGTGTACTCTTCGCCTGGCGGCGGCACGAGCCGGCCGTCGCTCAGGCGAACGCCGGCGTTCCCCGCCTCGCCGTGCTCCCTTTCGAGAATCTCGGCGACTCCGCCGATGCCTACTTCGCCGATGGCGTCACCGACGCCGTGCGAGGCAAGCTGACAGCGCTACCCGGCCTCGAGGTGATAGCGCGCGCGAGCTCCGAGCAGTATCGCGATCGCAAGAAGTCGCCACAGCAGATCGCCGAGGAGCTGGGCGTGCGCTATCTGCTCACCGGCACGGTGCGCTGGGCCAGGGCGCCTGACGGCACCAGCCGCGTGCAGGTGAGCCCGGAGCTCGTCGACATGGGCGACGGTACGGCGCGCAACAGGTGGCAGCAGCCGTTCGACGCCCCGCTCACCGACGTGTTCGAGGTGCAGGGCGACATCGCCGGACAGGTGGCCAGCGCGCTCGATGTTGCGTTGGCCTCCGGCGAGCGGCAGAAGCTCGCCGAGCGCCCAACTCAGAACCTCGCAGCGTACGACGCGTACCTGAAGGGTGAAGCACTGACCGGAACCGACTTCCCCAGCCTGCAACGCGCGATCGCATTCTACGAGCAAGCGGTGAAGCTCGATCCCGACTTCGGCGTCGCGTGGGCCCGATTGGCCTACCGTCTCGGCATGGCGAACACCCGGGTGCCGACGGCGCAGCGCGTGGCCGCGATGGACAGCGCGATCGCTCGTGCCATGACCCTCGCGCCGTACGCGGCCGCGACTTATTGGGCCCGAACAGTGATAGCGTCGCTGCGCAATGACACCACGGGGTTGAAGGCCATCCAGAAGGAGGGAGTCGCGCGCTACCCAAGCGACCCCGACCTCCTTCGTGGAGTCGCGGTAACGCAGCTGACGGACCTGTCCGATTCGGCACGCGTGGACTCGGGGCTCGCCACCTACCGGCGGGCGCTCGCGCTGGACCCTCGCTCCGTGCGAACGCTGCGAGGGTACGGCAATGCGTTGGCCGCAATGCAGCGGCTCGGGGAAGCACGTGAGCAGTTCCGCCGCGCACTCGATATCAGCCCCGGCGATCTCAGCTCCATCGAGTCCCTGACCTACACTTATCTGACCGCCGGCGATCTGGCCGGTACCCGGCAGGTACTCGATGGGACAGCGCGTACAGTAGACCGGCGAGTGCTACTCGCGCAGACCGCGATCTACCAGGATCGCTACTGGGTTCTCACCAGGGAACAGCAGGACACCCTGTTCACTCTTCCGGTCGCGACGTTCGACAACGATCCGGGATCCCGCGCGTTGGCGTTCGCGGAGACCTACTACCTTCGCGGTGATACCGCTCTCGCGCGCAGTTGGGGGGATTCCGCGCAACGACACTTCCGCGTCGCCGGCCGCGCCAATCCATCCAACGCCCAGTACCAGGGACTGATCGGGATTGGCCTCGCCTACGCTGGCCACTACCGGGAGGCGGTACGGGAAGGTGAGAAAGCAGTCGCCATGTCCGAGGGCACGCCGATAGATGGAAGCCTGGGCTACGTGATCAACCTGCTCGCCAGGAGCCACGTTCTCGCTGGCAACTACGACAAGGCGCTGGATCTCCTCGAGCAGATCTACGACAAAACCAACTACACCACTGCCGGCTGGCTGCGCATCGATCCGGAGTGGGCTCCGCTCCACGGGAACCCACGCTTCGAGAAGCTCATCGCGGCTAATTGAGCAGCGTGCGACAATCGTCGCGCGCTGCTACCTCGCTACACCCCTGCCACGCGCTTCTTGTATTCCGCCAGCGCCGCGTCCAGCCGCTCGTGCGCCGTGGTATCGCCCGGTACGTTGTGCGACGGGTGGATGTACAGCTTCACCCCGCGCCCGGCGAGGATCTCCGCCACGGTGGTGATGGTCATCCACACCACCGTAACGAACGCCATGGTGGACACCGGTCCCACCTTGTCCCGGTGACCGGCGAGCACCACCGACGAATCCCCCGCCGGCACTCGTGTATCTATCACCACGTCCGCGATGTCGAAGAGCTTCTTCCCCGACGGATGCCGCGGCGTGCTCTCCCTCGCCTGCTCCGCCGAGCCGGTAGCGATGACTTTCATCCCCAATTCCTTCGCCCGCAGCGCCACGTCGATGTTCACGTTGTTGATCCCCGTGTGCGAGAAGATCCACAACGTGTCGCGCGGATCGAAGTCGTATGACTTCATGATCGCATCGCCGTAACCCTCGGCGCGCTCGAGGAAGAGGAACTGGTGGATCCCCATCTCGCCGGTGATGCGCGTGAAGAAGGTGAGCGGTAGTTCCACCATGGGATGGAATCCGACGAAGCCACCGATGCGCGGGTACATCTCCTCCACGGGAATCGTCGCGTGGCCGCAGCCGAAGGTGTGCACCCAGCGCTCGGCCTCGATCGAGTTGGCCATGAGCTCCGCCGCGGCGCGGATCTGCGGAAGCTGGGTCGCTTCTATGTCATCCATCACCGCCCGCGTGTTTGCGAGCCACTGCTGTGCAAGCATGAATTCGTCTTGGTGTGAGAGACGTGAGCCGGCGAACTCGTTCGCCGCGCGGACGTGCGAGAAACCGAATGCGGAAACGCCAGCCTGTCCGACGGCTGACGTCAGGCGGTGGCAGGCCTCGTGGAAAGTCGGCGGGTGACTACCAGAAGAAGCGCCGCGAGGAGCACGAGCGCGGACGGTATGATGAGAAACGAGCCGCGGAGCCCGTACACCGCGCCGAGTGCGCCGGTGGCGTATGGAAGCAACATACCACCAACAAGCGCCATCACGATTACCACGCTGAACGCCGTTCCCGAAAGCTGCTCGTAGCGATCGCCCACGAAGCCGAGCACCACCGGGTAGGTAGCAGCGAAGCCGCAGCCGATGAGAAAGACGCCCACACCGGCCGCGGTAACGCTCTCCGTACCGATCAGGAGGAGCGCACCCATCAGCGCGACACCCAGGCAACCCATGAGAACTCGCGCAGGCGACGTGCGCCGCAACAACCAGCCGAGTGCGAGCCGTACGAGCATCATCCCCAGCCAGTAGAGCGAGAGGAAGACGAGCGCGCGCTGGCCTCCCAGCCCCAGCTCCTCCTGGAAGTAGGTCGCAGTCCAGCCGCCCACGGTTATTTCCATCCCACTCTCGAGGAAGAGCATCATCCCCATCAGCAGAAGCACGGGGTCGCGGATCAACCGGCCCGCGTCTGCGAGCGGAAAGCCCTGCGCCTGCTTGGGCGCGGGGAAGCGCGTTGCGGCGGTGACCACGAGCGGGACGAGCACGAGCAGCGCCACTGCGGCAATGAGCGTGGAGTAGGAGAAGCGACCCAGCAGCAGCGCGAGCACGAAGGGAACGCCTACGGCGCCCACGCCGAAGAACACGCCGAGCAGACTGAGACCGGCACTGCGCTCGCCGGCGCTCACGTCGGCTACCAGCGCATTGGTGCCACCATTGATCACTCCACCACCGAGGCCAACGAGGACGATCGCGATGCGCAGCCAGGCGAGCGTCGGCGCGAAGGCGATCCCCGCGAGCCCGAGCGCTATGAATGCCGCGGCGACCACGAGCACGCGCTTGTAGCCACGGAGATCCACGATCGGGCCGAAGACCACCGAACCCACGAGGATCCCGAAACTCATGAGCACGAACAGCGCGCCAGCGGCGCTCTTGTCTATTCCGAAGCGCTCTACGAGCGATGGAAGCACGGCGCCGAGCGTGGTGAGGACGATCCCGAAGGCGAGCATCCCCAGGCACGCCACGGTGAAGAGAACTCCTCTTCTCGACGCGCCGGTGGGCGTCTCCTTGCTGGCCATCATCGCCTCGGCGGCCCGGAGCGAGCGTCGTTCTGCTTCGCCTCCTTCCGCACTGCCGGCATCTCGGCGCGAGCGAGGAGTGCGAGCCGCGCAGCCCCGTAGAGACCCGCATCGCCACCGAGCTTGCTCGCCACGAAGCGCGTCTCCGCCACCGCGATCGGCTGCGCCCAGCGAATCGCTTCCTCCTGGATGCGATTTATGAAGCGCGCGGCGGGT
>DASSOX010000081.1:0-3662 GCA_035700125.1 Gemmatimonadaceae bacterium
CGACCGTTCGAGATCGCCGTGTAGCCGCGTGGGACCGTGGCCACGAGCTCCCACGTCATCTTGTCGTTGGGGTGGTCGTAGGTGGGGAACCAGTAGTGATTGTTCGCGGCCTCTCCCTGGCTCCAGATCTGGGCGTGTCGCTTCTCCCGCCCATCGGCCTGGATGAAGGTGAGCCCTCTCCCGCTCTCGATGCGAGCGTGGTAGGCGAGCGTGAAGCGCACCGTGTCGCCGAAGGCGGCGGGCGAAGGGAGGAAGACCACGAGCGTGTCGCCCTGCCTCGCCGTGCGCAGCGAGTCGCCCCGCGAGCCGATCGCGGAGTCGAGGCGGAGCTTGGGACCGGCGTCGAGGATCACCGAGTCCATCCCGGGGCGGAGCGCGACGAGCGTGGTAGCGACGCTGCCATCGAAGCTGGTGGAGTCCCAGTCGAAGTTCGCGAGCTCGATCCGCTGGTGCAGGAGATCGTAGTCGTGCGAAGGCGTGTACCAGTCGGTAGCCATCCGTTCGGCGTTGGACTGCGCCGCGGCCGTACGCGAAAGCGGGAGGAGGGATGTTGCGACGAGCGCGCCCGTCAGGAGGGGAATTACGAGAAGGTCATGGATGCCGCGCATGACGACTCAGTTCAGCAATGAGAGGAGCGGAGAGGGGAGGGAGGTACCATCAATGTAACAAGCTCCAGCGCTCGCGCGACCCGCACCCATACCATCGCGCGGGATTCCCTGTAGTTTTCGTTGGCTGACGCGGGGCGTCGGCCGTCCGTCGCGCTTCTGAAGACAACTTCGAGGGCCAGCCGCGACCATCGCGTGCCTGGTGTCACGGCATAGTGTGGAGAGTGAGGCATGAGCAAGGGAAACGTAACAGCAGAGGATAGAGCGAAGACCGGAGCCGGCGCGAGCGCCGATGGTGCCGGCGGCACACTCGCGGCGACGGACGACCGGACGGGGAAGAAGTACGACTTCCCGATCACCGATGGTTCCGTTCGCGCGATGGATCTGCGGGCGGTCAAGACCGACCCGGAAGACTTCGGCCTTCTGAGCTACGACCCCGCCTTCCTCAACACCGCTGCCTGCCGCAGCGCCATCACCTACATCGATGGCGACAAGGGGATCCTGCGCTACCGCGGCTACCCCATCGAGCAGCTCGCCGAGAAGTCCACCTTCCTCGAGGTAGCGTGGCTTCTCCGACACGGCGAGCTCCCCGACAAGCGCGAGCTGGACGACTGGGTGCACGACATCACCTATCGCACCTACGTCCACGAGAACATCAAGGCGTTCCTGCAGGGCTTCCGTTACGACGCGCATCCGATGTCGATGCTGTGCAGCATCGTCGCGGCGCTCTCCTCGTTCTATCCTAGCGCGAAGAACATCCACGATCCGGAAGAGCGCAACCTGTCGTTCGTCCGCCTGATCGCGAAGATGCCCACGCTCGCCGCGTTCATCTACAGGCACATCAAGGGGCTGCCGTTCGTCTACCCGGACAACGACCTGTCGTACGTGGAGAATTTCCTCTCGATGGTGGCCCGGATGAGCGAGCCGCGCTACGAGTCGCGCCCCGTGTTCACGAGGGCGACGGAAGTGCTCTTCATCCTGCACGCCGATCACGAGCAGAACTGCTCCACCACCGCCGTGCGCACGGTGGGTTCCGCGCATGCTGATCCCTTCTCGGCGGTGGCGGCTGGCGTGGCCGCGCTCTACGGACCGTTGCACGGCGGTGCGAACGAGGCGGTGCTGCGCATGATCCAGCAGATCGGGAGCGCGAAGAACGTCCCCGCCTTCATCGAGAAGGTGAAGAGCGGCGAGGGGCGCTTGATGGGGTTCGGACACCGCGTTTACAAGAGCTACGATCCGCGTGCGCGGATCGTGAAGCAGCTCGCCGACGATGTGTTCAAGGAAGTGGGGATGGACAAGGACCTGGAGATCGCGCTCGAGCTCGAGCGGATCGCCCTCTCCGACGACTACTTCGTCTCGCGCAAGCTCTACCCGAACGTGGACTTCTACACGGGCCTGATCTACCGCTCGATGAAGTTCCCCACCGACTTCTTCACGGTCCTCTTCGCGATAGCCCGCACCGCCGGCTGGCTCGCCCAGTGGGAGGAGATGCTCCTCGACAAGGAGCAGAAGATCGCCCGCCCGCGGCAGATTTATACGGGGTATGGGGAGAGGGATTACCCGGGGGCGTAGTGGGAGAAAGCAGAAAGCAGAGAGCAGGAACGGCTCGTAGGGCCCGGCCCTCGGGGCCCAGGTAGTTCTCTGCTTTCTGCTCTCTGCTTTCACTCTCCTGGCTCCCCTACTTCGTCTCACACGACAAGCTCATGGGCGTCGAGTTCTGGCAGTTTATGACGTCCGCCATTCCCTGGGCGATCGTACCGCAGGCGGTGGTCATGGCGGAGCGGGTGGCTTCTTCGCGCGTGGCGGCGGTGGCGGTGGCGCAGTTGCGCTGGCCGTTGAACTGGGCGCAGGTGCTGCACTGAACCCTCTGGGCTCCGAGAGTGGAGTAGAGGAGGAATGCTACCAGCGCGGCTACCACGAGCGCGGCAATGAGCTTACCGGATTTCATTCGCGAGCTCTCCCGGGAGGGGGCACGGAGCTGGCAGGGGAGCCGACTTGTGCGCCGGTCCATTGCCATCGGATCGCTTGGAAGCTAGGTTGTGGGGCAGCGTCGGGACAGGTTCCACCCACGGGGGTGCGGCCGGCCGGTGCTGAGTTCGTACGCGGACTTGGTCAGATCCAGGTCCTTCTTTTTTGTCGTGGTTTCGGCCCATTCCCTCAGCACAGGATGTGTCGTGGTTGAAGTCGTAATTGGCGAGAACGATCGGCTCGACGTCGCGCTGAAGCAGTTCCAGCGCAAGGTGATACGTGCCGGGGTCCTGAAGGACCTTCGCCGCAAGCGCTTCTACGAGAAGCCCAGCGAAGCACGGCAGCGCAAGGCGGGTGCAGCGCGTCAGCGGAGCGCCCGGGCATTGCGTCGCGCCCATTGAGCGTGCATCGCTCGCAAGACCCCGAGAGCTGAAAGTGTCCAAACAGGACTCCATAGAGCTCGAAGGCACTGTCACGGAGGTGCTGCCCAACGCAACGTTCCGCGTGGCAGTCAGCGACAGTCACACGGTTCTGACCACGCTTGGTGGCAACATGCGGCGCTTCCGCATTCGCGTACTCGCCGGCGACCGCGTTCGCATCCAGGTATCGCCGTACGACCTCACTCGCGGCCGGATCATTTTTCGGCACAAGAGCTGAGCCGGGCAGAAGCCGAGCCGGCCGCCTCTGGCGTAACCGGCGCTCCAACCTCAATGTCACGGTCAAGCAGGCACCTCGGAGCCCGCCCGAATCAGGGGCGGGCTTCCGTACATCATGCCATGGCGTCGAGATACTCGAAAAGACGCGGATGGATGAGCCGCGCGCGCGCCTCCGAAATGCGCCTGCAGCGCGCTCCCAGATATTCCGCGTTGAAGAGCCGCTTGAAGACCGGGCTGTTCGGCTTCGCCTTGTCGGGGATGGCGACGACCGCGCCGTAGCACACGCCGCCTTCCTGAACGAACGAGTCTCCCGTGAGATCTATGGCAATGACGTTGCCCGAGCTGCTCTCGAGCCTGCCGTCGTTGTATTCCTCGAAAAACCTGTATCCCAGCATCGGCACCCCCCGCAAATGAGTGTGAGATGTCGCTCACG
>DASSOX010000082.1:0-10385 GCA_035700125.1 Gemmatimonadaceae bacterium
TAACTGCTGAGCCCGCTCGAATTTAAAGACCTGACCCCGCCGGTTCCCGTCGTTGCCCGCCGGCCTCGACAAATCGCCGTCGGCGTGCAACTATCTTGGCATGAACACTCACTCGAAGTGCCTACCGGCCGCCATCGCCGCCCTCGCCGTGCTCCTCTCCGCCTGCGCGAGCGCGTCCGACAACGGACGTAGCTTCGGCTCGAGTAGTTGCGCGGCGCCCGGTGTTGCCGTGACCGCCGAAGCGGTCCCCCAGTATCTGAAGGACCTCACACCCAAGCCCCAACGGTTCCTCATCCAGTCCAGCGGCGACTCCGCTCTCCCGGATGCCGCCCGCGAAGTGCTCCAGAACACCGGCCCCACCTATCTCTTCCCCACGGATACAGCCAAACAGCAGACCGTCCTCGCGATGCTGATGGAGAAGGGGCCCTTCCCGACTCTCCTGGTGCTGTACGGCGGCATGGATCCGGCGGACGGGGGACGTGCGGTGGTGCGCTTCGGCGGCCGCTATACCACGGGAGAAAGCCTGGGGCCGGCGCCTACGAAGGCGCTCTACTTCGACTGCAAGGACAAGCAGTGGACCTTCGCCAGCTCCGCTGATCAGAAAACCACATGAGCAGCACCCTTTCCCGCGAGGGCGCGATCGGCGCCCCGGCACTCGAGTCCACGGTCGCGCCGCACCCGCACCTCAAGGAGCGGCTCCTCTCCCTTGATGTGTTCCGCGGGCTGACCATCGCGGGGATGCTGCTGGTGAACAATCCGGGAACGTGGAGCGCCATCTATCCCCCGCTGGAGCACGCGGAGTGGCATGGGTGGACGCCCACCGACCTGATCTTCCCCTTCTTCCTTTTCATCGTCGGAATCACCACGCACCTCTCGCTCTCCTCGCGCCGCAAGCGCGGCGCGAGCGACGGCGAGATCGTGCGGCAGATCCTCAAGCGGGGCGGCCTGATCATCCTGGCCGGCCTCCTTCTCGGCGGCTTCCCGTACCACGAGTTCGTACTGCACCTCCCCTTCGGCGTCGTCTTCGACTCGGCCACGCCACAGATAGGGATCTCCACCTGGCGCATCACCGGCGTGCTGCAGCGGATCGGCGTGGCGTACATCTGCGCGGCGCTCCTCACCATGCATGCTTCCACGCGGCGCACGATCGTGATAATCGCGGTGCTCCTGGTGGGCTACTGGATCGCCATGACGCTGATTCCGGTACCCGGCTACGGACTCGGGATGTACACGCTCGACCGTCCCGAAGCCACGCTCGGCGCCTGGCTCGACCGCACCATCATCGGCACCAACCACATGTGGCGCGGCTCGAAGACCTGGGACCCCGAGGGAATCCTCTCCACCGTGCCCGCCATTGGCACAGCGATGCTCGGCGTGATAGCCGGTCGGTGGCTCGGCTCGAAGCGCGCGCTCATCGATCGGGTTGCGGGCCTCTTCGCCCTCGGCGCGATCGGGATGATGGTGGGCCTCATCTGGAACTGGGTCTTCCCGATCAACAAGAACCTCTGGACCAGCTCCTTCGTGATCTTCACCGCCGGACTCGCCTGCGTCACGATCGCCACCTGCATGTGGCTCATAGACGTGCAGGGCTGGCGCGGCTGGACCAAACCATTCGTGATCTTCGGCGTGAACCCCCTCTTCGCCTTCATCGGCGAGGGCTTCCTCTCGCGCCTGATCTACACGCTCGTGAAGGTGCCGTACGGCGGCGACACGGTCTCCGCCCAATCGGCCATCTACCGCACCGCCTACGCCTCCTGGCTCACCCCCCGCAACGCCTCCCTCCTCTTCGCCATCACGTACGTCCTCCTCTTCTTCTGGATCATGCGAGAGCTGTATAAGAGGGATATCGTGATCAAGGTGTAGTCGGGAGAGGGCAGAAAGCAGCGAACAGCCTCGGGGGCGAGCGCTGTAGCGCCAGGAGCCGTTACTGCTTTCTGCTTTCCGCTGTCTGCTTTCCCCACTCCCCCTCCCCCGTTACCTCCCCCCTCCCCCGCTCGTAAGCATCTAAGTTACACTGTCTTCGGTTTCACTCTCCGTCTTGTCATGCAAATCGTTATTGCAGAAATAGTTGGGCGCTTGCGGGCCGCGGTGGGCGCGGGCGCGATGGCGGCGCTCGTGGTGTTCCCGACGTCGGCGCGCGCGCAGGAGGGGCCGGATGGGCAGGCCGCGGTGGTGACCGAGGCGGTCCTTCCGGGTAGCGCGGCCCGCAGCGGCGGAGTGGCGCGTGGGAGGGGGGCGCATGTGGCGCGGGCGCGCACGGTGGCGCCGGCCAGCTTCACGGCGCCCGCGAGTGAGGATGAGCTGGCGAGCGATGTGGGTCTGATGCTCGACAGCAGGGTGCGGAGCGGCACGTGGGGAGCCATCGTCGTTTCGCTCACGCGCGGTGATACGCTCTACTCGATCAACGCCGACGAAGAGCTGCAGCCGGCGTCGAACATGAAGCTCTATACCACGGCACTCGCCCTCGACCAGTTCGGCGCCGAGCATCAATTCAGCACCGACGTCCTGCGCTCGGGATACGTGGATGCGGACGGTACGCTGCACGGTGATCTCATACTCCGCGGCGGCGGCGATCCAGGTCTCTCCAGCCGCTACTACCAGGGCGGCGCATCGGCGGCGATGGACGTCCTCGCGCAGCTCGTTGCCGACGCTGGCGTGAAGCGCGTGACGGGCAACATCATCGCCGACGCATCGGCCTTCCAGCACGAGCTGGTACCGGATGGGTGGCTGAATCGCTACCTGCAGTCGAGCTACGCCGCGCGCGTCTCGGCGCTCTCGCTCAACGACAACATCGTGCTGGTAGCCGTCGAACCGGGAGCCAACGGGCACGCAGCCGTGGTGTCGCTCGAGCCGGCGTCCGACATCCCGGTGTCGTCGTCGGTGCGCACGACCAGTGGGAAGGGCGCGCGGATCATCGTGCGCAACACGTCGAGCGGCACCATCGACGTGCGCGGCTGGATCGGATCGCACTCCGACACGCGGCGTTACCAGCTCGTGGTGGAACAGCCCGCGGTCTTCACCGCGGGCGCCTTCCGCCACGCCCTCGCCGCGCGCGGGGTGGCCGTTGCCGGTTCCACGAAACTGGGAACCACGCCCGCGGGAGCGCGCACCGTCACATCGTTGCCGTCGCCGCCGCTCGACCGGCTCGTGTCGGCCATGAATCGCGAGAGCATCAACCACTACGCCGAGCTTCTCTTCCGCGACGCAGGACGCGCGTCGTCTGGCAACGGTGTGGGCTCGGCGGCTAACGCGAACGCGCTACTCCAGCGCTTCATGACGGAGAAGGTAGGCGCTCGCCCGGGGAGCGTGCTCGCGGCCGATGGCAGCGGTCTCTCGGTGCTCGACCGCGTCACTCCGCGCTCGCTCGTCCAGCTTCTTTCCTACGCGCACGAAGCGCCGTGGAGCGACGCTTTTCATGCATCGCTGCCGGTGGCTGGAGAGTCGGAGCTGCTGCGTCATCGCATGCAGCGCACGCCCGCCGCTGGGAATCTCCACGCGAAGACCGGGACGACCAACAACATCATCTCGCTCGGCGGCTACGTCACGGCGCGCGATGGCGAGTTACTGGCATTCGCGCTGATCTACAACGGCCACGATCGCTGGCGCGCGCGCGAGGCGATAGATCAGGTGGGAGCGACGCTGGCCGGGTTCACGCGATAAGCGAGGTCACGTCGAGATCGGCTTGCGCTCGGGTCGATCTCGCAGTGCGGCCAGGAAGATCGGAGCGCTCACCGTGGGGATCTCGTGGTCCAGGTCGAGCCGCGAAGCGGTGACGATCACCCCCCTCCCGAAAGCGGCGCTGATCGAGCGCCGCGCGTTGCCGATCGCGCCGCGCGAATCACCCTTCACTTCCACCGGGATGCGGTCGGCTCGCACGCCGGAAGAGCGCTCCGCTACCAGATAGTCGATCTCGGTACCCCGACCGGATTTCCAGAAGCAGAGCGACCCCATCGCCGGGTCGGCCTGCACGAGCCGGTCAGTCGCTGAGCGATACAGCCCTATCCCGATGAGATTTTCGCGGACCGCATCCGGATCCGGTAACCGGCTGCCCGGTACCATCTGCTGTGCGACGCTGCCGAGCAAAGGGTCTATGAAATAGACCTTGCGCTGCTTGCGCGCGTTCAGCCCATTCCCGCTAGTGTCCCAGGCGAATACCGCCAACAACATGAACGATTCCGCGAGAAGCTCGACGTAGGCGCGGGCTGTTGGCTGGGTGACGTCCATGTCCTCGGCGAGCGACTCCCACGCGAGAGGCGCACCGAGAGAGCGTCCGACCCGCTCGAGGAGCTTCAACGTCGCTACGTCGCTCCTGCCGAGAGTGAGAACATCGCCAGCGATCATGTCCCAGAGCATCTCGACCGTCTCCGAGCGGACTTCGCCATCCCTGAGGTAGTCGTCGATCGCCGCCGGGAAGCCGCCCACCGCCTGGTAGCTGCGCCATGCACGTTCGAGATCGGGTGTGACGAGATTCAGCTCCTTCAGGACGCGCACGCCTTCCGGAGTCAGCATCTCGCCTGGCGTGAGGGTCTGTGCTGGCAGATCGATCCCCATTGCGCTGACACAGAAGTCGCGAAAGGATAGAGGTAGCTGGAGGTAGTGGCGCCCGCGCCCCTTACGACCCGGCAACTGCTCGCTGCTGACTTGCCGGGCGGAAGATCCGGTGCAGAGGATGAAGTCCTGATCGCTCGGGCCGTTGTCCACGATGTACTTCACACCGAGTTGCCAATCGGGCATCGTGGTCACTTCGTCGAGGAAGATGTACCACGGTCCATCCGGAGCGGGATGAAGTTGTCGCGCTCGATGCACTACCTCCGCTATGTCTGCACGTGAGGTGGACAGGTCGAACGTGTGGTACAGGATGCGCTTCTCTCCCTGTTGGAGAAGTCGCTGGATCAGACGCTTTACCGTTGTCGACTTGCCGACCTGCCGTGGGCCGCGCAGGGTGTGCACGCGCTTCAGGCCGACGTCCATCGCATCGAGCGCGGGAGGATCCCAGTGGAAAGAGCGACTCTCGAGCGCGCGGATCTGGGGATCGCGCTGGATCGAAGCTGGATCGCGCCACCAGGGGTTGAGGTAGAGGATCTGGGAGTCTGGGATGGGCAAGTGACAGTACCGTACTTATTAGAGCTGTATCGTTTTAGTTTATCGTACTACTTGTCAAGATAGGTTTTGGATAATAGCACGGTATTCCCCGCTGGACAACACTCCGGTGACGCCCCCCTCCGGCCATCCCCCTCCGACGCGGGGCGAAGCCAGGGGGTCCAGTGCTCGTGGCGCTGGAGCCGGTGACGCTGATGGGGACTCGGTTCTGCCCCGGCTCGATGGCGATGCGGGCGCCGGACACGAGGCCGGAACCTCGATACGGAGAGGAAAGGAATGTCAGCCATTCAGGTGCGCTACATCGTCGACGACGTGGACGCGGCGATCGCGTTCTACGAGCAGCTAGGGTTCGATCTCGTGATGCACCCCGCTCCGCCGTTCGCGATGCTCTCGCGCGGCGGGCTGCGCCTCGCGCTCAGTGCACCGAATCCGATGGGTGGCGGAGGACAGCCGATGCCCGACGGCACCCAGCAGCGTCCCGGAGGGTGGAACCGTTTCGCCATCGAGGTGGACGACCTCGATGCCATCGTCGCCCGGCTGCACGGGTCGGGCGCGCGATTCAGAAATGATATCGTGACCGGTGTCGGTGGGAAGCAGATCCTGCTCGAGGATCCGTCCGGCAATCCGGTCGAGCTCTTTCAGCCGCTGCGTCCGGAAGCGCGCCTCGGCGACGCGGCGGCGGACCGCCCGCCGACGGAGAATTTGCTCCAGCCCATCGGTACGATTCGATCATCGCTCCGCGAACTGGCCGACGCGCCGCGTCAGGGATCGGAAGGAGCGCCCGACGCGTGGATCGAACTGAGCTCCGCCTTCGAGCGGGCGCTGGACGGCGTTGCGACGGGCGATGAGATCATCGTCATCACCTGGCTCCATCGCGCTGACCGCTCGGTGCTCGAGGTACATCCTCGCAGCGATCTCTCCGCGCCACTCGCGGGGGTGTTCGCCACTCGATCGCCTGATCGGCCCAATCCTCTGGGGCTGCACCGCGTCACCGTGCGCGAGATGTCCGGGACGCGACTGCTGGTTGGCCCGATCGAGGCGATCGACGGCACGCCGGTGGTGGACATCAAACCGGTTCTGAAGTAGTCGACCTGTCCCGAGGCCTATCGCGCCACTCGGACGAAGAGCCTTCGCGCTGCAGGTCGAGAGCGGGTGCGCGTGTCGTGAGAGCTTCGAAAATCGTCCACTTCACATGGTGGACGCACTCATCATCCGTCGCGCCGGCATGCTGTGGCTCGCATCGCTTCTGGCAATGGCATCAGCGCCCTCCGTGACCGCGCAGGTCTCGGGCACTGTTCGCGAGCCAGGCGGCATCCCCGTCGCCGAGGCGACAGTAGCGCTTTGGAAGGGATCGCGCGAGGTGGCGCGAACGATCACCGATGCCCAGGGCGGCTTCCGTTTCACCCTGGACACCAGTTCCGAAGCCACGGTGCTACTCGTGCGGCGTATCGGATTCAGGCCCACCTCCATGCCGCTGGGTGCGAATCGAACCGAGCTCTCGATTACCCTGGAGCCGGTGGTGACCGCTCTCCCGGAAGTAGTCACGACGGCTGCCAGTCGCGCCTGTCCCAACCGCGACGAGCCCGAAGCCCGACGGCTCTGGCACGCGATGAGCGAGCACTATGCTACGCACCTGCACAGCGATGACATCCAGGCCAGCGGCATGGAACGAGGTGGGGAGGTCACCGCCCTGGAGGTTGGGGAAGTGGACGAGAGGCGCTTTCGGCCTGGTGGCTTCGCGATGCTCGGTGAGCGGCGCGAGTCGTTGTTTCGATCCATCGCTCACAACGGTTATGCGCGTCGATTGAAGCCAGGCGACGACCTGATTGGCGAGTATTTCCACTGGCGCTACGCGCGACTGGATCGAGAGCTCAGCGAGCACTTCGTGGAAAGGGAGTTTGCCAGGAACCACTCGCTCGGCCTCTGGCGTGCGGAAGATGGATCAGTCACCATCACCTTCTGCGGGCGAGATCACTCTAAACCCTATCTCGAGGGCACGCTTCTGATCTCGCGCGATACCGCCCTGATCGCGGCACGCTGGAAGTACCGCACGCCATCGCCGCATGAAGACGCGGGGGCCGAGGTGACTTTCGTCTCGCCACCAGGACGGGCGAGCATCTGGCTCCTGTTGCCTCTGCGCAGCGTCTTCTGGCGGAAGCTCGGCGGCTCGGACAAGCTGTACGTGCAGGAGGCGTCCGCGTACCGGGAATGGAAAGTCGGCCCCTATGCCGCGCGCTGAGCAACGGAGGCCTGGCTTTCAATTGCGAGCGAGCTCGCTCGGAACCAAAGGTCTGACGCCGTCGCCCAAATAGTCGTCCTCCACCGTCTCGTCGTTCCCCCGCCCTACGCCAATCGCGTTGAGCACCGCGCTCCCCGCCACCACGACGATCACGTTCGCGATGAAAGCGTAGAACGCGCTGTACCCCCGCAGATCGAAGCCACCGAAATGCAACGGGTATATCGCCGTGAAGTGCTGCGACGCGGCCATCGCCGTACCCGTTACCATCCCCACCAACCACCCCGCCAGCAGCGCCCAGCGGTGGAACCAGCGCGTGTACAGGCCGAAGATCACCGCGGGGAAGGTCTGCAGTATCCACACGCCACCGAGGAGCTGGAAGTCGATCGCCTCCTGACGCGCGTTCTCCAGCGCGAGAATGAAGACGAGCGCGCCGAACTTCACCACCAGCGATGCGAGCTTCGCCACCCGCGCCTCATCGCGCGCCGTCGCATCGGGACGGAGATACTCCTTGTAGATGTTCCGCGTGAAGAGGTTCGCCGTCGCGATGGACATGATCGCCGCCGGCACCAGCGCGCCGATCGCGATCGCCGCGAACGCCACGCCCGTGAACCAGTCAGGGAACATCGCGTCGAAGAGCGCGGGCACGGCCCACTGCGTCCCGTACGTGGCGTCGGGCTTTATCCCGGCCGCGATCGCCATGTACCCGAGCAGGGCGATGAGCCCGAGCAGAAAGCTGTACGCCGGCAGAAATGCCGCGTTGCGCTTGATCACCTTTCGCCCGCTACTGCTCAGCACTCCGGTGATGGAGTGGGGATAGAGAAAGAGCGCGAGCGCCGAGCCCAGTGCGAGTGTGGCATACGAGCCGTACTGCGCAGGCGCCAGTACCAGCTTCTCCTTCGGCACCGCGGCGAACACCGCGCCATAGCCGCCGAGCTTCGCCGGGATGATCACCACAGCCGCGATCACGGTCACGAAGATCAGCAGATCCTTCACCAGCGCTATCAGCGCCGGCGCGCGCAAGCCGCTCGAGTAGGTGTACGCCGCCAGGATGACGAAGGCGATGATGAGCGGGAGGTCGCCCATGAGCCCCGTCCCGGTGATACCGAGTCCCGCGATCACCACCTGGATCCCCACCAGTTGCAGCGCGATGTAGGGCATGGTGGCGAGGATCCCCGTGCCCGCCACCGCGAGCGCCAGCGTGCTGCTGTCGTAGCGCCCGCGCACGAAATCCGCCGGCGTCACGTAACCGTGCGCGCGACACACCGACCACAACCTCGGCATGGTGACGAACACCAGCGGATACACGATGATCGTGTACGGCACCGCGAAGAAGCCGATCGCGCCCGCGCCGAACACCAGCGCGGGAACGGCTATGAAGGTGTATGCGGTGTAGAGATCGCCGCCGAGCAGGAACCAGGTTACCACGGTCCCGAAGCGGCCGCCGGCGAGACCCCATTCGTGGAGGATGTCGAGATCGCCGCGCCGCCAGTGCGCGGCCACGAAGCCGAGCACGGTGACGAGCGCGAAGAGCGCGACGGCCACCGCCAGCGCCGTGACGTTCACGGCCCTCGCTTCTCCTCGGACCGCTCCACTAGGTAGACCACGATCGTGAGCAGCGCCCCGATCGCGATCCAGAGAAACTGATACCAGTAGAAGAACGGGATGCCCCAGAGCTCCGGCTGGAGCGAGGCATAGGAGGAGACCCACAGCGTCCCGATGAACGGGATGATGAGCAGCAGCGGAACGAGCCGCCGCCACCCCCGGCCGCGGGTCTCCCCTCTCACGCGATCACAGCTCCCGGAACTTGATGCCCCGCTCGGCCAGCGCGCTTATGTACTCCTTCGCCGGCATGCACTCGTCGGGAGTGTTGACTCCCTTCTTCACCTCGCCGCGCGCCTGCATCTGCCCGGTGATGGAGAGCGAGTAGCCGGTGGTCCGCTCCATCGCGCTTATCCCGTGCTCCGCATCGTAGTAGTCGATGAGCTCCCAGCCCACCTTCTTCGCCTTTCCACCTTTCTTCCCCGTAACGATCACGCGAAGCGCCACGAGATCCTTCCCCTCGGGCTTGGTGAGGCGCGGACCAGCCGCGGCCACGAAGACGTCGCGCGGCGCTACCTTCTCGCCCTTCACCTCCACGGGCTCGAGGCTCAACAGGCCGAGCTCGCGAATCGCCTCCATGATGTGCGCGTGTCCGGGATAGCGGAGCGTCTTGTACTCCATCGTGGGGATCTTCCCCTCGTAGCGATCCGCCATGGTGGAAAGACCGCCGGCCGTGTGGAACGCCTCGAGCTTCCCTACCGGCTCGGGGAACTCCACGGTCTCGAGCTCCGAGAGCGCCTTCACCTGCGTGCGCTTCCCGTCGCGCAGAACCCACGAGAGCGTGGTGTAGTAGTCGATCACGCCCTCGAGCGAGTACACGATCTGATAGTTGAGCGGCGGCTCGGGGTGCTGCGGCAGCCCGCCCACGTAGATCTTGACCGACTCCACTTCGTCCATCTGCTCGATCCCGTACTCGGCGAGGATGTTGACCATCCCGGGCGCGAGTCCGCAGTCGGGAATCACGCTCAGCCCCTTCTCCTTCGCCTTGGCGTCGAGCTTTCGCTGCTCCAGCACGATCTCGGTGTTGCCACCCAGATCGCAGAAGTTGGTCCCCGCCTCCACGGCGAGCTTGGCGAGGTCGCCGTTGAAGTAGTACGGGATCGCGCTCATCACCGCGTCGCTCTCGCGCATGAGCGCCAGTGTGGCTTCCTTGTCGCGGACGTCGAGGGGGGTGGGAATCAACCGCTTGCCGGAGAGAGGCGCCAGGAAGGCCGGCAGATTCGAGATGTTGATGTCGGCGAGGCGCACCTCGGTGACTTCGGGGTTCCGCAAGAGATCGTACGCACAGGCCGAGCCCTGCAGCCCTGCCCCCAGAACGAGCATCCGCATTTATGAATTCTCCTTGTTTTACCTGGATCTAGTGATGAGCCCTGCAAGTTAACGCCGCGAGCGTGGTGCTCGAAAGATCCGGCTAAACGGCGGGGTCAGGTCTGGAATCGTGAATTGA
>DASSOX010000083.1:0-3108 GCA_035700125.1 Gemmatimonadaceae bacterium
GCCGCCGTCGTTGCGGCGGGCACGGCCACAGGCGAAACTTCGTCATGCCAGCGCCCGCATCGGGTCGGCAACGCCCTCCACGCTCGCCGCACACCGATAGCCGTCGGCCACACCAGGCGCGATCCCTCTCCATCTCTCTCCCCTGCCCAACATGCATCTCGCCAATCGCTCCGTACTCGCCGGCGTCATGCTCATGCTTTCTGCAGCGGCACTCCCCACACCCGCCCGGGCGCAGAGGGCGGCCGCGCCGCCTGCCGATCTGGATAGCTACGTCGCGCGCGTGATGAAGGAATTCCAGGTGCCCGGCCTCAGCATCGCCATCGTGAAGGATGGCAAGGTCGTGGTCGCGAAGGGCTTCGGCGTGCGCGAGCTCGGGAAGCCGGCGAAGGTGGACGCCAACACCCGCTTCGGCATCGCCTCCAATACGAAGGTCTTCACCGCCACCGCGCTCGCGCTCCTCGTGGAAGAGGGGAAGCTCGAGTGGGATGCGCCGGTGATCCGCTACCTCCCCGCCTTCGCGATGTACGATCCGTGGGTCACGCGCGAGATCACCGTGCGCGACCTGCTCGTGCATCGCAGCGGACTCGGATTGGGAGCGGGCGACCTGATGTGGTGGCCCAGCTCCGACTACAGCCGCGCCGAGATCGTGCAGCACCTCCGCTATATCAAGCCGGCGACATCGTTCCGCAGCGCCTACGCCTACGACAACGTCCTCTACTCGGTCGCAGGTGAGCTCATCCAGGCAGTATCGGGTCAAACGTGGGAGGATTTCGTCTCCTCACGCATTCTCGCGAAGATCGGGATGAACGGAAGCAACGTGCGCGCATCGCTCGGCGCGAAGGGCGACAACGCCGCCATGACGCACGCCGAAGTCGAGGGCGCCGTTCGCCCGATCGCCCCTTTCAGAAACGACAACGTGGACCCCGCCGGCGGAATCAACTCGAGCGCAGCCGACATGGCCAAGTGGGTCATCGTGCAGCTCGACTCGGGACGCGTAGCCGATGGATCGCGACTCTTCTCGCCGCGCTCTACCCGTCAGCTATGGGCGATGGTCACCCCGATCCCCATCGGCGAGCCCGCCCCGGAGCTCGCAGCACTCCGCCCGCAGTTCAACGGCTACGCCCTCGGACTCGGCGTTCGCGACTACCGCGGCCGCAAAATCCTCACGCACACCGGCGGCCTCCCGGGCTACGTCTCGCAGGTGACCATGGTCCCCTCGCTGCGCCTGGGAGTGGTGGTGCTCACGAACATGGAGTCGGGGTCGGCGTTCCAGTCCATCTCCAACCACGTGCTCGACCACTACATGGGTGCACCGCCCACGGATTACGTGGCCATCTACTCGAAGCTCGACGCGCGTCAGGCCGCACGCTTCGACTCGGTGACGTCGGCCGCCTCCGCGGCCCGCGACTCGACCTCCGGCCCTTCGCTCCCGCTCGAGCGCTACGCCGGCAAGTACACCGACCCCTGGTATGGCGAGGTACAGATCACCCGCGAGGGCGACGGGCTGGTCATCCGCTTCACCCACACCCCTTCCCTCGTCGGTGACCTCATCCACTGGCAGTACGACACCTTCGTCGCTCGCTGGCGTGACCGCGAGCTGCGAGCCGACGCCTACGTGACCTTCGCCCTCGACCCCGACGGCACCATCTCCCACGCCACCATGCAAGCCGTCTCCCCCGCCACCGACTTCAGCTACGATTTCCAGGATCTGTATCTGACGCCGGTGAGGTAGGAGGGAGGAAGAAAGGAGAAAGCAGGAAGGAGGAACTGCCAGGGTTCAGGATTCAGGTACTCCTCCCAGCCGTCATCCCCGCGCAAGTGGGTATGACGGCTTATCGGTGTGCAGTTCCTGCTTTCTGCTTTCTGCTTCCTGCTTTCTCCTTTCTTCCCTTCTACCTCTGGCACCATCCACCCCACCTGTTGTAGAATGAATATGGTGCTGCGGATCACAGAAAGCTGGTGACGGCGGTCCGATTCCCGCGCCCATGGTGTTCCCCCCGGTGTTCCCCTCCGCTCGCGGACAGCCGGATCGAGAAGCAACGTCCGTAACTACCTGGCCCAATACAGCAGATAAGTAACTCGCCCGTCCCCTGCGCGCCGCCTGGAGCGGCGTGACGGACAGGCGCGTCCCGAGTGTGCCGTCGCCGGCGGCTCACTCGTCAGTGAGCAGGAGCGGGGGTGGGCAATGCTCGCCCGCCAAACCCCCCGCCTCCCCTCGGGAGCTCGGTCTCCCGGGGTAGCAGCCTCTTCTCCCGCCAGCCAGTCGTGATGAAGCGAACTGACATCCTCCCATTTCTTCTCCTCGCTCCCGTCCTCGGTTTCGTGGCGATGCAGGCGCGTGAATCGCCCCGGCTCACGTCCACGTCGCAGGCGGCCGTGCTCGCGGCTGGACGCGCGTCCGATGATGGACGCTCGGAGCGCATGGCCGCGCCGCTCCCCGACCGGGGAAGCGCCGAGGGCAGCATCGCCGCCGTGAGCGCGCCGGTCGCCGCCGACGCGCGTGACGTGGACGACATTCGTCGCCGCCTCGCGCTTGGCTCCAGCGGCACCTACATCGACGAGATCCTCGCCGAGCGAGACTCGTCGCTCGCGCGCTGGCCGGACCGGGTCAGCAAGCCGATCCGCGTCTGGATCGCCAACGGGAGCAACGTCGCCGACTGGAAGGATGAGTTTCCGGCGCGGGTGCGCTCGGCCTTCGAGGAGTGGACCAGTCTGGACATCCCGGTCCGTTTCGTCTTCGTGACCGATTCCACCGACGCCGACGTGCGCGTCAGCTGGATCGATCACTTCGACACGCCGATCAGCGGGAAGACACTCTGGGCGAGGGACCGCAGCTGGTGGATCGTGAACGGGAACATCACCCTCGCGCTCCACCACAACGGCGGCGAGCCGCTCGACGACTCGGCCGTGAAGGCGATCTCGCTGCACGAGGTTGGCCACCTCCTCGGCCTCGATCACACGCTCGACACCTCGAACATCATGACCGCGCGAGTCCGCGTGCGCGACCTCTCCGCCGCCGACCGCGCCACCATGGAGCTTCTCTACACCCTCCCTCCGGGAAGCGTGAAGTAGGCGGCGGTAAGCGACGGGGTCAGGTCTTTAATTTCG
>DASSOX010000084.1:0-6250 GCA_035700125.1 Gemmatimonadaceae bacterium
TCACGATTCCATAGACCGTGGAAAGGCCGAGTCCCGTCCCCGTCCCCGCCCCCTTCGTGGTGAAGAAGGGCTCGAAGATGCGCGACTGCACCTCGCGCGACATCCCCGAGCCGGTGTCGGTCACCGATAGCATCGAGTAGCGACCCGGCACCACCGCCACCTCGGTGTGCCGCTCGATGTAGCTGTCGTCGAGCTCCACGTTCGAGGTGCGGATGGTGAGCGTGCCGCCGCGCGGCATGGCATCGCGCGAGTTGACGACGAGATTGATGACGACCTGCTCGAGCTGACTCGGGTCGGCTTCCACCACTCCCGCGTTCGGGTCGAGCGCGGTGATGATCTCGATGTCCTCGCGCACGAGCCGGCGCAGCAGCTTCTCCACCCCGCCCACCACGCTGTTCAATGTCAGACGCTGCGGCCGCAGCACCTGCTGCCGGCTGAAGGCGAGGAGCTGGCGCGTGAGCGTGGCGGCGCGTCGGGCCGCGCCCTCTATCTGCTGGACGTCGGCGCGCAGCGGGCTCTCCGCCGGCAGCTCGCCGACGAGCAGCGCGCTGTAGCTGGTGATGACGGTGAGGAGGTTGTTGAAGTCGTGGGCGACACCGCCGGCGAGCTGGCCCACCGCCTCCATCTTCTCGGTCTGGCGGAGCCGCGCCTCGAGACGGAGGCGCTCGGTGATGTCGCTCATCACCACGGCGAAGCCGCGCACCGAACCGTCGGGTGCGTGCAGCGCGGACACCGATGTGCTCACGTCCACCAGCGATCCGTTCTTCCGCCGCCGCTGCGTCTCCACTCCCATCACCCGCCTGCCGCGCAGCGCATCCCTGCGCAGCGCCGCGTGCTCTTCCCGCTTCTCGTCGGGGATCACGAGCTGGTACGACTCTCCCAGCATCTCCTCGGCGCTCCAGCCGAACACTCGCTCGGCCGATGGATTCCAGCGAGTGATGCGGAGATCGCGGTCCAGGACGATCTTCACGAGCGGCGATTCGTCTATGACGGCGCGGAGCACGTCGGCCTGATCGCGCACCTCCGCCTCGGCTCTGCGGGCGGCCTCACGCGCGCGCTCCGCCTCGCGCAGCGATTCCGCCAGCTCGAGATTCGCCGTTTCCAGCTCGACCGCCTGCTCCTCCAGCTCCTCGGCCAGCGCCTGCGCTTCCTGGGTCTGCATCTCGAGTTCGATGGTCTGCTGCCGGAGCTGGTCGTTGAGCGCCTCCACCTCGCGGCGCCGCTCCTCGGCGGCGCGACGGGCTTCGGCTTCGGCGACCAGGCGGAGCAGCTGCTCTCGGGTTAGCCGCTCGGGGTGAGCGAGATCGGGTTGAATGCTCTGGGCACTCGAGGGAGTGGGAGTGGAGCGCGGCGCAGTCGGAGTGCGTTGGTTCTCGGTTGGCATTCTGAGTGGGCTGAGCATGGACGTCGGTACCGCCTTCCCGGCCATCCTACGCCAACGCGTGTTTCCGAGCAACCCCGCGGCGACGATCGCCTCGGCTCACGCTCATGCTTCAGCGCGCAAGCGCCGAAGCATCCGCTGCACGTGGAGGTGGGCGAGGGCGTCGTAGTCGTCGCCCGCGCCATCGTCATCCACCGGCCCGTCGGGACCGATCACCGGCCCGGTGAGCCAGGGCGCCCGGGGACACTCATTCTTCCGAGGCCCGAAGGATTCCGCACCCGCCCCCCGCGCCACCGAGCTGGATCCCCGGGAAGCGCCAGAGGCGACCGGCGCGGATCTGGCAAACTTAGCGCGCGTGGCGGTCGCCCCCCGCTCCGCGGCGGACGTCACGGCCCGCCCCGGTGCGTAATGACGCCCCACGCGGAGTACCTCGATCCCGTCTCGCTCCGCCCCCATGAGGAGAAGCGCCTCGAGCAGACCGAACTGCCCGACCGACAACTGCCCTTGCAGGAGAAGAATGTTTCCTCCGGACCTTATGGGCCGCGACTCGTAGAGCCGCACCTTCACTCGACTCGCGCTGGTCGGATTGACGTCCAGCGTGTAACACCTGCCACTCACTTCTCCTACTCCCTCTTCCCCTGGTATTGCCCCCGGGATACGCCGCCGCGCCCACCTTTCTTCCCCACCCCACCCACGCGGCACCCACCTGCGCCCCGACAGCGACAAACATGCGAATTCGCGGAAGTGACGAGTGGGGATTGAAACAGTAACAAAGAAAGCCGGAGAGAGCAGAGAGCAGAAAGCAGAGAGCAGTAGACGGCTCGTAAGACGAAGTCGTCCCCCACTTGCGCGGGGATGACGGCTTATTGCCTACAGCTCTCACCCACTCGACAGTTCGTGCGCTCTGCTCTCTTCTCCTTCCACATTCACTCCCCCATCTTCCGTTCGAAGACATGAAAGTCCTACTGTCAGCATATGCGTGCGAGCCAGGGAAGGGGTCGGAGCCCGAGGTCGGGTTTCGCGCTCTTCTGGCGGCGGCCGCGGTTCATGATGTGTGGCTCATCACGCGGGAGAACAATATCCCCGCGCTGGAAGCGGCACTGCGCGGGTTGCCCGAGCGCGAGCGCATTCACATCGAAGGGCTCGATGTTCCGGGGATCGCGCAACGGCTGAAGCGGCACGGCATCATCGCGCTGCAGTGGTACTACGATACCTGGCAGCACGCCGCGGCCAGACGCGCGCTCGAGCTGGATCGCGAGGTAGGCTTCGACGTGGCTCATCACATCACCTTCGCCACCTACTGGGCCTACGCTGGCGTGGCGGCGCTCGGCAAGCCGCTGGTGCTCGGACCGCTCGGCGGCGGTGTGCAGACGCCTCCCCAGTTGGTTTCGGAGCTGGGCGCGAAAGGAGCGCTGACGGAAACGGCCCGCAACATGTTGCGACGGATCTCGTCGCGGAGACCGGAAGTCGCTCGCGCCCACCGTGCGGCGAGCATAGTGATGGCGCAGAACAGCGAGACCGCGGCGTGGCTCGCGAAGCTCGAGACGGTCGAGATCTTCCCGCACGCAACCACGGTGAACGTGGCTCCATCGAGCGACACGCCCCCGCGACGCACCTCCGATGTGCTCTTCGCCGGCCGACTCATAGACTGGAAAGCGCCGATCCTCGCCGTACGCGCGTTCCGCCACGTGACGAACCCCGAAGCGAGACTCCGCATCTACGGCAGTGGCCCGGAGCGCGCACGCATCGAGAACGCCATCAGGAATTGGGGACTCGAAGACCGCGTGTCACTGGAAGGAAAAATCTCGAGAGAGGAGCTCCTCCTGCGAGTGGGAAGCGCCGCCGCGATTCTCCACCCCGCGCTGCACGACGACTCCCCACTCGCCGTCGCCGAAGCGCTCTCGCTCGGCACTCCCGTCGTGGCCCTCGCGCACGGAGGTCCGCGCGAACTGGTGAAACACTGGCCCGACAGCCCCGCCACACTCGTCGAGCCCGACTCCCCCGAGCGCACTGCTCGCGCCATGGCCCATGCCGTGGACGACTTTCTATCCCACCCTCCCCCCACGCGCACCTCGCCGCTCCGTCCCCGCCTCTCCTTCGCCGACGCGATGCTCGATGCCTACGATCGTGCGGTGGCGGGGATAGGACGGGTTGCGCGGGGATGACGGCCTTGGAGGTTGTTCCTGAACCCTGCCTCCTGAACCCTTTGCAGTTCCCCCTCATCTACCCCGCCTTCACCCTCCACCCCGCCTCCACCAGCTTCACGAGGGCGCGGGTGCGCTCGCGTTCGCGGCGGGCGAAGAGGGGGTCGGCGGCGGGGGCGGCATCCACGGTGACCACGCCGTGGGGGTCCATGCGGGAACGGACTTCGTTGATTACGTCGGGGGAGACGCGGGCGGGGTTGGCGCCGCAGTGGACGACGTAGAGCACCCCGAGCGTGCTGCGCATGGGGCGGGGGTCATGCTCGGCGTCGAAGCCGGCGAAGAGGTAGCGCGGGAAAAGAGGACCGAAGCCCGAGCGGCCCTTCACTCTCGGCAGAAGGGTGGCGAAGCCCTGCTTGCGCAGGTTGATCTCTACCCACTCCTCGGCGCGCGGCTTGGTGTACAGCAATCTCCAACACAACTCTGTACCGCTGGACATCTCTTCCTCTCGAA
The DNA here is from genome assembly GCA_035700125.1 of Gemmatimonadaceae bacterium. Lineage (GTDB taxonomy): Bacteria > Gemmatimonadota > Gemmatimonadetes > Gemmatimonadales > Gemmatimonadaceae > JADGGM01. The sequence continues at coordinate 4,036 of DASSOX010000084.1, forward strand.
CGGCGCCATCCTCGGCGCAATGCTGCTGCACGGCCCGCGCTGTGGAAAGGCGGAGCCGAAGGATCGATCCTGGGATTATCCGGGAATTCGACGCGATATGGTTCACAAGGATGACGACCTCGCCTTGGCGGAGTCAAGGTTCGAACGGCGCGGCCGACGGTCGCGCGGCCTCGCCGCGCTGCATCGGGAGCCAGAGAGAGAAGGTCGAGCCGTGTCCCACTTCGCTGCGCACGGTGATCTGACCGCCGAGTGTCTGCGCGAGCAGCTTGCTGATGGCGAGCCCCAGGCCGGCTCCGGCGCGATCGCCGCTGTTCAGACGACTGAACTCCTCGAAGATGTACTCCTGCTTGTCGGGCGCGATGCCCACGCCGCTGTCGGTGAACTCGAGGAGCGCCCAGCCGCCGGGCCCATCGTCTGATGTGGGCTGTCTGCGCACGACGCGAAGCTGCACGCTTCCGCTGTCGGTGTACTTGATCGCGTTGGACAGGAGGTTCGCCGCGATCTGCCGCACGCGCGCGCGGTCGGTTTCCACCACCGCACCATCGCACTCCGGCTTCACCTCGAGCGAGAGTCCGCTCGCCGCGGCGGCGGCGTGATACTCCTCGCTGATCGCGCGCGCCACTTCCACGAGATCCACGGGCTCGAGGGAGATCGCCACCACTCCGGTCTCGGCGCGCGCCAGCTCGTGCAGGTCCTCGATGAGCGCGAGTGCGGTCTGGATGCTTCGGCGCATCCGGTCCACGCTCGCCATCTGCTCCTCGTTCAGCGGACCATAGAGCCCCATCGAGAGAAGCTCTGCGAAGCCATCGGCGGCGCCGATGGGATTCTTCACATCGTGACTGAAGCCGCGCATGAGGCGCGAGCGGCTCTGCACCACACGCTCGAGGACGCGCCGACGCTCGTGCGCTTCCTCGATGAGACGCACCTTCTCGTACGCGAGCGTCGCGACGTGGGCGAACACCTCGGCGCGCGCGACGCTGTCGCGCCTGAAGGGAGCCTTGGCGCCGCTCAGCACGAAGAGCGCGCCCACGGGCGACTGGCCATCGTTCAGCGGGAGCACTATCGCCGAGCCGCCGGGGTAGGGTTCACCGCCGAAACTTCCCTCCACCTCGAGCGCCACGAGGTCATCCACGAGCATCGGCTCCCCGCTCTCGGTCACGAGCTTGGTGTATGAGCCCTCGAAGGGGCGCCGCGCATCCAGAGGGATGACGTCGTCGCCAACCACCGCGCGCACCACGACATCGGGCTGCTCGTCGGCGCGCGGCGCGAGCCTCGTGACGAAAGCGCCGCGCCCGCGCATTGCACGGAGCGCGGCGCGCGCGATCTGCTCGGTCACGTCTATCATGGTATACGCGCCTGCCAGCGACTCGGCGGCCTCTCTGAGCGCCGCCTCTCGTCGCGCTCGCCCGCGCGCTTCCTTCAATGCGCGCTGCAGCACCTGCGTGAGTCGGCGCTCGCGCAGCGTGAGAAAAAGCACGCCGACCATCGCCACCATCGCGGCGAGCACGAGCCCCGCGTTCGCGGCGATGCTCATCTGCTCCAGCGAATTCACCTTCTCATCGCGCTCGTCGGAGAGCGCCGCGAGCTCGGTGGAGAGCACCGCGATCGCGGTGAGCGACGAATCGAAGGTCGCATCGCCGCGCTCGAGCGCCGCCGCGAACGCCGCGCGCGTCGCGCTGTCGCTCTCCGCGATCACCGCTTCGGTGAATCCGTGCCACTCATCCACTCTCTGCTCGATCACGCGCGCCTTCTCGAGCGAGAGCGAGTTGGTGCGCTCGGCGAGATCGCGCAGCGTCTCCACGCGACGATTGTCCGCCGCCGCGGTTGCGCGGTACTCGCCTATGAGAGAGTCATCGCCCGAGATCGCGTAGCTCTGCAGCGTGACGAGCTCCTTGCCGAGTCCCGACTGGAGCTGTTCGACCAGGAGTCGCGCGGGCGCGAGTCCTTCCACCGTCTCGCGCAGGATGTGCGTGATGAGCCACGTCTGATGCGCGGGAATCGCGACGGAGCCGAGCAGCGTGATTGCGACGAGGGCGAGCGGGATGGAGCTGCGAAAACTCGGCTTCCATTTGCGCTTCTTCCTCCGAGGTACGGTTCGCGTCGCTTCCGGGCGCGAGCCGCGGGCGTCGTACTCATCGGCACTATCGAGCGACGTCATTGCTCGACCTCCGGTGGGTGGTGACATGGGTGCTCACAGTGCACACTGCCCGACCGG
>DASSOX010000085.1:0-2709 GCA_035700125.1 Gemmatimonadaceae bacterium
CAGCCAACAGTCGCCCGTCTGATTCGAAGATCTCCCGGTCGTCACCGACGACTGACGACCGACGACTGACAGCTGCCGTTCCAAGCTCGCGATCGGGATTGAACCGATGACCTCACCCTTACCAAGGGTGTGCTCTACCAACTGAGCTACGCGAGCGCCCATCTGTCGTGCTTCACTACCCCACGCCGAAAGCCGCCGCTCTATCGTGGGCGGCGGCCCGCAACACTACTGTCGTCCTGCCAACGATCCGGGCAACGCTCATACCCGAATCACCATCCGTACAAGTCACACTGTGCAAGCGGGAGACGGGGCTCGAACCCGCGACATCAAGCTTGGAAGGCTTGCGCTCTACCAACTGAGCTACTCCCGCACTGCGTCCCGCGTGCTCTCGCCTCGCTCCAAGTGGTGGGGGAAGGATTCGAACCTTCGAAGGCGTGAGCCGGCAGATTTACAGTCTGCTCCCGTTGGCCGCTTGGGTACCCCACCGAATACCTCGCCTGGCAGCCGAACGGCTTTCGTTACATCCGGTGCGGCCAGCTCCGGCAGAGCTGACGGCGAGAATCGAACTCGCAACCGCCTGATTACAAATCAGGTGCTCTGCCAATTGAGCTACGTCAGCACGCGGCTATTTTAGGCGAGACTCCCAGGATAACTGGCACGAGACAAGGAGTCAAGGCCGCCGGAGCGGTGTATCTCCCGCTACCGCACCTTCTTCCAGCGCGTCCCCTGCGGCGTGTCCTCGATCACCACGCCCTCCGCGGCCAGCTCATCCCGAATGGCGTCGGCCGCGGCAAAATCGCGCCGAGCACGGGCGGCCCGGCGCTCGTCGAGGCGGTGCTGGATCCTGGCCGCTTCCTCCTGCAAGCCGGCCGGTAGCGCATCGCCCCCGCGCTCCCCAGCTGCCTGAGCGAGACTCTCCGCTGCAACTGCTCCTGACAGCGCCCGCTCCGGCACGATGTCCAGCACGCCGTTCACGATGTCGAACACCTCACGCGCCCGCTCGAGCGCCTCCACATCCGTCCCGCCAGCATCCAGCTCGGCGTTCGCCCGCCGGATGAACGTGAACAGCGCGCCGATCGCCCCCGGCGCGTTGAGATCGGTGAAGAGCGCGGCCTTCGCATCTCGTTCCAACTCGTCGGCCGCCGCCGCGAGCGCTGGTGTCCCACCCATCGCGCCCTCCAGCCGCTCCGCGAAGTCGCCCACGCGACGCACGGCTTCGCGCGATGCCTCCAGCGCCTCGGGCGTGAGGTTGAGCTGCTTGCGGTAATGCGTGTTGAACATGAAGTGTCGGAGCGCGGCCGCAGATATCCCCTGCTCGCGGAGATCGGCGACCGTGGCGACGTTTCCCACGCGCTTCGCCATCTTCGCGCCGTCGGTGAGCAGAAACTCGCCGTGCGCCCAGAAGCGCGCGAACGGCTTCCCCGTCGCACCCTCCGACTGCGCGATCTCATCCTCGTGATGTGGGAAGACGAGATCCACGCCGCCCGCGTGGATGTCCAGTGTGTCACCGAGGTAGCGCCGAGCCATCGCCGAGCACTCGAGGTGCCACCCCGGACGGCCGCGTCCCCATGGAGAATCCCACGCCGCACCGACGCGCTCATCTTCCGGCTTCGCAGCCTTCCACAGCGCGAAGTCTCGGACGTCCTCCTTGTTATAGTCGTCCGCTGCGACGCGCGCGCCCGGCTGAATCTCGCGCTGATCGAGCCGGGAGAGCTTCCCGTATTCCGGAAACCGAGCGATCGCAAAGTAGACCGAGCCATCGTCGGCCTGATATGCGAGGCCGCGCTCGACGAGCGCTTCGACGAGCGCGATCATCTCCGGGATGTGATCCGTCGCCTTGGGGTAGATCTCGGCCGGCTCGATGCGCAGATACTCGCGGTCGTGCTGGAAGACCTCCGTCATCGGCTCCGTGATCTCGCTGATCATCACACCACGCTGCGCGGCGCGTGTGATGATCTTGTCGTCGACGTCGGTCAGATTCATCACCTGCTGGACGTTCCATCCGCGCAAACGGAGCACGCGTCGCAGCAGATCCTCGAAGAGGAAGGTGCGGAAGTTGCCCAGATGCGCTGGGTTGTAGACGGTCGGCCCGCACGTGTACATGCGGACGACATCTCCCTCGGCCGGAGCGAATGGCTCGACGCGTCTGGTCAGCGTATTGTAGAGCGAGAACGCCGTCATGCGGGGAAGCTTATCAGCTTCGATATGTTTCGGGAACTCTCGTTCCAGGAGCGCACCATGTCGCGAGCATTCGTCAAGGAGGAGGCGGGAGGCTGGGGAAACGAAGGTCGTTTCGATCTCCCGCCGCGTGAGGATCCCGCGTTCGACGAAGCGGCGGCACGCGCGCTCCTGAGCGCGGCCGTCGAGGGTGACACAGGGAGCGCCGAAGCAGCGACGGGTTACTACTGGGGCGAGCGGAAGCTGCGCCCGCTGGTGGAGCGCGTACTGGTCGAGGCGCGGGGCGCCCATGATGATGCACTCATTCGCGCTGCCGAGCGATTCCTGCGCTGATCTGTTTGTGTGATGACGCCCGATACGAGCGTCGCGTGGCGCGTGGCAAGATCCACGATCGGCGATCCGGGCCGCGATGCGATGATGATGGCCGCACCCTCACTCACGAGTGCATCGAGCGTCGAGCGCAACGCCGCTTGACCTGACCTATCGGTTGCGACGAATGGGTCGTCGAGGAGGAGCAGTCCGGGCCGCGGA
>DASSOX010000086.1:0-6815 GCA_035700125.1 Gemmatimonadaceae bacterium
GAAGTAGAAGAGCTGACCCCGTCGTTCACTTCGGGTGCTCGTAGGTGCCCATGAGCTCTGTCTGGGCGAGGATGTGCCCCTTCATGGCACTCTCGAGTTGCGGCTTGGTGGGTTCCTTCAGGTCGGGGAGCGTCGTGTCGAGCGCGTAGAGCTTGAAGAAGTAGCGATGCCGGCCGATCGGCGGGCAGGGTCCGCCGTAGCCGAGCTTCTTCCAGTCGTTGCGCCCTTCCTTCGACCCCTTCGGGATGTTGCTCGATGTGGTGTGCTCGGCGAGCGACGTCGTCGACGGCGGCATGTCGAACAGTACCCAGTGGACGTACACCATCTTCGGCGCCTTCGGGTCGGGCGCATCGGGGTCGTCCACTATCAGGGCGAAGCTTCGCGTTCCTTCGGGCGCGCCCGACCAGGAGAGCGGTGGCGATACGTCATCCGCGTCGCAGGTAAAGCGAGCTGGTATCGGGCCGCCGGCCTTGAACGCCGACGATGTGAGCTGGAAGGTCATGTCGAGCTCCGGTTCGTGCGTCGTGACTGAGTGCCGAGTGCTACTTGTCCAACTTCCTCATCTTCCGCGACTCGCAGCTTCCGCGCCGCTCGACGCTTCACGCAGCGAGCGATGGCTCTCTACTCATCGCCCTCGATGTCGTCGTCTTCCATGGACCGCAGGTGCCACTGATGCTGCAGCACCTTGCGGACGTGGTTGAAGCGCACGAAGCCGAAGATGACGCAGGCGATTCCGAGGGGAAGGAGCGCCCAGCCGATGACGATCATGGCGGGCTCCTCGAAGAAGCGGATCAGCGCTACGCCGGATGCCAGAAAGGCGAGCGCGGTCCTGATGTAATTGAGGAGGGTCCGCTCGTTCGAGAGTGAAGTGAGATCCATCGCGAGGCGGTCCTGGATGACCACCGCGCGGCCGATCTTCCGATGCCGGCCCCCTTCCGGCACGCGCTCACCTCTTTGCGTATACGCTCTTCTTCCCCTGCCGGTCGAAGGCGATAACGTCGTACGCGTCCTTGCGAGCACCCTCCATCCCCGGGGAGCCCATCGGCATCCCCGGCACCGCCAGCCCCGCGATCGCGGGCTTCTCCTTCAGCATTTTCTGAATCAGATCGGCGGGGACATGTCCCTCGACAACGTACTTGCCCACGGTTCCGGTGTGGCAGCTCTCGAGCTCCGGCGGGATGCCGAAGGTGGCCTTCACCTCGCTCAGGTCATCCATGTCCTTCGCGGTGACCTCGAAGCCGTGCGCCTCGAGGTGCTCTATCCACTTCGTGCAGCAGCCGCAGCTGGGGGACTTGTAGACCGTGATCGCGATGGGCGCCGCCGCGAACGCCGGGATCGTCAACATTCCGCTGGCTGCAGTGACGGCAGCGCCACCGAGCGCCACCCGCAGCCATTCGCGCCGCGTCACCATCGGGCGATTCTCCTCTTCGTGTCCATGATATGCGCGGGCTTCCAGGCGATTCCCGGAGCGTGAGCGAACCCGCGCCGTGATACAACACGGAGCATAAGCAGCCGCGCCAGCGTGCGACAAGCCCCGGCGGCCGCAGGCCACGCTGCCGATCGCCTCGCTGCGCTGCGAGCGGCACGCGCCTTGTAACGCTTGCTTCGCGGCTGGTTCCGCTTACCAGCCGACGTCACGACCAGGAGGAGAGATGCCCTACAAGGATATTTCCGACCTGCCCAAGTCGCAGGTAGACCAGTACGACAAGCATCAGAAGAAGGTTTTCCTCGAAGCCTACAATCACGCCTACGAGGAATACGGCCACGATGAGAGCCGTGCCTTCGCCGTTGCCCACGCCGCGGCCAAGAAGGCCGACGATTCGAAGCACGACTCGTAGAACCAGAGGAGTATGCCCCCGCGGTACTTCACCGTCATTCTCGCGCAAGTGGGAATGACGGTGCGTGCGCGCAGGATGGCCTGACGCCGCCGCCCCTGTCAGTAGTCCTGCGGAAAGATGTAGAAGTCCGGCGTCACGATCGGCGTCCCCACTTCGATGGCGATCTGTTTGTGCGCCTCGAAGAGGATGTCCCGCGGGTCGTCGGTGTACTTCTTCCCGTCCACGAACACGGTGACGGCTCCGCTGTACCCCGCCACACCGGTGCTCGAGAGCGGCTGCCCCCAGAGATCGAAGAGTTCGCCGAGCCTGACCTCGACAGTAGTCGGTGGCTCGACGTGAATGATTCCGCTCGCATCATGGGTGTGCACCCAGTAGAAGCAACCGCCGTTTGCATCCGCCCCGATCACGAACCCATTGGCGATGGCCGGCTTCACCACGCCGATCGCCTTGGGGATCGCCAACTGCTCCCCGTTCACGTACAGACTCAGGTGCACGTGGATGTGATAGTTATCTCCCGCCATCGTGCCGCACTCGATCCCGTCCACGGGCTCGCCCTGTCCGCCCTGCGCAGTATTCCCGTCCGGGAAAGTGGGCTTCCCTACCGTCCCCGCGATCTGGAGCACCACGGTATCGGCCGGCGGCAGCGCCGTATCTCCCGTATCCGACGGCGGGCCGGGCGGCGGCTCGGTGGTCCCCTTGTGGTCGCTTCCGCACGCCGCCGCGAGTGCCAGACCGGCAACGAGTGCTACGGCAACGAGATGGCGATTCATACGTTCTTAGCCCTGTCCTTGGAGAGTTGCCAGCGGGTGGCTCGCGCACCTTGCAACTGTTGGGCCCGGATGAGGCGGGGTTCTGCAGGCAGGGGTTCAGGGTTGAGGTACTGCTCTTACAACCGTCATTCCCGCGCAAGCGGGAATGACTATGAGCCCGCTTACGCGGGAATGACGGGCTCACGAGGCAGTTACCTGCTTCCGGTCTCCTGTCGCCTGCTTCCGCTACGCTTTCGCCCCATCCACGCTCCCGCCAGAAGCAGCACAACGATGCACACTTCCAACAACGCGTCCAGGAGGTACGCCTCCAGGAGGGTTCCGTTCAGCACATAATAAACATCGATCGCGATGAAGCTGAGCGCGCTCGCAACGCCGAGGACGTATCCCTCCACGCTCGGCCGCACGCCCCGCGCCGCGAAGAGGAGCGCGAGTCCAATCGACGCGGCGAGCAGCCCCACCATCTTCACGAGCCAGTCGTCGGTCTTGGGCCCGCTTATCAGCTCGAACGAGTAGATGTTCACTACCGGCCAGAGGCCGGTGATGATGTAATACACCCCCTGCAACCGCATCACCACTCGCGCCATACGCCCCCGCTCACTCCCGCTGAACATGGATCCCCGCTTGCGCGGGACGACTGCTATAAAAGATGACAGCTATGTAGGCAGTACCGGATAGGCACTACCTGAGCCCTGGCACTTCCCGTTCCCCGTTCCCTGATTCCCGTTTCCTCGCAGCTCCTGCTTTCTGCTTTCCGCTCTCTTCCCCTCTACATCTCGAACCGATGTACCGCTTTGACAACGAGCGCACCGTTGAGCTGGCGGGTGAGTGAGCGAGTGTCGGGGAAGCGGTAGCGGGCTTCGGGGGCTGTGGTGTAGCCGGAGTTCCAGACGACGTAGATGTCGTCGCCGATCACGGGGATCCAGTGGAAGCGGATGTTGAAATCCACGCGGTCGGCGTCGTTGTTGTATTGCACGAAGCTCTGCAGCGACATGCGCGTGCTGAAGTCGTACTCCACGTTGCCACTCGTCTCGACCGCGGAGAAGCTTCCGTCGGGGAAGTGGACATCGTCGCGCGAATAGTCGAGCCCGAAGCTGATGTTGCCGTTGCCGCGCCAGTCGAGCGAGAGGTCGAGGCCCGTTCGCCGACCATCGTAGAATCCGCCCCAGCTGAATCTTCCGAAGCCGCTCAGCGAGCGGCCCCTCGACGTCGAAAGCTGTAGCTCGCCGCGCGTCCACCAGTAGCTTCCGGCCGGCACCAGCACGTCGTCGAAGATGTCGAACGTGTCGGCCGGCGCGTCCATGTGCCGCGAGATGTTGATCTCCACGCGGTCCCCCGACTCGAACTCGGCGCCGAACGGTCGCCACTCGAATTCCGCCGACTCCCAGTCGGCAACGCGCCCCAGCGAACCGTTCTCGCCAACGGTGATCTCCCAATCGGGGATGGGGAACTTGAAGTCGAACTGACGGATTCCAAGGAAGTGCGACGACGGACGCGGGCCGAAGCTCAGATGCCCGCTCGTACTCCGAACCCCCGTCCTGCTCACGAATCCGAGCGTCGGCGAGAATCCCGCGCCCACCCGGCGAAGCGAGACGCGTGCGTCCACGAGATCGTTCGGATAGTCCACCGCCGCATACCACGCGAGCGGAGTCCCCTCGACTTCCGGGGTGCGTGTGCCCGCGATCCAGAACGACGGCTCGACGTTCCGGCCGCCCACCACGAGCGGGAAGTCCATGTCCACACCGCCCGCTCGCTCGGCGCCCCTCACACCGGGGCCCGTGCGCTGCGTGAGCATCGCGCCCATGGTGGAGCGCTCGAGCAGATCGTGCTTCACGCGGAGCACTGCGTTGTTGGCACCGTCGCCATCCCCGGTGCGCACATCGAGCGCGCCGAGCGTCCACGCACCCGCCTTTCCGTACACGCGCGCGCCCGCGAGGATCGGCACCGGCTCGCCGCTCCTCAGACCGATGCGGCGCGAGTAGAAGAGCTGTGCCTGACGCCGCGAGCCCAGGTCGAAGATCCCGCTCGACTCCAGGAAGAACTCCCGCTTCTCCGGAAAGAAAGTGGGGAAGCGCGTGAGGTTCACTACCTGGCGATCCACCTCCACCTGCGCGAAGTCGGTGTTCACAGTGACATCCGCGGTGAGAGTGGGCGAGACGGCGAGCTTCGCATCGAGTCCCACTTTCGTGGTGAGTCGCGATGCACGCGTCCGCACGCCGGTGAGATCGTGCTCGCTCTCTTCCGCCTGCACGAGAGCGTACGGCAGGAACGCCACTCCCAGCTCGCGCGTGAGCCCCTCGAGTCCGGCGAGCACACCTTCGTTCTGCAGTTGGCGCAGTCCTTCCGCTCGCCCATACGATCGCCAGAGATCTTCCTCGTTGGCGCGGCGGATGAAGCGACGCACGTTGAAGCCGAAGGAGGGCGAGCCACCGGAGCGAAAGCGCAGAGTGCGAAACGGAATGCGGAATTCCGCGGTCCACCCGCCGCCGTCGCGCGAGGTAGCCACGTCCCAGATCCCGTTCCAGTCATCGTTGTCATCGCCGCTCCCCGATAGCTGCGAGTCCCACATCGCGCCGTTCGGGTTGGTGCGGAAGAGGAACCCGCTGCGGTGGTCGTGGAAGCTGTCTATGAGGATGGTGATGTTGTCGTCCGATCCGAGATCGGCATCGCGACGCAACTGGGTAGCTCGGATCGCGGCGGCTCTGCTGTCCGACGCGCGCACGGCGATGTAGAGGGCATCGTGATCGCGCGCCACGCGCACCACGGTGCGCTCGCTCGCGGCTGCACCCGAGTTGGGCTCGCGCTGTCGAAAGATGTAGATGGAATCGGCAGTGGCCCATACCGCTTCGTCGAGCTTACCATCGAGCTCTACGTCGGCCGTTGTGGTGGCGGCAACGACGATCGAATCGCTCGCCACGGCGCTCGATGGCAACACGGGCGGCGCGCCCGGGCCATCCTGCTGACCGGCCGCGATCCCGAATGTGACTGCCAGCATGCCGGGTACCGCGACGAGCCAGCCGATCATCACTTACACAGATGCGCGCATGCTCTCACAACGCATCGCGCGCGCCTGCCGTTGAGAATCAGGCGGTGGCGCTCTCGCTGATCGGCCGCGATCTGTGCGCGACCCGCACTCTCACGAAGATGTACGATCCGAGTACGAGAAGGAGAGCGATCCCCTGCGCGGCGAGCGTCTCGACCGTGGGGAACACGGCGAACCAGAGTCCCATCCAGTCGGGGATCAGGTGCGCGAGCGACGGCAGCTGCGTGGTGGGCAGCCAGTGCGCGAGCTGCATCTCCTGCGCCTGCTCACCCACCATCACGAGGAGCACCACGCCGAGGAGCACGCCTGTGAGCACGAGCATCTTCTTGTATGGAAGCCGGCGATTGGCCACGAAGGTGAGCACCGCGACCACGCCGGCGAACGCCGATCCCACGAGAACGCCGTAGAGCACCGGCGTGCCGCCGAGCTCGAGCCGGTAGTTCTGCAGGAAGAGCACGACCTCGAAACCCTCGCGATAGAACGAGGTGAAGCCGAGGAAGGCGAGTCCGAGGAGAAGTCCGAGGCGCGATGCGGAAGGATCGGCAGCGCTCTTCAGCAGTTCGCGCTTTTTCTTCGTGTGCATCGAGATCCAGCCGGTCCAGTACAGCTTGTGGAAGAACCAGTTCATCACGATCACGAGCACGATCACGGCGAGCAGCCCGGTGGCCGCCTGCACGTGGAGCGCGGAGACGCTCTCGGTGAGTGCATCCACGATCCCGACCGCGATGCGCCAGGTGATGAGCGTGGCGACGAAACCGACAACTGCGCCCACGGCTATCGGCTTCTTGTACGGCTGTCCCGAGCTCGCCCTGCTCGCGGTGATCGCCGCGAGAACGAGGATGCACTCGAGTCCTTCGCGGAAAACGAGAACTCCTATATCGAGTACCGCGGTGGATCCCTCGGCGGTGAGCGGATCGGGATTGCCGCCCGCGGCGATCGCCGCCCACACGAGCCCTGCCATGACTACGAGGACCCCACTCCAGAGCGCCACGCGCCCTATCGCGTGGCCGTGCTCGTGTACGGCGAGCGCGTCAGACCTGAGAACTGTTCTCATCTCCATACCCGAGCGAAGCTATCGCAATACCGCGGCCATGAGAAGGGGTCAGGTCTCCAATGTTGAGCGGGCTCTACCATGGCAAAGCCATGGTAGAGCCCGCTCAACATTGG
>DASSOX010000087.1:0-5526 GCA_035700125.1 Gemmatimonadaceae bacterium
CCGCCCCACCTGCTCGAAACTAAAGACCTGACCCCGCTGCCACCAATCACGTTGGCGGGATGGTGAGCACTACTTCGTCACCCGCCGTTACGTTGATCTCCTCACTCACCGGGAGCCGGTTGCCGCCTATCGGATCGGCGAGGAAGCGGAGCGGCTGGATGCCATTGCCTATCAGATAGGCCGGGATCGTGAACTTACTCTTCGAGCTTCCGGTCGCCTGCCCCAGGCGAATGCGCTGCCCGCCCGAGAGCACGTACACCGTCATGTCCAGGAAGCTCTGATTGTCTACGGTTACCGTGGTCTTCGCCGGCGGACCGCTCGTGGTGTTCGGCCTTGCCCTATGGCTGCACGCGATCACGCTGACGCAGATCGCCGCCGCGCCGATGGCTCGCATGACTGTCCCCACGTCCACCTCCCTGAGATCCGTGATCCGTGATGATGCTTCGCGATGCGGCTGCGCCTAACTTCGCACGGCGCGTCCCCTCTCGCCACCGGCTCCCCCGAGCCCGTGAAGACGGAGCCCGAACGTACTACCCCGGTTCGCCGATGGAGGTCGGCCCCCAGCCGGGTGCATCGCTCGCCGGAAAGCTCTCCTGCGACGTCTCGTCTACGGTCCTGTCCTGTACCGCCTGCACCAACAGGTCCACCAGCCGGGAGCAGAACTGGCGGACGTCGCCCGCGCCCCTCGCGGTGAGCAGGCGCTGATCCACCACCACCGGCTCATCCGTCCAGTTCCCGCCGGCCTCACGTATCTCGTCGGCCACATCGCTCGACGAGGTAAGCGTGCGCCCCTGTACCGCCTCGGCTTCCACGAGCAGCGCCGGCGCATCGTCTATCGCGGCTATCGGCCGGTCCATCGCGGCGAAGTCGCGGATGAAACGGAGCGCATCCGTGTTGGTACGGAGTGCGCGAACGCTCGCGCTCCCGCCCGGAAGCACAAGCGCGCCGAACTCGCGCGCCTTCGTGCTCGCGATCGCGCGATCCGCCTCGAGCATGTCGCCCGCCTCTCCATCGTGCGTGGTGCGAAGCGCACCGCCGGAAGGCGTGATGATCCGAGGGTTCGCGCCAGCGACTCGCAGCGCTCCGAGTGGTGCCTCGAGCTCCACCTGCGCCACGCCGTCGGTGGCGAGCACCGCGACCTCTACCTGATCGAGCGGAGACGTGCTATCCGCGCGCTCAGCCATGGTGCCTCCCCGCGCCGCCCTTCCCCCTCGACTTGGGCTTCGGCTTCGCCTCCGCCTTGCGTGGTGCGCTCGGTTTGCCGCGCGATTCATCTTCCGTTTCACCCTTGCGTGCTCGCAGCTCCGCGCGCGCCGGATTTTCGTTGGATTCGGGGATGTAGCTCTCCTCGCGCTTCTCGCTCTCCGCGAAGCGCTGCTTGTCGGCGTTGTGCAACTTCTCTCCGCGGTCACGGAACTTGTAGTCGGTCGCGCCCGCTTCGCCGGGATCGATTTCATATTGATCGGATCGTTTGCCGCCCATCTGCTCCTCGCTCTCTTGAGGTCCGCTTCTCACTCCGTCACGAAGCATGCCGCGCGCGCGCTTCCACCTGGCTCGCACCCGCGATGGGCCCGACAGTTGCACCGACGCCTTCCTACCGCTCGCATACTCCCGATCTTCGGGAGACGAGCCGATTGCAGCGACGCGAGCATGACAGGGGCGGGCGGCGTGCTGCGTGATTCACGGAGGAAACGATGGCCGAGAAGAAGAGCATGCGCGCATCATCCGCTACGAAGAGCCGGAGCGGCAACGGTCGCAAGACCGCCTCGCGCCGCAACGACGGCGGCACGCGCGGCGGGGTCCGCGCCGAGACTCGTACCGTGTCGCGCAAGTCGCACGAGCACGCGGATGAGAGGGACGCGAAGAAACAGCGCTCCGGCAAGTCGCAGCAGAAGAAGCAGCCCGCTGCCGCTGGAGCAATGAAGCAGCCGACCCCACCGTTTCCTGAACAACACCAGAGCCATCCCGGCCTCGAAGCGGACATGGAGCCGCGCCCGCGCTACGAGGCGCCGCTCTATCGCGCGGCGGGCAAGCTGCAGGGGAAGTGCGCGCTCATCACCGGCGGCGACTCGGGCATCGGTCGCTCGGTGGCCGTGCTCTTCGCGCGCGAAGGCGCCGATGTCGCGATAGTCTATCTCCCGGCCGAAGAAGAGGACGCGCGCGAGACGCAGAGCGCCGTGGAAGCCGAGGGCCAGCGAGCTCTCCTCATCCCCGGAGACGTAACCGATCCGAACTTCTGCAACGATGCCGTGGAGCAGACCGTGAACGAGCTCGGGAAGCTCGACATCCTGGTGAACAACGCCGCCTTCCAGCAGCACCAGCTCTCCATCGAGGACATCTCCAACGAACAGTGGGATCTGACCTTCCGCACCAACGTGTACGGCTACTTCTACATGGCGAAGGCAGCTCTGCCGCATCTGAAACCCGACTCCTCCATCATCAACACTGGCTCCGTCACCGGTCTCGAGGGCTCGAAGCAGCTACTCGACTACTCTGCCACCAAGGGCGCGATCCTCGCCTTCAGCAAGGCGCTCGCGCAGAACCTCGTCCCCAAGGGCATTCGCGTGAACGCGGTCGCACCCGGTCCCGTGTGGACACCACTGAACGTGGTGGACAAGCCCGCGTCCAAAGCTGCCATGCACGGCGCCGACACTCCGATGAAGCGCCCCGCCCAACCCGAGGAGGTTGCCCCCACCTACGTCTTTCTCGCCTCCACCCCAGACTCCGGCTACATTACCGGCGAAGTCGTCAGTCTGCTCGGCGGTGAAACGACGGCGGGGTGACGGGGCAGGAAGCAGACAGCAGAGAGCAGTGACTGGCATATAGTGCCGTCATCCCCACGCGAGCGGGGATCCGAGCTCGGCTAGTCAACGTGGATTCCCGCTTCCGCGGGAATGACATCGTCGGTGTGCAGTTCACTGCTTGCTGCGTTCGGTTCCCTGCCCCCTGCCTCCTGCTCTCTGCTCTTCTCCTCTCCCATGCCCATCCTCCCTCTCTACGGTCATACGGAACTTCGCGAGCGGCTCGGGGAAGCTGTGCGAAGGGGCGTGCTGCCGGCGAGTCTGCTGTTGCACGGACCGCGCGGAGTCGGGAAGCAGAGACTGGCGCTCTGGCTCGCGCAGTTACTGCTCTGCGAGGTGAAGGGTGACGCCGGTGAACCGTGCGGCGAGTGCACGGCGTGCAGATTCACGCTCGAGCTGGCGCATCCGGACCTGCGCTGGTTCTTTCCCAGACCGCGGCTCTCGAGCGCGAACGCATCGTCCGATGAAGTCATGGACGACTACGCGGACGCGATGGCGGAGCGCGTGAAGAGCCGGGGACTCTACGCGCCCCCGCCGGGAACGGAGGGAATCTTCGTCGCGAGCGTACGGGCGCTGGTGCGGCTCGCCGCGTTCACTCCATCGATGGGGAAGCGCAAGGTGTTCATCGCAGGTGACGCCGAGCGCATGGTACCGCAGGAGGGCTCGGAGTACGCGGCGAATGCGTTCCTGAAGCTCCTCGAGGAGCCGCCGGGCGACACGACGATCATTCTCACATCGAGCGAGCCAGGTGCGCTCCTCCCCACCATCCGATCGCGAGTGGTGTCCATACGGGTGGCGCCGCTCGCGGAGAGCGAGGTACGCGAGTTCGTCGCCGACGAGGTGGTGAGCCCCGCACTCGATCGTGCCGGCGTGGTGAAGGGCGTGGAAGAGCGCGTGTCGCTCGCGGGCGGCGCGCCCGGCGTCCTGCTCGCGGCCGGTGCCCGCGACGATGCGCGAGCGGCCGCTGCGGCCTTTCTCGCTGCGCTCGACTCGGGACGTCAGGAACGCATCAGCGCCGCGTTCGCACTCGGCGGCTCGAAGGCGCGCGGCTTCTTCACCGAGGTGCTAGACGCGCTCACGCTTCTGCTGCATCAGCGCGCGCGTGATGCGATAGCGCGCGGCGACCGACGCGGTGCATTGCAGGCCATCGAGGGTGTGGATGCTGTCGAGCGCGCGAAGGGGCTCGCCTCCGGCAACATCAGCCCGCAGCTCATCGGCGCAGCGCTACTCCAGAAAATGCGAGGTAGAGCGGCATGAGTGGCCTCAGTCACATAGGACCCGAGGGCGATGCTCGCATGGTGGACGTGTCCGACAAGCCGGACAGCGATCGTCTCGCGCGCGCGGCAGGTTCCATACGAATGAAGCCCGAAACGCTCGCCGCGATCGAGGAGAAGGCCACGGTCAAGGGGGACGTGATCGCCGTAGCAAAAGTTGCCGGGGTGCTGGCGGCCAAGCGTACAGCCGACTTAATTCCCCTCTGCCACTCGCTGCCCCTGACGGACGTGCAGCTGGCGATCGAGCCCGATCATTCCCTTCCTGGGCTCCGAGTTGAAGCAACGGTCAAAACGACCGGCAAGACCGGCGTCGAGATGGAGGCGATAACGGCCGTAGCCATTTGCCTCATAACCATCTACGACATGGCCAAGGCTATCGATCGCGAAATGTCGCTGGTGGACATTTCGTTACTGGAAAAATCTGGAGGGCGCACGGGCCATTGGCGTCGCTCGTAGCGGCATGAGCGTTGCTTGAAGCACGCACGGGAGCACAGCGGTATGGCTCCCGTTCGCATATCCGGCATCCTCCCTCAGGAGGTTCGTGTTGAACATCACAGATAAGCGCTACTCTCACCGCGGTGACGGCAAGAGACGTAAGGAACGCATCGGTAAGTTCCTCCTCGTTGCGGGTCTCGTCGCCGCCGTGGCATACATGCCGCGCCAGCATCCCACGGATGCTGAAGCATCGACGTTCAGTTCCTTCACCTTTGCCGGATCTCAGGAAACCGCCCGCCTGCGCGCCCAGCTGGATGCGACGAAGGGCGAGCTGGCGCTCGCGCACGCGCAGCTGGAACGCGCGAAGGCGATCATGAGCTACTCCAGCCAATACAAGGTGAATGCGGCCACCGCCGAAGCGATCTACGATGTGGCGCTCGCCGAGGGCGTAGACCCGGATCTCGGCTTCCGCCTGGTTCGCGTAGAGAGTGAGTTCAATCCGCGCGCCGTTAGCTCGGTGGGCGCTGTCGGTCTCACGCAACTCATGCCCTCCACCGCGCGCTACTTCGACAAGAACGTGACCCGTGAGCAGCTCTTCGAGCCGCGCACCAACCTGCGCATCGGCTTCCGCTATCTCCGCTCGCTGATCACGGAATACGATGGCGACGTTCGCCTCGCACTCCTGGTCTACAACCGCGGCCCCGTCGCGGTCGAAACCCTTCGCTCCCTCGGCGTGGATCCCGGCAACGGCTACGCGAAGCTGGTGATGAAGGGATGGAAGGGGGGAAGGTCGGGGGACTGATAGAAAGCAGAAAGCAGAGAGCAGAAAGCAGGAACTGCCAGGGTTCAGGAGGCAGGGCGGGAACTACAGGGTTCAGGAGGCAGGGTTCAGGGTTCAGGTACTACCCATAAAACAGTCATCCCCGCGCAGGCGATTACCGTCATCCCAGCGCAATACCGTCATCCCCGCGCAATACCGTCATCCCCGCGCAAGCGAGGACCCATGTTACTCAGCC
>DASSOX010000088.1:0-22996 GCA_035700125.1 Gemmatimonadaceae bacterium
GTATCTCAAGCTCTACTCGAACGAGCACCGCGCCCTCAATGTGCCGAACGCGAATCTGGGCCGGTCGAATCGCATCACAGTGAACATGAATGGCTGGAGTGCCGACGATCCGCGCATGATTGCGAACGTCCGCATCTTCGCTGGCGGCAAGAAGCTCTACGACGCCATCGCCGAGAAGGGCCGCGTCGCCACGCAGGGTATCTTCTTCGCCACCGGCTCCGCCGAGCTGGCCGGCGAATCGACTCCCACGCTCAAGGAGATCGGCCAGATGCTCAAGGAGCACGCCGACCTCTCGCTCATGATCGAGGGCCACACCGACAACACCGGTAACGCCGCCGCCAACCAGGCGCTCTCGGAGAAGCGCGCCGCCGCCGTGAAGGACTATCTGGTTTCCACCTACCAGATCGACGCGAGCCGTCTCCAGTCGAAGGGCTTCGGCTCCTCCAAACCCGCCGCCTCCAACGAAACCGCCGAGGGCCGCCAGCAGAATCGCAGGGTGGAGTTGGTGAAGATGTAGGGGGGGCAGATGGCAGGAAGCAGGAAGCAGGAAGCAGGAAGCAGAGAGCAGAGAGCAGAGAGCAGAAAGCGGGAAGCAGAAGGTAGGGGGCAGGGGGCAGGAGGCAGGAGGCGGGAACGGAGGTGTGGGCCGTCGCTCGTGTGGGCATGGCGCTGGATCGTGTGCAGTTCCTGCTCTCTGCTCTCTGCTTCCTGCTTCCTTCTTCCTGCTTTCTGCTTCCTGCTTCCCGCCTCCTCGCTTCTAGAACTGGTATCCCAACTGGAAGTACACGTTCGCTGCGGAGACTCGGCGCAGGGAGCGGTTCACGATGGGGAACGCGAGGCCGAGTCGGAGGCGGTAGGGGACATCGTACTGGAGGCCAGTATCGATAACGAGCTCGGCGCCGGCGGAAGCGATGTAGTTGGATGCGCTGCCGTCAGAGCCCGCGCCCCATGCGGTGCCGGCATCGGTGAAGAGAGCTAGGGAGGTGCGGTCGAGGAATACCGGCCAGAAGCCGAGGCCGCGCTCGGGAGCGAAGAGAGGCGCGCGATACTCGATCGAGCCGGCGGCTACGTTGCGGCCGCTGCGCGCTCCGGATGGGAAGCCGCGCACGGCGAAGGTGTGGTGCGAGCCGACCGTGAAGCCGGGGAGGAGCTCCGTTGGAGTTCCGCTTGAGCCGCCCACGTTGAACTCGCCCGGATCGGCGCCGCTCGCCGCTCCGCCGGCCAGGTGCAGCGCCAGCACGTGGTGCGCGAAGCCGCCGGCAGCGATGGACTTGTAGGCGTTAGCGAGCGCGCTGAAGCTCTCGGAACGCGCGCCCGCCTCGCCCGGCACACCCGCCAGCCAGCGGAGACGCCCGGTGGCCGCGAGCGAGACTCCGTCTTCCGGTGAGATCGAGAGCGGCGGTCGCTGCGTGTTCGACCAGCTGCCCGAAGCGACGAGCGACCAGTAGTGCGGATTCGAGCGATAGTAAGGATCGCCGATCATCCCAAGCAGATTTCCCGGCTCGGTGGTGTAGCGGCGCATCTCCAGCTCACCGCGCAGCGAGGCGAGCGCGTTGGTTCGCACGCGCGGCCGGCGCACGGTGAAGCCGAGCGACAGGGTGCGCGAGCGGCGCACGAGGTCACCCACCTTCGCGTTGCTCGCGTCGACCAGCACCGCGCGGTCCCAGTACTGTGAGGCAGCGAAATCGAGCAGCGGCTGCCCGAGCCCGGCGTAGCGATAGCCGGCATCGAAGGCGTGCTCAGCGTCCACGGGATCGATGAGCGCCTGCGCGAAATACGAGTGCCTCCCGACGATGTCGCTCCCGCTGGTGAAGGCGCCAAGCGAGTAGCCGCCGGTGGTGGTCTGCGCGGCGATCGGGATCCAGTAGCGCGGCAGGAGCGATCGCCAGGGCGAGTAGTCGCGTGCGGGAGCAGCGTCGCTCGCGGCGGGAGGAAGCGGCGGCTCCGCGTACGACGCTGCCACGGGGGGCGTGTCGGCGCTGGAGCTGTCGAATGGTGCGAAGCCCACGAACCAGCCGCGATAGTCGTAGCGCACCGCGGCCAGCATGCTCCCATCGGGCGAGAGCGCAGGATAGAAGGCGCCGAACGCCGCACTGCTCAGGCG
This sequence comes from Gemmatimonadaceae bacterium, assembly GCA_035700125.1. GTDB lineage: Bacteria > Gemmatimonadota > Gemmatimonadetes > Gemmatimonadales > Gemmatimonadaceae > JADGGM01. The sequence continues at coordinate 2,105 of DASSOX010000088.1, forward strand.
CCGCGGCTCACCGTCGCCGTCTGCGGGCGCGATGTAGAGCTCCGACTTTCCCGTCCGGTTGGAGCTGAAGAGCACCTGGGAGCCATCTTCGCTCCAGCTGGGCGCACTGTCGAAGGCGCGATCGTGCGTCAGCGCTCGCACGAGATTCCCGAGCGTGTCCACCACTACCACATCGGCGTAGGCCCCGCGCGTCCAGCGCGTGACAGCTATGCGGTCTCCCCGGGGCGACCAGCGCGGTTCCGACCATTGCGTGTCGGGCGAGATGGTGCTCAGCGGCGTGATGTCGCTGCCATCGAAGCTGACCCGCACGAGCTGAGTCGTGGCATCGCCGTAGCGCACGGCCACGATCGCGCCATCGCTCCGCGCATCGGGTTGCGCGAGACGCGCGCCGTAGGTGAGGCGGTGCTGCTCGCCATCGTGCTGCACGTAGAGATCGGCGCGGACGTGATATGGATCGGTGAACTCGAGCTGCGAGTACAACAACGACCCGTCGGGGAGCGGGGTGTTTACGTCGGCATCGTTGCGCCGGCCAACACGCCGGACCCTCCCCGATGTATCGGCCACGTAGGCGCCCGGCGAGGAGTAGCCGTTGCTCGCCGCGTACACCAGTGAGCTGCTGTCGCGCCACCGCGGGTAGAACGCAACGCGTCCGTCTCGCGAAAGGTCGCGCCAATTCGCCAGTGGAGGGTTCTCGGTGAGCGCCTGAGCGTCGAGCGAGTCGCGCCACTCGCGCCACGCGTCGTGGAAGGAGATCCCGAAGGAGCGCGACGCCGCACGATCGAGGCGGAAGGGCAGCGTCGACCCGCTCGTGATCTCGACGAACTTACCGATGCTCTCGGGGCCGCGCGTGCGCGCGAGGTAGTCGAAGAACAGCGCCCCGAAACCGTATGCCATCTCCGGCCCGGGGTAGCGGGAGCTCGAAAGGTTCCAGCGGTCGAAGGGGAGAAGCCCGCCCTGCGCCACGCTCGCCTCGAGCAGCATCTTCTCGAAGGTACCGGCGGTACGTCCCGTACCGGTGATCGCGCTCTCGAAGTACGTCGCAAGCCCCTCGGTGATCCATCCCGGCTCGTACTCGTTGGGAAACAGGAATGGCGCACGACCGAAAACCCGTTGCGCCACCCGCCACCACCCCCGCGTCCTGTCGAGCTGGAAGGTGTGAGTGAGCTCGTGGGTGATGACGAGCGCGAGCCAGTCGTTGTAATAGTGCAGCGATGGAGAGTCGAGCGGCGGATGCGTGTACACCACGATGCGGTTCGTGGGGAACGGCGTGGTGAAGCCGTTCGAGTAGTCCACGTTGTCGGCCACTACGAGATCAATGGGACCGCGCGGCGGATGCAGCCGCTCCGCCAGCGCCGCATAGGCGCTCTCGGCATCCACCGCGGCGCGGCGCGCCACGGTCTCCAGTTCGGGCGTGAAGTGGATGTGGAAGTGCTCGGTTTCTATCGTGCGCCAGTGCGCGTCGGGCACTACCTGAGCGCTCGCCGACGCCGGCACGCCTGCGACTGCGCACGCGAGCAGCGTGGCGGCGATGACGTACCGCGCACGGCTCACCGCGCAGGCGCCAGCGAACGGAAGTAGCTCTCCAGTCCGTCCACGATCCCGCGTGCATATGCCGTCTGGAACTCGCTCGTGCGCAGCGCGGCCTCCTGCGCGGGCATCATGATGAACGCGCCCTCGCAGAGCACCGATGGCATCCAGGTCGCACGTGCGAGAGCGAGGTTGTCGTAGTACACGCCGAGGTTGGGCAGCCCCATCCGATTCACCATGCCATTCTGAAGCGCGCGCGCCAGCGGCTCCGATTGCGGGTGAAAGAAGTACGCACCCGTGCCCTGCGCGCGGAAGGGATTCACACCGTCGGGGAGCGCGTTGAGGTGGATCGAAACCAGCGCGTTCGCGTCCGCCCTCCGCGCCATGATCGGGCGATCGCCAAGCCCCACCGGTGCGGGCGTCGTTCGTGTCATGAAGACGTTGGCTCCGCGCTTCTGCAACATCTCACGCACCTTCTCGCCCACTGCCAGAACCGCGTCGGCCTCGTAGAGCCCCGTGGGGCCCGTGGCGCCGATGGGTGGGTGACCCGGGTCCACCGCTATCGTGAGCCCCGCGAGCGGATGCTCCGGGTCCACCGCTGGCGGACGCCGAACGCGAAGCACGAAGGCGCCGCCGTCCCAGAAGGCAAGATACCCGTACGGCTCCGATCCGAGGCGCAGCGTGTAGCGCGCACGTCCGGCGGTGAGCTGCCGCCAGCTCACTTCCTTCAGTAGCGAGTCGTTCGCCGCGAAGTTGATAATGTCCGTGTTGGCGGTGACGCCGTACAGCGTGAGAGCGATGGAGTGGTCGCCCTGCTCCACGAGAAAGGGCGGACGCGAGCTCATCGGAATCCGCAGGTCCACCCACGCGCTGTCCGGAACGACCTGCGCATTCCCGGCCACACGGGCCGGCGGTGCCCAGCCGACCGGGAGAAGCCGGGTGTCCGCGGAGTCCACCCATACGTCGAGTCCCTCGTCGAGTCGCACCCGCGCGAACGCACCCGACCAGCCCGTGAGCCGCACCACCGTACCGGGCATCAGCAGCCACTTGTACGTGCCGCCAGGAATCGGCCTCCCCTTGATCACCCGGTCGGTGTCGCTCGGCGCGATCGAGTCGGCGCCCAGCATCGCCCACACCGGAGTGCGTGGAAGCGAATCTATCGCGGGTATCGGGAGACGCACCGAGTCGGCGCCGCGTGTAATGACGAGGCGGGAAGTATCCCGCAGCGCCCGTGCCGGAATGTCCGTCGCCCAGCGATCCGCCTCCACCACGTAGCGCGCCGGAATGCTCGCGGTGGGGAGACCGCTGACACCCGGCGAGTCGGCGGGGGCGAGCGCGCTCACGAGCATCACGCTGCGCCCCTTGCCTCCCATCCACCGCACCGTTGCGTTGGATGGAGCACGAACGCTCACGCGCACCAGCTCATCATCGCCGAGCACCAGCCCCCCCGAGGGAGTGACGCTCGCGGAATCCACCACCAGCGCGCCATCCGGCGAGAGCACGGGGCGCGGCGGAAGCAGCCGGACCGGCTGCGTGATGCGCACGGTGTCCTCGCCGAGCGTGGCGACGATGTCGTAGCGCGCCCTGCTGCTCGGCGGGAGCGCGAGATAGGCGATGAAGCTGCCGTTGGGGTAGACCTTCACCGGCACGCCGTTGATGGAGAGACGGGCCTTGCCGTTCCCTACCGAGCCGAAGATGAAGTTGGAGTCGCGCGACTGGATGAGCTGGTTCGGCGACGGATACACGACGTTCGGCGCGACGGCACCCGTCACGAGCGGGATCGGTGGAAGCTTCGCCGAAGAGCCCGACTCCTCGCTCTCCGCGACACCGCCGACCGTGCCCCCGCGTGCGCTCTCATTCATCCCGGCAGGCTTCCCGGCCGAGGCAGACGATGTGCTGACCACGCCGCTGCCGTCGGGTGCGGCCGTGGGCGCGGGGGAGTGCTGCACGGCCGACGCGCACGCGCACAGGGCCAGAAGGAGGAAGGCGGACTGGAGAGGACGCATGGCGGTGAAGCTAACGGAGCGCCGACGCCCTGTCATGCGGACCGAGTCGGCGCGCTCGCCATTCCGGCGCACTTGACCATCTCCTATATTTGCGCGTCTACGGGAAGCCACTCGCGCCCCGTGGAAGCCGTACACCCACCAGCTTCGGCAACCCGTGAAAGTCCCCGCCGACTCAGCAGCAGCAGACCCCACCTCCCCGGAACGGGACGTGACGGTCCACGTCTTTGGGCACACCGACGTGGGGCGCACGCGCGAGCACAACGAAGATTCGTTCGTGATCGTGGACCTCGGCACCGGCGATGCCTCCCGCCCCGAGGCGATCCGCACGCACCGCATAGGCGCGCGCGGTGCGCTCTTCATGGTCGCCGATGGACTCGGCGGCGCGGCGGCAGGTGAGATCGCGAGCGAGCTCGCCGTCAAAACGGTGCACGAGGAGCTGCGTGAGCGATGGGTGAAAGGCAGCGGGACCGGGCCCGACGACTTCGCCGCCGCCATCAAGGCCGCCGCGGAGACGGCGAACAGCAGGATATTCTCGTACGCGCTGGAGCACCCGGAGAGCCGCGGTCTGGGGACTACTGCTACCCTCGCGGGTCTGCTGGGCGATACCCTCTACCTGGCGCAGGTGGGAGACAGTCGCGCCTATCTCGTGCGCGACGGTGTAGCGCGCCAGATAACGCGCGATCAGTCGCTCATGCAACGACTGGTGGACGCGGGCGAGCTCACCCAGGACGAGGCGGACCGCAGCGAGCGGCGCAACATCATTCTCCAGGCGCTCGGCCCCGAACCGTCGGTGAAGATAGACCTCACGCATCAGCGGCTCAGCCGCGGCGACGTGCTCGTGCTCTGCACCGACGGGCTCTCCGGCCTGGTGAAGACCGAGGAAATCGCCGAGGTCATCACGCAGATCCCCGATCTCGTTGACGCGTGCCGCGAACTGGTGGATCGGGCCAACGAGCAGGGCGGCCCCGACAACATCACTGTCATAGCGGCTCGCTTCGAGGGCGAGGGATTGAACGTCGCCGAGCCGCACGATCGAGTGGAGCACACGGTATATCGTCTCCCCGGCTCCGAGACGCCCACCGAGCCGCACGGGGAGTTCGTCCCGCGCGATCGCGCGCGCGTGGCGAGCGCACAGAGCGCGCTGGACTCCGGTGAACGCACCAACGGTAGCGGTTCCCGGCTCTGGACGATGCTTCTGCTGGCGATAGTACTCATCGCCGCTCTTCTGCTGGCAGTGCGCGAGATGCACGACGGCTCGCCCGTGCAGGGAGCGGAGACGCAGCTCCCGTCGCGCTAGCGCCCCGCGAGAGATGTGCGAGCGGGACGCTCGCACATCTCTCGCGCCCATCGAGCGGCGCGCCAGCAGCCACGGCTCGCGCTGCCAGGGCAGATTTCGTATGTTTGTCGGCGCTGCACCAGGTGAGCGACGCGACAACCCCCGGACCACACTCGGTGTCCCATTACCGGCGGGACCATAGCCGCGCCGCAGAACCGCTCGTCACCGCACGGGTGGACGCTCCTCGCGTCCGCCCCATACTCGCCGTTCCGCGAGCCAGCCAATGATCCATCTCTCGCGCAAGCGCTGGACTGCCCTTCTGGGCGCCGTCCTTCTCCTCGCCGTCTTCATAGCCTGGTACATTGGACCCGCCACCCCCGCCCACGCGGGTGATGTGGTGGTAGACGTGAAGCGAGGAGACTTCAGCGTCATCGTCACGACCTCCGGCGAGCTCCAGGCGCAGAAGTTCGTGCGCATTCAGGGGCCGTCGAATGCGCAGCAGGCCGAGGTCTACCAGATGAAGATCTCGTCCATCGTCCCCGAAGGAACCGTCGTGAAGGAGGGCGACCTGGTGGCGCAGCTCGACCGCTCGGCCATCGCGGCCAAGTTGGCCGAGGTATCGCTCGCGCTTCAGAAGGCCGAGGCCCAGTACACCCAGGCGCAACTCGACTCCGCGCTCACCCTCTCGCAGGCGCGCGAGGACATTCACAATCTCGAGCTGGGACTCGAGGAGAAGCGGCTCGCCAAGGAACAGTCGACCTACGAGGCGCCCACCATCCGACGTCAGGCCGACATCGACCTCGAGAAGGCGCAGCGCGCACTAGCCCAGGCGAAAGTGGACTACAAGACCAAGACCGGGCAGGCCATCGCGAAGATGAGCGAGGTTTCCACCGAGGTAGAGCGGCAGCGCAACAAGCTGAAGGTGGTGCAGGATGTAACCGAAGCCTTCACGATCCGCGCGCCATCGGCCGGCATGGTGATCTACGTGAAGGAGTGGAACGGCAAGAAGAAGGGGACCGGATCGCAGGTAACGCCATGGGATCCGGTAGTGGCCACTCTTCCCGACCTCACGCACATGGAGTCGCTCACTTACGTGAACGAGATAGACGTGCGCAAGGTGGCCGTTGGACAGGCCACGCGAATCTCGCTCGACGCCGATCCTTCCAAGCAGCTCACAGGGAAGGTGATCTCGGTGGCGAACGTGGGTGAGCAGCGTCCCAACAACGACGCGAAGGTCTTCGAGGTGACGGTAGCTGTGGAGCAGGCGGACACCACGCTGCGTCCGGGGATGACTACCTCCAACGCGATCGAGACGCTCACGCTGCACGATGTGCTATCCGTGCCGCTCGAGGCGGTGGTGATCCAGGACAGCGTGCCCTACGTGTACAAGGTCTCCGGCCCGCGAGTGGTTCGACAGGAGGTCGAGACGGGAGCGATGAACGACAACGAGATCGTCATCTCGCGAGGCCTCTCGGCGGGAGACCACGTGCTGCTCGATCCACCCGTAGGGAAGGAGAAGCCGCGAACGGAGATCCTCCCGCCGACGGATTCGCGTCGGGCGGAGAGCTGAGAGAGAGTCGAGTGGAATCGTCCACCCTCCGGTCTCCGGCGAACTTCATCGCGAAGCTTCGCACGGAGATCGCTGCGCACGCCGCGTTCACGCTCCGCACCGCGCTGCAGTCGGTGGCGCACAACAAGCTGCGTGCGGGGCTCACCTCGCTCGGGATCCTCTTTGGCGTCGCATCCGTGATCGCGATGCTCGCCATCGGTAACGGCGCCGAGCAGGAAATCCTGGCTCAGATGCAGCTGCTCGGAACCAACAACGTTGTCATCACGCCCATCGTCGAGCAGAAAGAGGGTAAGGCGACCGACCAGCCCGAGCGCGAAACCAAGCGCTTCTCCCCAGGCCTCACGGTGCGCGACGCCGAGAGCATCCAGGGAATCATCCCCGCGGTCGAGACCACCAGCGGCGAGGTCGTGCTCCAGTCGCGCATCACGCGCGAGGGCCATCGTCGCTCCGGACGCCTGGTGGGAGTGGACACCTCGTACTTCCGGCTCTTCAACCTGAGCGTGGCGCAGGGGAGCGGATTCAGCCCGGCGCAGGTGGCACTGGCGTCGCCCGTGTGCATCATCGGCTATGGCGTGAAGACGCGCTTCTTCACCACCGAGGAGCCGATCGGACGGCCGATCAAGGTCGGCGGAACCTGGCTGACGGTGGTAGGCGTCCTCGAGGATCGGAAAGTATCCACGCAGACTGCACAGCGACTCGGGATCCGCGACGCCAACATGGACGTCTACGTCCCGCTCTCGACCATGCTCGCCCGCTATCGCGACAGGAGTCGCGTGACCGAGCGGGACATCGAGGCGGCTGGCCAGATGGTCGTCGTCCCTCCGGACGAGGCCAACGCCGAGGACGATGCGGAGCGCAAGGAGCGCGAAAACCCCAATCAACTCGATCGCATAGTCGTGCGCGTGCACGACTCGGAGCACGTCCCGGCCGTAGCATCCATCGTGCGGCGGATGCTCGAGCGCCGTCACAACAGCGTCATCGATTTCGAGGTGGCCGTTCCGGAGTTGCTGCTCAAGCAGGAGCAGCGTACCAGGACGATCTTCAACATCGTGCTGGGCGCGATCGCTTCGATCTCACTGATCGTGGGCGGGATCGGGATCATGAACATCATGCTCGCCACGGTGCTCGAGCGAATCCGGGAGATCGGAGTCCGTCGCGCGGTTGGCGCGACGCGGCGCGACATCGTAGCGCAGTTCCTCGCCGAGGCGGTGCTGATCAGCACAGCCGGAGGGGTGGCCGGAATTGTCCTGGGTATCGCGCTCAGCATCGCTATAGAACGAATCGCGGGGATCCACTCGATTGTCTCCACACCGTCGGTCATCGTGGCATTCGGAGTCTCGCTCGCCGTTGGCCTCGTATTCGGAATCGTGCCGGCGTGGCGCGCCGCGCAGGAGGACCCGGTCGCCTGCCTTCGCCACGAGTGAGCGGCGAAGCCATGTGCCACCGGCGGCGTCGCCTCTGCCTCCCAGTTCCCACTTCTCTTCCCCTCCCCTTCGCCATGGTCAGAACTCTCGTGCAGCGGGGAGCGCCGTACGCTCTCGTGGCCTCTCTCGTTCTCGCTGCGTCCACTGCGGCACCGGCGCAACTGCTCGCCCAGGATTCGCTCACCTTGCGCGATGCGATCCACATGGCGCAGGAGCGCGGTCTGGCGGGGAATGCCGCCCGCAATGCACGTGCGGCCGCGCGCTGGCGGCAGCGCGCCTTCTCCGCTCGTCGCCTCCCGCAGCTCTCGCTCAGCGGCAGTCTCCCCGAGTACAACCGCGCCATCATCCCGGTTGTCCAGCCAGGGGGCGAGACCCAATTCAGGACGCAGAGTCAGACGACGTCATCGCTCCAGCTGCAGATCAACCAGGTGGTGCCATACACGGGAGGGCGGGTCTTCCTCTCATCCGGCCTGACGCGGGTGGACCAGGGGGGAAGCGGACTCGGGAGACTCTGGCAATCGAGACCGCTCACGCTGGGTATCCAGCAGGATCTCTTCCGTCCCAACGCACTCGCGTGGGACGGAAGAGAGCAATCGCTCGACGACGAGATCGCCGAGCGGCAGTACATCGAGGCGCGCGAAGACGTCGCGATCGCCACCGCGACCGCCTTCTTCGACCTCTACGCCGCACGCCTCACGCTCGAGAATGCGGCCGCCAACGTCGCGGTGAACGACACCCTCTATACGCTGTCGAAGGGGCGCTACGAAGTCGGCAAGATCGGCGAGAACGATCTGCTCCAGAGCGAGCTCGCGCTCCTCAGGGCGCGTACTTCGCTCGACGGCGCGCGGCTCGACTACAGCAGGGCGATGGCGGCGCTGCAACTGCAGCTGAAGGTGCCAGCCGACAGCAGCTTCGCGATCGCCGCGCCGGTGGATGTGCCGGTGATGACCGTGGACACAACGGTGGCCGTCAAGGAGGCGCTCCGCAACCGGAGCCAGATGGTGAACTTCGATCTGCAAGAGCTGCATGCGGAGCGACGGGTGAACGAGGCGCGGCTGAGCAACGGCTTCGGCGCCACCATCACCGCCATGGCCGGCTTCAACCAGACCGCTCCCTTTCTCAACGACGCATACCAGTCGCTCCTGGATCAGCAGGCGCTCACCGTGAGTGTCTCGATGCCACTGGTGCAGTGGGGCGCCCGGCACGCCGAGGTCGAAGCCGCTCGCGCCGAGAAGCGCCGCGTGGAGAACACCACCGACCAGTCACGCCAGCAGGCCGCGCAGGAAGCGCACTTCGCCGCCCTCGAGTTCGCGCAGGCGGCGCGCATCCTCGAGATCTCGGCAAAGGCAGACACCGTCGGTTCCAAGCGATTCGAGGTGGCGAAGAACCGCTACGTGATAGGCAAGATCGGGATCAGCGATCTCTACATCGCGCAGAGCGAGAAGGACTCGGCACTGCAGGGTTACGTCCAGGCGCTGCGCGGCTACTGGCTTTCGTATTACCGGCTTCGCCGGCTCACTCTCTACGACTTCTCCGAGGGCCACCGAATCGAGCCGTGACGCGAAGCGGGATCGCGATGCGTGTTTGGAAGGGATGATCAGGCAGTCAGCCGTCGCTCGTCAGCCACCGGGCGGCGGCCATCTGCATCGCGCTCTCCCCGCCCCACGCCGTGGCGATGGGTGGGCCCGGCGGGAGATCGCGTATCAGACGTGGATGGCCGAATTGCATGACGAGCGCGCCTGGCGCTCGCTCCACCGCTCGCTCCACCGCGGCACGAGTGGCTTCGCTGTAGCCGGCTCCTTCGGTACCCGCGCGCCCTTCACCGAAGAGCGCGATCACGCATGAGCGCGCCTGTGCCGCAGGCGATGGCATCCCTGCTTCATTGCCAGCCACGGGGATGCCGTGCGCGTCCCAGCCCGCTTCGCGGAGCGCGTGGATGAACGGCTCGCGCGATGTGGCCGCTCCGGCAGCGGTGGACTCATCGTCTATCACCAGGACTTCCAGCGGCTGCGATACGCGCGGCCGGACGCCGCGCACCATGCGCACCACGCTGTCGGCCAGGCGATGTCCCCACGCCACATCCGCCGCCGCCGGCTTGCGCCACTCGTTGGGTGGCGATGCCCACTGCGCCCACTTGAGGCGCCGGCGGAGCGAGGTGCGCACGTTCTCCTCGAGCAGCCGGTGCTGGGACCTCGCGCGCCGGAGCGACTCCACCATCGGCTCGAGCTCCGACGGCTCCAGGATGATGTCGCACCCGGCATTCAGAGCTTCCACCGCCACGTCTCCTTCACCGTGGCCGGGGAGAAGCGCGTGACCATGCAGCGCGTCCGTGACGACGAGTCCATCGAAGCCGAGCTGCTGGCGCAGTAGCCATTGCACGATCTCGCGCGAGATGGTTGCCGGGGCTCCGCTCGGATCGAGAGCGGGATAGATCACGTGCGCCATCATGATGGCCGCCACGCCCGCCTCGATCGCGGCGCGGAAGGGGCGCATGTCCTGCTCGTTGAGCTCCTGCCGCGTCGCACTCACCGTCGGCACTTCCACTCGCGGGTCGACTCTGGTGCGGCCGTGTCCCGGGAAGTGCTTGGCGCAGGCGAGCACGCCTTCACCCTGACATGCGGTTATCCACGTCGCCGCGAGCGACGCCACTCGCGCGGCATCGCTCCCCAGGATGCGCGTACCGGTCACCGGATTGCCCGGCTCCATATCGAGGTCGCACACGGGCGCGAAGGCGAAGTTCACGCCGAGCGTGCGCGCCTCGCGCGCGGTGAGCCGCGCTGCACGGCGTACTGCATCTGGATCGTTCAGCGATGCGATCGCCGCGGCCGGCGGTAGTCCCGTAGCGCCCGCGAACTGCTGCCCCGCCCCGCGCTCCAGCTCCGCCGCGATCAGCAGCGGAATCCGCGAACGTCGCCGCAACTCCTTGGTGAGCTGCCGCACTCCCTCTTCGTCGCCGCCGTGGAGGACGAAGCCCCCTACCTCGAGCTGCAGCGCCCGCTCGATGAGTGGGCGCGATGCCTCGTAGCCGCGCGCGGCATCCCACCGGACGCCCGGGATCACCAGGTTAGCGACGTTCATGCCGGGCACAATTTGCCGAGCACCCTCGCGCCTCGCGCTCCGGTTGCCACCGGAACGTTCCCCGCGCGGTGCTCCAGGTGCAGCCAACCGAGTAACGCGAACGCCACCGCTTCCTTCGCCTCTCCATCGAAGAAGAGATCGTCGAAGCTGCGCACCCGAGCGGGTGCAACGGCTGCTGCTATCGCATCGACCAGAACGGGGTTGCGAGCGCCGCCCCCGGAGAGGACTATCTCGGTTACCGGCTCGCGCACGAAGCGCCGCAGTGCATCGCCGATGCTCGATGCCGTGAGAGAGACGGCCGTCGCGATGATGTCCTCGTTCGATGCATCGGGCCGCGCACTCCTGCAACGCTGTACGAAGCGCGCGATGTAGGAGCTGCTGAAGAGCTCCCGCCCCGTGGACTTCGGGGGCGGCGCCTCGAAGTACGGCTCGCGCAGCAGCTCGTCCACCACCTCGGGGATCGCGGTTCCCACGCGCGCCAGCGCACCGTCCACATCGTACGGAAGGTCGGGGCGCAGGGCGCGCGTCACGCCGTCGATCACCGCACAGCCAGGTCCGGTGTCGAAGGCGCGCACGTTCGTCCCTGCGGGCGATGGCGGAACGATACTCACGTTCCCGATTCCTCCGAGATTCTGCAGCGCACGCCAGTGCGAAGGGGACGCGAAGAGAAGCGCGTCGGCCATGGGAACCAGCGGTGCACCCTGCCCTCCCGCCGCCACGTCGCGCACGCGGAAGTCACTCACCACGTCCACGCCCGTGCGCTCGGCGATCACCGCCGCCTCACCGAACTGCCACGTGGAGTGCGGCGGCTCGTGCCAGACCGTATGCCCGTGCGACGCGATCGCACGCACGTCGGTCGGCGCGAGAAAGGCCCTCGCCATGACGGCCAGCGCGGCGTCGGCGAGCCAGCTCCCCAGATCGAAGTTCAGGCGGCAGTACTCCGCCGGCGTCCCGCGCTCTATGGCGTCGAGCAGCCGATCACGCTCTGCCGGAGTATACGGCCGTGAAAGATGCGCGAGAAGCTCGGTGCGGACACGACCATCGTCGGTGCGATCGAAGCTCGCCACAGCCGCCGAGATCCCGTCGGCCGAGGTGCCCGACATGAGACCCACCATGATCGCGGCGCCGCCCGCGGCCCGCGGCGCTCGTCCGTGCGAAGCCGCGGCCTCGCTCACTCTGCCGGCGGTGGCGGTTCGTGCACCACTCGACGAACGACCCCGCCCGCCTCTTGTAACTCGCGCTCCGCCTCCTCGCGCGAGACGCCCAGCTTCTGCATCACGATCGCCGTCTTCACAGCGCCGCCTGCCGCGTCTATCAGCTGCCGCGCCTCGGCACGCGACACGCCGCATACCTCCATCATGATGCGCTCGCCGCGATCCACCAGCTTCTGGCTCATCGCGCGCAGATCCACCATCAGGTTTCCGAACGTCTTCCCGATGCGGATCATCGCGCCGGTGGTGATCGTGTTGAGCACCAGCTTGGTCGCGGTGCCGGCCTTCATGCGCGTGGAACCGGTGACGGCCTCGGGCCCCGTGATCGGCACGATGGCCACATCCACCAGCCTCACTATCGCTTCCGGCGGTGGCGAGCACGCCACGATCGCCGTACGCGCACCCAGCTTCGCCGCGCGCTCCAGCGCGCCGTGCACGTAGGGCGTGGTCCCCGACGCTGCGATTCCCACCACGAAGTCACGCTCGCCGACCTTGCGGGCATCCATCTGCGCGGCGCCGTCGGCCGCGATGTCCTCGGCGCCCTCCTGCGAGCGCACCAGCGCGTCGAGGCCGCCGGCGATGATGCCCTGCACCATCTCCGGATCTGTACCGAAAGTGGGCGGACACTCACTCGCATCCAGCACACCGAGCCGACCGGAAGTCCCTGCCCCGATGTAGAAAAGCCGCCCGCCCGCGCGAAACGCCCCCTCCGCCAGCTCCACCGCGCGCGCGATCTGCTCGCGCTGCGACGCCACCGCCTCGGCCACCGTCCGATCTTCGGCGCCGATGAGATCCACTATCTCGATCGGCGACGCGAGGTCTATAACGGCAGTACGCGGATTACGACGCTCGGTGAGCCGAGGGTCGATGAAAGAAGTGGCCACAGCGAAAGCGATTGGGGTGAGTGGGGAACGAGGGGGAAACTATCGGAAGAGTGGAGGGGAGGGCAAGTGAAGGGAGAGAAGGCAGAGAGCAGAAAGCAGAGAGCAGGAACTGCGAGGGTTCAGGAGGCAGGGTTCAGGAACTACTCTGAACCCTTTAGTTGCTGAACCGTTGCAGTTTCTGCTCTCTGCTTTCTGCTTTCCGCCGTCCCACCTACTGGATCGTCGCCGGCTCTGTGAGCTTGATCTGGATATTGCCGCCGTTCGGCACGCAACCCTCGTAGTTCGCGGTGCCCATGGCGACAGCGGTGCCGGCGGCAGCGCCGGTGGCAGCGCCGATCACGGTGGACTTGGTGTTCTTGCCGATCACCTGGCCGAGAATCGCGCCTACTACCGCGCCACCAACCACCTTCTTCGCGTCGTTGCCGGTGCTCGAGTTGCGGACCTTGTCCACGTCCACGTGCTCGATGGCGGCGTTCACCGGATAGGTCTTGCCGTTCCACGAAAGACTCAGAACGTTGAACACCATCTGGATGTTGTCGGTCGCGTTCTCGCTGCGCTTGAGGTCGGCGATCTGGATCACCGCCTTCGCGCCGGCGGGAATCACCGCACCGTTCGTCCCGGTCACCGAGTTGGTGACGGTGGCGGTGAAGCGATCACCGGCCTTGTTGGTGTTGGTGCAGACGCGATCGTTCGACGTCAGACTGATTTCGCTACCCGCCGGTACGCTGGCCAGAGCCGCCTCGCTCCCCGACGAGCTGCTCGTCGCGGTGTTGCCGGAGGGAGTGGTGGTCTTGGTCGGCGTGGTTCTGGGCTTGGTAGTGGTAGGGCGAGGCTTGGGTGCAGCCGGCTTCGGCGCCGGGGCGGCCGCGGCTGGCTGGCTGGCAGGTGGATTGTTGGCCGGAACATCCGAGAGCTGCGGCGAGGCCGAGCTATCGGCGTTGGCCAACGCGAGGTCGCGGGAGAGGCTGCTATCCTGCGCCATCGAATTGTCATTGCTGCGGTCGGAACAGGCGCCGACCACCAGGGCGAGTGAAAGCGCCAGCGGAGCTAGCGCGCGAATGGGGCTGGACATATCGGAATCTCCAGAATTTGGTCTCGAGCCGGCTCTGTGGTGTACAAAAGGGGTTGCGACATCACGGCGCGAGTTGGCTGGCCCGTACGGGCCGCTTTCGTAGGTGGGTGAAAAAAGCAATCCACATGCCACCTGTGACCGCTCGCCTACCCGCGCTGGCCATGACGCTTGATACACTCTGCCCGGGGATGGTTCTGTGCTAGGACGATCGTCCACCCCCGCGCGTGACCTGGGTCACACCGGGCTGACTCCGCCAACGCCCCCCGCGTTGGCAGTTCGTCAGCCGCGAGCTACTATAAACGACATGCCCCGTACACTGACCGACGAGACATCGCTGGAGCAACGCATGGGCGCGCTCCAGGAACAGAACCTCCAGCTCGCGCGCACGATCGCCGAGCTTCGCAACCAGGACGCTCTCAAGACGCAGTTCCTCTCCAACATCTCGCACGATCTCCGCACGCCCCTCACGGCGATCATCACGCACGCCGAGATCCTGCGCGACGGCATCCTCGGAGAGCTGGACGAGCGACAGTCCGAGAGCATCTCCGGCATCATCAGTGGCGGGAGGCAGCTTCTGGGAATGGTGAACGAGATCCTCACCTACGCGCGCGGCGAGGCAAACCAGCTCTCGCTCAGCCGCTCCGATACGACCATCGAGTCGGTCATCGAGCAGGTGTGCGCCATGAGCGAGTCGCTCATCGCCAAGAAGGAGCACTCGCTCTCCGTGGACATCGCACCGGGGCTTCCTCCCGTCGTCGCCGACCGCGACAAGATCGCGCACGTACTCGCGAATCTCCTTGGCAACGCGATCGACTTCACGCCCCCCGGTGGGCGCGTCTGGATCGCTGCACGCATGGCGCCGGAAAGCGAGTCGGGTGCCGCGATCCTCATCGAAGTGGGCGATACCGGAATCGGTATTGCCCCGGAGCACTTCGACCTCGTCTTCCGCGAGTTCGCGCAGGTAGATGCCTCCGCGTCGCGGAGCCACCATGGAACGGGACTCGGCCTCGCGATCGCGCACAAGTTCGTCGAGCTGCACGGTGGTCGAATCTGGCTCGAGAGCACGGTGGGCGCGGGGAGCAGGTTCTACTTCACTATCCCCGTACGATCGGCCTCCTGAAGGCGGCCGGCATGGACGTACATGTGCTGCTGGTGGAAGACAGCGCGCTCGTGGTGGACGCGCTGCGTCTCCTCCTCGAGGAAACCGGCCATCGCGTAAGCGCCGCGTTCAGTGTTCGAGAGGCGGTGGACACCGCGCGAGCGGAACACCCCGACGTCATTTTGCTCGACCTCACGCTCGGGCGCGAAGATGGACTCGACGTGCTGGGCGAGCTGTCGCGCACCCACAACCTGCCTCCCGTGGCGGTGGCGCTCACCGGCCACGACAACCCGGAAACGCGCGAGCGCTGCATGCAGGCAGGTTGCAGGGAGGTGCTGACGAAGCCGATCAGAGCGCTGGAGCTCCCTGGCCTGATCC
The DNA here is from genome assembly GCA_035700125.1 of Gemmatimonadaceae bacterium. GTDB lineage: Bacteria > Gemmatimonadota > Gemmatimonadetes > Gemmatimonadales > Gemmatimonadaceae > JADGGM01. The sequence continues at coordinate 17,630 of DASSOX010000088.1, forward strand.
GCGGCTGGCTCGCCGACGACCGCACCAACGACGGAGACGCGCCCTCAGATCCTGCTGCGTAGCGCCTCGGGAGTGAGCACCTGCAGGTACGACGCGAGGAGCGTGAAGTAGTTGGTCACGAGGAGGAGACCGATCGCGATGAGCAGGACGCCTCCGATCCGGTTCACCCAGATCATCGCCGAGCGGAAACGGGCGAAGGCGGCAAGAAAGTGGTCTATCGCGAGCGCCGCCACCACGAACGGTACCGCGAGGCCGAGCGAGTACATCGAGAGCAGCACCAGCCCGCGGCCAAGATCGGCGGTGCTGGAGGTATAGATGAGAATCGAGCCGAGGATGGGACCGATGCAGGGCGTCCACCCGGCACCGAAGGCCACGCCTACGAGTACCGTCCCGAGATAGCCCACCGGCTTGTTAGCGAAGTGAACCCGGCGCTCCTGGGCGAAGGCGCGTATGTTGAATGCCCCGAGGAGGTAGAGGCCGAAGATGATGATCAGCACACCTCCGATGCGCGATATCCAGCCGCGCGCGGCGATCAGCACGCGGCCGAGAACGCTGGCAGTTGCACCGAAGGCGAGGAAGATTATCGTGAAGCCGACGATGAAGAGAAGCGAGTGGATGAGCGCGGTGCGGCGGGAGCTCTGCACCTCCTCGAGGCTCATCCCGGTTATGAATGTCACATAACTCGGAATGAGTGGCAGCACACAGGGCGACAAAAAGCTCAACAAGCCCGCGGAGAACGCGATCAGTAATCCCAATGTGGCGGTGCCTTCCATACCGTCTCCTTCGGAGGAGCGCCGCGCGCGGCCGCGCATGGGGCCGCTCCTCCGGTGGTACTACGCTGTCAAGTATCACGCGTTCCGTCGCGAACGCAGACCGCGCGACGGCAGGCGCGGACTCGTGGCGCTCCAGATCGACGCACTGGCCTATGCGGACCTGCGCCGCGCCCTGAGACTCGGCTACTGCCCCACCCTCGAACGTCTGCTGCGCGAACGGAAGTTCCACATCCGCAGGTGGTTCAGCGGACTTCCGTCGGCCACGCCCTACTGTCAGGCGGGGATCTTCCACGGCGAGAACGGCGGCATCCCCGCATTCCGCTTTTACGACAAGGAAGCGCGACGCGTGATAACCTGCAACGCTCCGCACGGCGTTCAATATATTCGCGATCGCATCCACGCGCCCGGGGCGCTCGAGGGAGGCTCGAGTTACGTGAACCTCCTTGATGGCGATGCCCAGACAGTCGCCTTCACGGTGGCGACGCGAGACCGCACCTCCATCTACCGCCGGCTCGGTGGGACGCGCATGGCGCTTCTCATCGTTCTGCACCCGGTGCGCGTGGCGCGAATGGCATTCCAGTCCGCCTGGGAGTGGCTGCGTGAGGAGTGGGAGCGCGCGATAGCTCAGCTCCGCGGTCAGGCCACGCACGCCGAGGGAATCTTTCCCTTCGTCCGCATCCTGAGCAACGTGATCGTGCGCGAGCTGCAGACCATCGCCATCACGCTCGACGTCTACCTCGGCGTGCCGATCATCTACAGCACGTACATGCAGTACGACGAGCTGGCGCACCACTTCGGCCCATCGAGCCGCCAGGCGCTGAGCGATCTTCGGCGCACCGATGCGCGCATCGCCGAGATCGAGCGGATGATTCGCGCGACCAACGCGCGCGGCTACGATCTCGTAATCCTCTCCGACCACGGGATGACGCCGGCCGCGAGCTATCGCGTACGCTTCGGCGAGTCGCTCGGAGCAACTGTGCGCCGGCTCCTGCGCGATACAGCGGTTGCGGGCGCGGAGCCGGGCGTGCTCGACAGCGCCTCGGAGGACAGCGAATACTCGGACCTCAGCGCGCAGATCGTGGAGACGGTGACGCACGTCGCCGACCGCAGGCACCGCCGCCTGCGACGCTTCCTGAGACACACTCGCGACTGGGTCCGCAGCCACTACGGACTGCGCGAGATCATCTTCCCCGAGAAGTACTTCGTGGATCAGACGCACGACGTGGTGGTGACGTACAGCTCGTGCCTCGCGCTCATCTACTTCGCCAAGCGCCCGGAGCAGCTCGACCTCGGCGAGATCACGAGCGACCCGCAGAGCGCGGCACTGTACGACGCGCTGCTCGCGCACCCGGGAATCGGCCTGGTAGCGACGCGACTCGACGGCGCCGTGCACCTTCGTAGCCGCGCGGGGACAGCCGTCGTCGAACGGGGCGTGCTGCGCGTGCTCGAAGGAGAGAACCCGCTGGAGCCGTACGGCACCGCTCCATACGTCATCCGCGCAGTCCGAGATCTGGTGGACCAGCCCAACGCCGGCGATCTCGTGCTGTTCGGCGCCTACGACGGGTACGAGATCGTGTCTTTCGACGACCAGGTTGGCGCACACGGCAGCGCGGGCGGCGACCAGGTCTGGCCCTTCATCATCACGCCGCCCAACCTCGATCTCGGTCGTGCCGTCCTCGAGGATGCGCGCGACATCCACTCGGCCGTGATGTGTCGCTACGCCAATTGCGAGGGCGTGGAGGAGCCGGTGGCCCTGGCAGACCTTTCGGACGCCGCACGCGCGTAACGCACACCCTGAACTATGCTCATCACGTAGACGAGGACTCCGACCAGCCAGATCAGGCGCGAGATGCGCGTATCGAGCTGGAGCCAGCCGAGACGGCCGAGCATGTACGCCCAGTCATGCTCCCCGCCGCCCACGAGCGGAAGATCCTGCGCCCGCGCATCGGCCGCGTACACGGAGATGTTCCAGCAGTTCTGCGCGAGCCACCAGAAGGCGACGGTAGCCGCGTGACGGTCTTCCTGGCGCCAGAAGTACGCCGCGAAGAGGGAGGGCATGATCAGTTGCGCGAGAGTGCCTCCCGCAAACCCCACGAACTCGCCGAAGGGCGCGAAGACGAGGTGTCCGGTCTCGTGGATACCGAGATCCACCGCATCGAGGAACCCGCCCGCTTCCGGGTGCGCCAGGCATGCCGCGCCGTAGACGGCGAGAAATATGGTGAGGAGGAGTCGCGCTTTTCGGGGCATACCACGATGACGATCGAGGACGGGTTCTGGTCTTTGACTTCGAGCGGGCCCGGCTGAGGCCCCCTGCCGGGCTTGCTCACGGTCAAAGACCCGACCCCGTCCGCTGGCACTCGGAGCAGACACCGTAAATCACCAGGCGGTGGCTTCGGGTCACGAAGCCGTACGCCTCGGCGAGGAGCGTGGACATGCGATCGAGACGGTCGTCCTGAAACTCCACAACGCGCCCGCAAACCGTGCAGAGAAGGTGCTCGTGCTGCGGCATCCCGCGCGCGCTCTCGAATCGCTTGAACCCTTCCCCGAAATCCCGCTCCACCACGAGACCGCTGCGTACGAGTACCTCGAGCGTGCGGTACACGGTGGCGGTGCCGACGCTGATCCCCTGAGCGTGGAGCTCCTGCTCGATCTCGTCGGCGCTGAAGTGTCGATCGCGCAGAAGAAGCACTTCGGCTATCGCCAAACGCTGCGGCGTCACCGGTAGGTTGTGCTCGCGCAGATACACGCGAAACTCGTCGATTATCGCGTCGCGCTCCACGGCTCCTCTACGAGCGCAGCGCGGAACTCGTCTCCCGTGAGACGCTCGGGCCCTTCAACGCTCCAGCTGCCAGCGCGCTCGTGCACGCCGCGCACTACCTCGTCCACCGTCGCGGCTGGAGCATCCGCCTCCTCCACAACGCCCACTTCCCACTTGCCGCGATCGGGTCCTTTCAGTTGGAGCCGGTAGTTCGCGCGAAGCACGGTGAAGCGGCGCGGGGGATGATGAAGAGGCGCATCCAGGGCTTCGTCCCGAGCTTCCACGGAATCGCCGACCTCCCCGGGCTGCTCGGCGCCATCGACCTGGTCGGCGGCCTCGCTCTCCGGTGGCTGCGGACGCAGCGTGACGACCGCCACACCACTCTCGCGACCACCCTGACGAATCGCCGGGAAGACATGTACTTCCGCGACGCGATCGACGTCTATGCGCTCCGCGATCGCACGGAAAAAGCGCTCGCGACCCTCGACGTTCACAGCGCCGCGGCGGGGGTGCGTGTCCGGGAGGAGGCGCCGCGCGCCGCGAGCTCGCGCTCCACGTACAGTCGCAGGATCTGCATGAAGTCCTGTGCGTTCGTGACGACGCCGAACGCCTGGTGGGTTCCGCGATCCTTCAGCTTGCTCACCACGAACTCCGACGAATCCACACAGATCGTGGGAAGCTCGCGCAGCGAGCCGTCCGGCTCCTCGACGAAGGCGGGAAGCATGTTCCCCACCGCTATCGCGTGCAGCGCCGTGGCGATGAGAAGCGTCATCGTCGCCTTTGTGGTGTGCACCTTCATGGCGTCCTGCGCCTCGATCGAATCCGCGACCACGTCGGGAAGCGGCCCGTCATCGCGGATGGAGCCGCAGAGCACGAATGGAAGGTCGTTCCTCACGAGCGCGTGCATGATCCCATCGGTGATAATCCCCCGCTCCACCGCCGCGGCGATCGAACCCGCCGCCCTGACCTGATTGATGGCGCGCATGTGCTTGCCGTGGCCGCCCGCAGTAGACTGCCCGGTCCCCGTCATCCCCAGCGTGGTACCGAAGATCGATGCTTCGATATCGTGAACCGCCACCGCGTTTCCGGCGAGCAGCGCGTTCACGAAGCCGTTGTCCACGAACCAGGTCATGTCTGCTCGCGCACGCGAATGAACGAGCGCTGGTCCGGTCACCCAGACTATGTAGCCGCCCCGCTCGCGCTCTTCGATCAGGAGGCGCGCCATCTGAGCGTAGTCGATGGGCTTCTCGCGGGAGACCTCGCTCCCCATGAACTTGAACTCGCCCTCGCTCTCGTCGCCGAGGAATGCGTCGGCGTACACATAGATCCCCTCCGACCCATCTTCGGCGAAGCCGACCGCGACGCGATCTCCCTTCTTAACGCGTCGCATCTCCCTCACCCACAGCTCGCCATCGTCGTCGAGCACGAGCGCTCCATCCATGCGCGGCTCGCGCGGCAATCTCCACTCTCCGCCTATGTGCACGTAGGTGGGGAGGTTGGAAGTGGAGAAGAATCCTTCGGGAAGCACGCCGTCGGTCGGCGCCACGACAAAGCGTGCATCAGGCGCCCCCTGGAACCTGGCCGCCGTGAAATCGGGATGCGAGAATGCAGTCACGATGGAAAGGTAGGTGGGACGAGGTGAGGGGAGAAGGGAGGGAGGGAGCAGAGAGCAGAAAGCAGAGAGCAGGAACTGCTAGGGTTCAGGAGGCAGGGTTCAGGGTTCAGGTACTACCTCGGCGGCAGGATCTCGATCGCTGGGTAGTTCCTGAACCCTGCCCCCTGCCCCCTGAACCCTGCAGTTCCCGCCCTGCCTCCTGACCCCTCGCAGTTCCTGCT
>DASSOX010000089.1:0-5949 GCA_035700125.1 Gemmatimonadaceae bacterium
GTCCTGAACCCCCAAGGCACCGTCGATGCCCACGCCCTCGACCTCCTCCCGGAGCTGGCGCAAGCCATCTGATGGATTCCCGCTTACGCGGGAATGACAGTCGTATAAGCAGTTCCTGAACCCTGAACCCTGCCTCCTGAACCCTCGCAGTCCCGTCCCGCCCCTTTCCCCTACTTATCTACTCTCGCTCGCCCGATCGTATTCGCATCGGTGCCGAACCAGATCGAGCCCGTTGCCTTGTCGAAGGTCATGTGGCGAACGGAGCGTGCGCCGCTCTCGGCGATTGGGGTGGAGCTGAAGAACTTTTCGGTGGACGGGTCGAAGCCCACGAGGATGTTTGGCTGCGGGCCGGTTTCCACGAACCAGAGGCGGCCGCGGTCGTCCATCTCCATCGCGTAAGGTCTGGAGTTCTTCCCGCTCGGTGCGGGCCACTCCTTCACGACGCCGGTGGCGGGGTCGAGGCGGCCGATGGTGCCGAGCGAGTAGTCCACGTACCAGACGCGATCGTCGGGCGTGACCTCGATGCGGCGCGGGTGTGCGCTCTTGTCGGGGAGCTCGTACTCGCGCAGGCGCATAGTGGCCGGATCGATGGTGGCGATCTTGTTCGTGCCGAACTCGCAGATCCACGGATGCCCCTTCGAGTCGAGCGCGATTCCGTACGGACGCGCCTTCGGAGTGGGGACTTCGATCAGCTGCACCTTCCCGCTCTTCGTGTCGAGCTTACCGGCGAAGTTGCCGCCCTGGACGGTGAACCAGATATTCCCCTTGTCGTCGGCGATGAGCGTGTGCGGATCGCGCGCGCGCTCATCGGGCATCGGGTACTTCGTGATCTTTCCACTGGCGGGATCCAGCTTCCCGATGTAACCCGCCGCGTTCCCCGCGAACCACACGGCTCCCTTCGCATCCACGATGAGGTTGTGCGGAAGGGTGTTCGGTTCGATCTCGAAGCGTTTGAACTTGCCAGTGGCCGGCTCCAGGTACGCCACGTAGTTCCCCGTTTGCCCCACGAACCAGACGCGCGACTGCGCATCCGCGAACGGGTCGCGCGGCCGGCTCCGCTCCCAGGGAACTGTCCATTCGGTGATCGCCACGGAGTCGGCCGCGGCGCGCATCGGCGCCACCGTGTGGCCTGAAGAGGGTGTCAGCCTAGTGCCGATCTCGGACTGCACTCCCGCGCCGACGGGAAGGAGAGGGAGAAGGATCGCGGCCAGGAAGGTACGTAGCATGTTGCACCTCGCGAAGCGGTGATCTGCCAGGGGTCGCGTAGACCTTGTCGCTGAACCCGCAATATCACCCCCAGCGCCCCGCCAGCGCCACCGTCGGCACCCACGCATTCGTCATCCCGCCCCCTGCAGCTCCTCTTCCACCGTCGCCGCCCCGCCTGTCGCCTCGTTGGCGGGCTCGCCGCCGGCGGCTTCCTGCGCGACGATCAGACGACGCGCCTGCACTCGGAGCGCGGGAAGCTGGGAGTAGAACACCATCGCTCCCAGCACGACTATCGCTCCACCGATGGCGACCGTGTGCGGTGCACCTATGCGGTGCGCCACCGCGCCCGACAGGAGCGCGCCGAAGGGCGCCATCCCCATGAACATCATCGAGTACACCGACATCACGCGCCCCCGGAGCTGATCGGGCACCATGCTCTGGATCAACGTGTTCGACGACGCCATCTGCAACATCATCGCGAAGCCCACCGGCACGAGCAGCACCATGGAGAGCAGAAAGTGCCGCGAGAGGGTGAACACTACGAGCGCCGTGCCGAAGCCCATCGCGGCGAACGCGACCCAGCGTCCGAGCCCCTTCACGTTTCGCTTCCCGGCCAGTGTGAGCGCACCGATCAGCGCACCCACTCCCGCGGCCCCCATCAGCAGCCCCAGGCCGCGCGCGCCGCTGTGGAGGATGTCTTCCGCGAAGATCGGCATGAGCACCGCGTACGGCATCCCCACGAGACTCGCCAGGCCGAGCATGAGCAGCAGCGCGCGGATCGGCGGCGTGTGCACCACGAATCGGAAGCCTTCCCTGATCTGCGAGATCGCCGAGGGTTTGTGCTGCGGCCGCTGGAAGGGCTCGAGCTTCATGAGGAGGAGACCGGCGATCACCGCGAGGTAGCTCACGCCATCGGCGAAGAAGCACCACCCCTCGCCGATCCATGCTATCACGAGCCCCGCGAGCGCAGGTCCCACGACGCGCGCGAAGTTCACCATGGACGAGTTGAGCGCGATCGCGTTGAGGAGATCGTCGCGCCCAACCAGCTCCACGTAGAACGCCTGCCGCGCCGGGACGTCGAAGGCGTTCACCACCCCGAGCAGCGCCGCGATCGTCATGATGTGCCACACGCGCACCACGCCCGCGAGCGTGAGCCCCGCGAGGATGAGCGTGAAGATCATGGACGCCGTCTGGGTGGCGATGACGATCCGATGACGGCTGTGCCGGTCGGCCACCGCGCCCCCCAGCGGTGAGAGCAGAAACACCGGCACCTGACCCGCGAATCCCACGGCGCCGAGGAGCACCGCCGAGCCCGTGAGGCGATACACCAGCCACGCTCGCGCCACCATCTGCATCCACTTTCCCACGAGCGATATGATCTGCCCGCTGAAGAAGAGCTTGAAGTTGCGATGCGAGAGAGCGCGAAAGATCACGCGCAGACCGCGTGGCTGATTGTCGGCTGTGGCTGTTGGCATCTGCCTCGTGCGAGTGTTCGGAGCGTGAGATAGCCTGGGGTGCACGGGCCGCACCAGAGGGCGCTCGGCGGCCGCGACTGCCGGCTTCAGTAGTCGCTCGCACGCGCTTCGCGGAGGATGTCGCTCGCGACCCACTGGCATTCCCCCCGCCGCCTCGCCACATTCGGCAGGTAGGCCAGGCCGTCTCCAGGAGCGAACGATGACGAGCAGCATCTCCACCACGGATATCTCGCCCGCCCGGGAAGCAGCGAAGCTGCGCGACACGGTGATCGGGTGGCGGCGTTACCTTCACCAGAACCCGGAGCTCTCTTTCCACGAGGAGAGGACCGCGCAGTTCGTTTTCGATCGGCTCTCCGAGCTCGAAGGGCTGGAGATCTCGCGCCCCACGAAGACCAGCGTCGTCGCGCGTCTGGCCGGTCTTCACCCCGGGCCCGTAATCGCGATGCGCGCCGACATGGACGCGCTCCCCATCACCGAGCTCAACGAAGTCGATTACGTGTCGCGCAATCCCGGCGTGATGCACGCCTGCGGACACGATGGCCACACTTCCATGCTACTCGGCGCCGCCACCGTGCTCACCGCTCTCCGCGAGCGGCTGCATGGCGAGGTGCGCTTCATCTTCCAGCATGCCGAGGAGCTATTCCCTGGCGGTGCACAGGAGATGGTCGATGCCGGGGTGATGGACGGCGTGGACATCGTGATCGGCGCGCATCTCTGGCTCCCCATGCCGTACGGGAAAGTCGGCGTGAAGGCCGGAGCGCTGATGGCGTCGCCCGATGTCTTTCGCCTCACGATCCGCGGCGCCGGCGGGCACGCGGCACTGCCGCACGAGACGGTGGACAGTATCGCCGTCGCCGCGCAGGTGGTGACCAACCTGCAGCACATCGTCGCTCGCAACGTGGACCCGCTCGACAACGCGGTCGTGTCGGTCACCCGTTTCATCGCGGGCACCGCCGACAACATCATCCCGGGGAGCGCCGAGCTCACCGGAACGGTTCGCACCTTCGGCCCGCCATGGCGCGACCGGATCCAGGAGCTCATGGAACGGATCGTCCGCGGCGTCACCGAGGCGCATGGCGCTACGTACGAGCTGAAATTCCAGCGCAGCTACCGCCCCGTGGTGAACGACGAGAAGGTGACCGGGTTCATGCGGCGCGTCGTGGAGGAAGCGCTGGGGCCCGATGTACTCGTGGAAGCTCGCGCGTCGATGGGCGGCGAGGACTTCTCCGCCTTCCAGACGCGCGCGCCCGGCTCGTTCTTCTTCATCGGCGCGCGCAACGAGGAGCGCGGGATCGTGCATCCGCACCATCACGAGCGCTTCGACATCGATGAGCGCGCGCTCGAGAGCGGGGTCGCGATCTTCATCACGGCGGCGCTCGACTATCTGAGCGGAGAGAGAGCACAGTGAGGGCACATCGATGGCTGGCGCTCCTGCCGGTCATCGGGATGCTCGGAGGGGTTCCCTTCGCGAATCGCGTGGAGCCCTACGTCTTCGGGCTCCCCTTCCTCCTCTTCTGGATCGTGCTCTGGGTGGTGATCACCTCGGTGGTGATGGGCGTGGTCTACGCGCTCGACCGCGCCACGCTCCGTGCACTCGAGGATGAAGTGGCCACCATCCACTCCCGCATCGACTCGGTGGGTACCGCGGGCCGCACGGCTGGAGACGGCAGAGGGTGAGCTCCGCGCTCGTCATCATCATCGCCACGATCGCAATCGCGCTCTTCCTCGGAGTGCGCGCGCGGCGCGGCCGCACGATGAGTCTCGAGCAGTGGAGCGTGGGCGGCCGTGGCTTCGGCACGGTCTTCGTCTTCCTCCTCATGGCCGGGGAGATCTACACCACCTTCACCTTCCTCGGCGGGAGCGGGTGGGCGTACGGGAAGGGCGCGCCGGCGTTCTACATCCTCGGCTACGGTGCCATCGCGTACATCATCTCGTACTTCCTGCTGCCGGTGGTATGGCGCTACGCGAAGGAGCACCGGCTCGTGTCGCAGGCCGACTTCTTCGTGAGCAAGTACGAGAGCGAGTCGCTGGGGATCCTGGTTTCGCTCGTGAGCGTCGTGGCGATGATCCCGTACCTCGTGCTGCAGCTCAGAGGGTTGGGGATCATCGTCTCCGAGACATCGTACGGCAGTGTGTCGGCGAGTGCGGCGATCTGGATCAGCAGCGTTGCGCTCGTGGTGTACGTGGTGATCTCCGGTGTGCACGGCTCGGCGTGGACCGCGGTGCTGAAAGACATCATGATTCTCGCCGTGGCGATCGCGCTTGGCATCTACCTGCCGATCCACCACTACGGGAGCTTCCAGGGGATGTTCGAGGCGATAGACAGAGCGAACCCCGGCTTCCTCACGCTCCCCGCCACGGGGATGAGCACCACCTGGTTCATCTCCACCGTGGTGCTCACCGCCCTCGGCTTCTACATGTGGCCGCACACCTTCGGCTCATCGTATACGGCGCGCAACGAGAACGTCTTTCGCAAGAACGCGGTGGTGATGCCACTCTACCAGCTCGTGCTTCTGTTCGTGTTCTTCACCGGTTTCGCGGCCATACTCGCCGTGCCGGGGCTCGAGGGATCGCAGGCGGATCTGGCGCTGCTCGAGGTGTCGAAGCAGAGCTTCGAGCCCTGGGTCGTGGGGACCATCGGAGCCGCGGGCGTGCTCACCGCGCTCGTACCGGGCTCGATGCTTCTCGTCTCGGCGTGCACGATTCTCTCGAAGAACGTGTACGCCAAGCTCGCTCCCTCCACGAGCGATCGCACCGTGGAGCGGCTGGCGAAGGCGCTCGTGCCGGTGGTGGCGCTGCTCTCGGTGTTCTTCGCGCTTCGCGGCGGCGAAACGCTCGTGATGCTGCTTCTCATGGGCTACAACTTCGTCACGCAGCTCTTCCCGGCGCTCGTGCTGAGCCTGGGGCGCACGCCCTTCGCCACGCGCCAGGGCGCTTTCGCCGGAATACTGGCGGGCGAAGCGACGGTTGCCTGGCTCACCATCACCGGCGCCACCATGGCCACGCTCTTCCCCGAGTGGCCGGCGCTGATTCGCGATCTCAACGTGGGGATCGTGGCGATGGTGGTGAACGTGGTGGTGCTGACCGTTGTGACGCTCGCCACCCGCGCTCGCGCGCGCACTGCGATCGAGGCGGTGCCGTCGGCGCCGACGGCAACCGACGGGGTCAGATCTTGACCTGATACGTTTTTCCACCGGCCGGTGGAAAAACGTATCAGGTCAAGATCTGACCCCGTCGGTTGCCGTCGGCGCCGACGGCACCGCCTCGA
>DASSOX010000090.1:0-3565 GCA_035700125.1 Gemmatimonadaceae bacterium
CGTTCGGATGGTTTCTGATGCGCGAGTGCAGTCTACTTTCGTGAACTGCACTCTGCGGGTTCCGGAAATTCTGGCCACCCAATTTCCGGAAATTCTGGCCACCTAGAGAAAGGGGGACCTGAGGTGCCATTACTCGCGGAAACACTCCGCGAGGGAAGTGGTGATCGACATTCTGAAGCGGCATGCGATCCAGGTGCTCCGCCAGGCGGGCCACACTCTGGAGGAGATCGCCCGCATCACGGCGGTCGGCAAGCGAAGCGTCCAGCGCGTGGTCGGTGAGCCCGTGATCACGCACACCCAAGCGCTGCGCGAGCTGCAAGAGAAGCACGGAGCCACAGGGGGTATCGAAGCCGCCGGTTCGGAGGTGCAGCAGCCCTCGATACTCTCGACGAAACTTCCGACAGAGCGCCCCAAGAAGCACCACCGGATTGGACGGCCCAGCAAGGCCGAGCCGTACCGAGCGATGCTCGGCACCTGGCTCACCGAGGACCCCACGCTCCGGAGCGTGGAGCTCCTGCGCCGCGCCAAGCTCGCCGGGTACGACGGCGCCAAGAGCGCGCTCTACGAGTTGGTGCGCGAAGTGAGACCCGTGGTGAGGCGACCCATGGTACGCTTCGAGGGGCTCCCGGGTGAGTTCACGCAGCACGATTTCGGCGAAGTCATCGTGCGCTTCATGAACGGCGCTACGCGTCGTGTTCACTTCTTCGCCTCGCGTCTCAAGTACTCCCGCTGGGTCGAGGTCTCCCTCGTCCCTAACCAGCAGGCGGAGACGCTCGCTCGGACTCTGGTCGACCACTTCGCCTCCATGGGTGGCACCCCGCTCCTGGCCGTCTTCGACCGTCCGAAGACGGTGGCCATCTCGTGGCGCAAGAATGGTGAGGTCACCGAGTGGAATCCGATCTTCGCCAGCGTCGTGCTCGATCTCTCCCTCGGCGTCGAGGTCTGCTGGCCCTATTCCCCCGAGCAGAAGGGATCTGTCGAGAATCTGGTAGGCTGGGTCAAGGGGAGTTTCTTCAAACAGCGCCGCTTCCTCGACGAGGAGGACCTCAGGGCACAACTCCGCGAGTGGCTCACGGAGGTCAACACATTGAGACCCTCCCGCGCCACGGGCATCGTCCCGGCAGTGCGGCGTGCAGAGGAGCTGCCAAGACTCCGACCCCTCAAGATCACGCCCGACTCCTTCGCGCTCCGGATTCCGGCCGTGGTAGGAGCGACCGCCTACGTCACGCACGACACCCATCGCTACTCCATGCCGAGCGATGCGATCGGCCTCTCGGCCACGATCCACCTCTACCGCACGCGCGTGCGCATCGTGGCCGGCCGCTTCGAGGCCACGCACCCGAGACTCGACGAACGCGACGCGATCTCCACTCTCGCCGAACACCGTACGCAGCTCGTCGCCGCCGTCTCCGGCAAACGCGGCAAGCGCTACCTCGAGCGCCAGCACCTCCTGGAGCTGGGGCCCGCGGCGCACGAGTACCTCACCGAGCTCACGCACCGACGCCCACGCATCTGGGTGAGAGACGTGGAGCGGCTGCACGCCATGCTCCAGCGTCATGGCGCTCTCGCCACGCGGAGAGCCTTCGAGCAGGGGCTCACCCAGAGAGTCTTCGGCGCCGAGTACATCGCCCACTATCTCACCGCGAGCACCGTCGCGACCACCAGTGCGAGCAGTGCCCTGGGCGAGCAGATATGTCTCCCGATCATACCCGCCATGCCGGCAATGGAGGATCCCAGCATATGAGCCAGCAGATGCATGAGCACACCAGCCGAATCACCCACTCCTCTTCAACAGCGGCAAATTCTCCGAACGTGGAGAGCAGAGTGGAGAGCATCGATCAGGTGGAGCAGGTAGATCACCTGGAGCACGCGATGTACCCGCGGTACCCGGAGCACATCGACCTTGATCCTCTCTTCAAGAGGCTGCACCTGGCCAACGCCCGGCGCGTCTGGCGCGATCTCATCGTACGCGCCGAAGAGGAAGAGTGGAGCTACGAACGCCTTCTCACGATCCTCATCAGCGAGGAGATCTCGCAGCGCCAACACACACGCCTCGCCCGGCTCGCCCGGCGTGCCGGCTTCCCTTTCCTCAAGACGATAGACGACTTCGACTTCACCTACCAATCAACCGTGCGGCTCGCGCTCCTGGGCTCGGCCCTCTCGCCAGACTTCGTGACCGAGGGCCGTACCCTCATCCTCCATGGCAAGCCGGGTCGTGGGAAGACGCATCTGGCCGTGGCAATAGCCTATCGCGCCATCCAGAACGGCTTCGATGCTCGCTTCACGACCGCCGCGGAGCTCATCGACGACCTCTCGGCAGCCTTCCGCGAGGGCCGGCTCGCCGATACGCTCGGTGCCTACACACATCCCGATGTCCTCGTGGTCGACGAGGTGGGATATCTCACCTACGGCACCGATGCGGCCAACATGCTCTTTCACGTCGTCAATGATCGCCACCGGCGGAAGCGCGCCATGATATTCACGACGAACAAGGCGCTCGCAGCCTGGGGGAGCGTGCTACACGACGAAGACCTGGCCAGCGCCATCGTGGACCGTGTCCTCGAGCGCGGCCGCCTGCTCACGCTCGACGGCCCATCGATGCGAACCCGCCATCTCGGTCTTGACGACCCGACCGCTCCGGCACCATCTCAGCACATGGCCAGAATTTCCGGAATCCGCACGCCAGAATTTCCGGAACCCACACGGTCCGAGTACGCGTGTGATCGATGCGTCAAGGCGGTCACTTCATCAATTGTGGATGCGTCGATCACTCCTCCAGCCGTGTAAGCAACTGCGCATTCCACCGCATTGAGCAGCTCGCGGGCGTTGCCCGGCCATTCTTTCTGCTGTAACCGCCTGACAGCGGATTCCGTCAGAACGGCGCCTCGTGGCGCCATCTTCGTGGTGCTTGCGAAGTGGCGTGCAAGAGCAGGGACGTCTTCCACGCGGTCGCCCAGTCCCGGTACGTAGATCACAGCCGCGCTGAGTCGGTGCAGAAGGTCGGCGCGGAACTCGTGCGAGGCGACGCGGGTGTCCAGGTCTTCGTTAGCCGCTGCGACTACGCGGAACTCGCTGCGCCGATCTGCCTTGGCGCCCAAAGGCCGGTACTCGCCCTCCTCGATAACGCGTAGGAGCTTCGCCTGCATTAGGAGGGGTAGCCCGCCAATCTCATCGAAGAATATTGTTCCGCCATCCGCTTCTGTGAAAAGACCCGGAGTATCAGCAATAGCGCCGGTGAATGCACCTCGTACCTGGCCGAAGAGTGTAGCCTCGAAAAGTGCATCAGGAATCGCGCACACGTTGAACGCGACGTGCCGGCCTCTCCGCCCGCTCGCTCGATGAAGTGCTCTGGCTACCAATTCCTTCCCGGACCCGGTCGGACCCTCGATGCGAACCGGGAGCCCGGTTGGCGCAAACCTCAGGATCAGGGAGCGAACACGACGGATCGCAGGTGAATCACCGATGATGAACTGCGAAAGCTCGGCTTCATTCATGGCTTCACCTTCCTTGCACGTTCGAGATACGGCGCGCTCACACTGTCGGCCTCCTGATCCGTGCGGATCAC
>DASSOX010000091.1:0-44958 GCA_035700125.1 Gemmatimonadaceae bacterium
CGCGCACCTCTTCGAGCACCTCATGTTCAACGGCAGCGAGAACTACAACGATGACTACTTCAAGGCCGTGGAGCCGATCGGCGCCACGGATCTGAACGGGACCACGAATTCGGATCGTACCAATTACTTCGAGAACGTCCCCGTCTCGGCGTTGGATCGCGTGCTCTGGCTCGAGTCCGACCGCATGGGACACCTCGTGGGCGCGATCGACCAGGCGAAGCTCGATGAGCAGCGAGGCGTGGTGCAGAACGAGAAGCGGCAGGGCGAGAACCAGCCCTACGGCAAGGTGGGCATTACCATCTCGGAAAACACCTATCCCGCCGCGCATCCCTATTCGTGGGATGTCATCGGTTCGATGGACGACCTCAACGCTGCCTCGCTCGACGATGTGAAGGAATGGTTCCGCACCTACTATGGCCCCGCGAACGCGACGCTCTCGATCGCCGGCGATATTGACGCCGAAGAGATTCGCCAGAAGGTGGAGCGTTACTTCGGTGACATCCCGAGCGGGCCGCCGGTGGTGGCGCAGGATGCGTGGATCGCGAAAATGACCGGCACGCACCGGCAGAGCATGCAGGACCGCGTCCCGCAGGCTCGCATCTACAAGGTGTGGAACGTGCCCGGCTACGGCACCGCGGATGCCGACTACCTCCGCCTCGCCGCCGACGTTCTCGGGGGCGGCAAGTCATCGCGCCTCTACAAGCGGCTCGTCTATCGCGATCACATCGCCACCAGCGCATCGGCCTTCATGCGTCAGCGCGAGCTTGGCGGGCAGTTCATGATCACGGCTACCGCGCAGCCAGGCGGCGACCTGGCCGCGGTGGAGAAGGCTCTCGACGAAGAGCTTGCGCGCTTCCTGACGAGCGGCCCGAATGCCACGGAGCTCGAGCGCGCCCGCACGGGGATCCGCGCCGACTTCATTCGCGGGATGGAGCGCATCGGCGGCTTCGGCGGAAAGTCCGATATCCTCGCACAGGGCCAGGTCTACCTCGGAGACCCGGAGGGTTACGAGAGCTCCCTGAAGCGGATTCTCGGCGCTACGCCCGCCACCGTGAAGTCGGCCGCCAATCGCTGGCTCGAAGACGGTATGTACGTGCTCTCCGTCCACCCATTCCCCGAGTACGCGACAACGCCGAGCGATGTGGACCGGAAGACACTGCCGGCGGTGGGAACGCCTCCCGACGCGCCGCTTGCGGCGGCCGAGCATTCGGCGCTCTCGAATGGACTGGCAATCGTTCTCGCCCGGCGTACCGCGGTCCCCGTCGTCAGCATGTCGCTGGTGCTCGATGCCGGCTATGCCGCGGATGCCAGCGCCAGCCCCGGGACCGCGTCGATGACGATGAGCATGCTCGACGAGGGTACGACTCGCAGGAGCGCGCTCCAGATCGGAGACGAGCTTGCGTCGCTGGGTGCCGATCTCTTCACGGGTTCCGGTCTGGATGCGTCGACGGTCTCACTCTCCGTGCTGAAGGACAAGCTGGACCCGTCGCTCGATCTGTTCGCTGACGTGATCCTTCACCCAGCGTTCCCGGCGGCCGATCTGGCGCGCGTGAAGCGAAGCACGCTCGCGCGAATCAAGCAGGAGAAGGTGCAGCCGGTGGGAATGGCGCTCCGCGTACTCCCGACTCTGCTCTACGACAAGGGGCATGCGTATGCCCAGCCGCTCACCGGAAGCGGCACCGAAGCTTCGGTGAACGCGATGAGCCGCGAGAATCTCGCTCGCTTCCACGACGAGTGGTTCAGACCGAATCACTCGACGCTGGTGGTGGTGGGTGACATCACGATGGCCGAGCTGAAGCCGAAGTTGGAGCGCGTCTTCGCGGGGTGGAAGCAGGGCGACATTCCGGCCAAGAACATAGCCACGGTGAAAGGCCCCCCGGCTACGAAGGTCTACATCCTCGACCGTCCCGGCGCCGACCAGTCCATCATCTTCGGTGGCTCCGTCATAGCGCCGCGCTCCGACGCCCGGGACCTGGCCTTCGACACCTTCAACAACGCCTTCGGCGGCGCCTTCGTCTCACGCATCAACATGAATCTGCGCGAGGACAAGCACTGGTCGTACGGCACTCAGAGCTTCGCGTACGACGCTCGCGGCCAGCGCCCGTGGATCATCTACGCTCCGGTGCAGACCGACAAGACGAAGGAATCCCTGCAGGAGCTGGTGAAGGAGCTGCACGACGTCACCTCGACTCGCCCGATAGACGCCGACGAGCTCGAGGCCGCAAAGGGCCGCCAGACTCTCACCCTCGCGGGCAGGTGGGAAACCGGAAGCGCCGTTTCGAGCGCCCTGCGCGAGATCGTGACCTACGGACTCCCCGAAGACTACTACGCCACCTACGAGAAGCGCGTCCGCGCCCTGACCCCCGGCGACCTCGCGAAAGCCGTTTCCAGCTACGTCTCCCCCTCGCACGTGATCTGGGTGATCGCCGGCGACCGCGCGAAGATCGAGGAGGGCATTCGCTCCCTCGACCTGGGAGAGGTAGAGATTCTGGATTCGGACGGGAGCCCGGTTGCGGGGAGGGAGGAGTAGGGAGGAGGGGCAAGGGTTCAGGAGGCAGGGTTCAGGGTTCAGGATTCAGGTACTGCACGCCCAAACGGTCATTCCCGCTTTCGAGGGGATGACTGCACCACGGGGTGCCGTTCCCTGCTTCCTGCTCCCTGCTTCCTCCCTCCTCCCCTCACACGAAGTACTTCACTACCACCGGCAGCAGGCCCGGATGGCGGGTGAGGGCGGTGGTGAAGATTCGCCTGAGGGTGCGCTTCTCCTCGGGAATTCGGTTCACCGATGAAGCGAGCTGGTCGAAGAAGTGGTCGTCGAATTTGCCGAGGGCGTCCTTCAGCTTGTGGAAGCGGATGTGGTCGTCGCCCAGGAGGGCCATCCACTCTTCGTGATAGCGCTGAAGGCGGACGGCGCTGGTATCGCCGGCGGCGAGGGCCGAGGAGGCCACGCTGGCGGCGAGACGGCCCGCTTTCATCGCGTTCACTATCCCGCCGCCGGAGAGCGGGTTCACCATGTGGGCGGCATCGCCGCAAAGCATGACGCCGTCGGTCACGGTCCGCTTCACCGTGGGGTGCACTATGACGCCGCCTACCGTGTAACCGGTCCGGACGCCGGTGGGGAAATAGTTCGACATGTAACGATCGAGGTAGCGCCGCGCGCTCACCCCCGCTTCGGCACGGAGCGCGACGATGCCGAGCCCCACGTTCGCCACCCCCACTCCCTTGGGGAAGATCCACGCGTAGCCGCCCGGCGCGATCGCCTCGCCGAAATGCAGGTAGATGGCGTCGGGATCGAAGTCGATCCCGGCCACCACGTACTGGGCGCAGCTCTCCATGTCGCGCGAAGGCACTCGCGTGTCGAGCCCTGCCCAGCGGCCCACCATCCCGTCCACGCCATCGGCTCCGATCACCAGCCGCGCCGAGACGACGCCTTCGCCATCCGGTCCGCGGATCGTCACCGACCAACCACGATCGGAGCGGCGCATCCCGGTGGCTTCGGTCCCCACCAGAATCTCCGCACCCGCACGCCCCGCCTCCGCGGCCAGCGCCGGCTCGAAACGGGTGCGGTCGAGGATGTAGCCGACGTCGCCCTCCGCTACCCGCACCTCGGTGCCGCCAGGTGAGCGGAAGATCACCCGCGTGATACGCCGCGAGATCCACGACGCGCCCGCAGCGTCGATGAACTCGGAAATGCCTGCGCTTCCTACGCCCTCGCCGCAGCGCACCGGGGCACCGATGCCGCGGTCGCGCTCGATGAGCAGGACGTCGAGACCGCGGTTCGCGGCCGCCAGCTCGCGCGCGGCCACGAGCCCGCCCGGCCCGCCGCCAATCACGAGCACATCGCAACGAATCACGGTCATCGGCTGCCAGTCGGGGTGGGCGTGTCGGTGCCCTCGCTGATCGTCGCCACCGGTCGCGGCACCATGGAGAGCGCCCCGACGGGGCAGGGGGCGATGCACTTCCGACACCCCGTGCAGACTGAATCGTCTATGATGAGCCCCTCCCGTCGCATGCCGATCGCGGCCGGGGGACAGAGCGGAAGGCAGAGCCCACACGCATCACAGAGCCGTGCATCGACCACGGCGATCTCGGGGATATGAGGGGTCTTCATGCGCGCGACGATACCTGTTGCCACCGTGATGCGTCAAGTGAATGCCTTGTCGCAGCATTGCCTCATGGCTAGCTTAAACCGCGTTCGCCCGACCAACGTGACTTCCTGCCGACCCCGTTCCGCTCGGAACGCGACACCGAAATCCTGATGCGCTGGCCCTTGTTCAAAGCGGGGACTTTCTTCCCCGCCAACGCGATCGCTGTGGACCTTGGCACGGCGAACACGCTAATCTACGTCAAGGGCGAGGGGATCGTGCTGAACGAGCCCTCAGTTGTCGCCATCGACCGTGCATCCGGCAAGATCAAGGGTGTGGGTCTCGAGGCGAAGCGCATGCTCGGCCGCACGCCAGAAGGCATCCTTGCCGTTCGTCCAATGAAAGACGGCGTGATAGCGGACTTCGATGTCACCGAGAAGATGCTCCGCTATTTCCTCACGCTCATCATCGAGAATCACATCTTCAAGGTGAAGCCTCGCGTGATCGTGTGCGTCCCGTCGGGGATCACCGAGGTGGAGAAGCGCGCGGTGCGCGACTCGGCGCTCGGCGCCGGCGCGAAGGAAGTCTTCATGGCCGCCGAACCGATGGCCGCCGCGATCGGCGTGGGCCTCCCCGTAGAGACACCCACCGGCAACATGGTGATCGACATCGGCGGCGGCACCACCGAGATCGCGGTGATCGCGCTCTCCGGGATCGTGAGCGACACCTCCATCCGGACTGGTGGCGACGAGCTGGACACCGCTATCGTGCAGTTCATGCGCAAGAATTACAATCTGCTGATCGGCGATCCCACGGCCGAGCAGATCAAGCTCACGATCGGCTCTGCAGCGCCGGTGGGCGAGGAGCGCGAGATGGAGGTGAAGGGACGCGACCTCGTATCGGGGATCCCGAAGACCGTGCGCGTCCACTCGAGCGAGATTCGCGAGGCGATCCAGGAGCCGATCCAGCAGATCGTGGATGCCGTGCGGCGCGCGCTCGAGATCACTCCGCCCGAGCTCGCGAGCGACATCGTGGATCGCGGAATCGTCATGACGGGCGGCGGTGCGCTTATCCGCGGGCTCGATCTTCTGATCAGCCAGGAAACCAACCTCCCGATCCATGTGGACGAGGATCCGCTCACCTGCGTGGTGCGTGGGACCGGCCGGATCCTGGACGACGAGGAAAAGTACTGGTCGGTGCTTTCGTCCTGAGGACGCGGTGTCCAGCGTTGCCCGGACCTACGGTCGTCGGGATACCATTCTCCTGGCCGGGTGTGTAGTCCTTTCGCTGGTCGCGCTCTTTCTACCCGAGCGCATGCGCGAGCCTCTTGCCACGACTCTTCGCCGCACAGTGCTCGCGCCGCTGGTGTCGCTGCAGAGCGATGCCGAGCTCAGTCGCCGCGCCTGGGCCACGCGTGAAGAACGCGTGGCCGCGCGCGACAGTGTCACGCTTCGTTCGATGTCGGTGGATGCCCTGAGCGCCGAGAACGCGCGGCTCCGCGACCTTCTCGCCCTCGGCGCGCGGCTGCGCTGGGGCTTCGTTCCCGCCGAAGTGCTCTCCGGCCGGGGAGTGGGCGAGCAATACACCATGCCGCTCTCCGCTGGCTCTCGCGCGGGCATTCACGAATACAGCCCCGTGGTGGCCCCCGAGGGGCTCGTCGGAGTCGTGAAGACCACCGACCCCAGTATGAGCATAGCGATCATGTGGTCGCACCCCGATTTCCGCGTGAGCGCGATGGCGGCCGACGGGAGCGCATTCGGGATAGTTGCGGCGCACCTGGGGTCCGGCCCTGAACGCTACCTCCTCGAGATGCGAGGCGTACCGGTGCGCGGCACCATCACACCCGGGACCGAGATCGTGACATCCGGGTTGGGCGGCACCTTCCCTCGCGGCATCCCCGTGGGCGTGGTGATCGGTGAGATGGAGACATCCGAGCTGTGGGCGCGCACCTATCTGCTCCGCCCAGCGGTACTGCCGTCCGCGGTGTCGGCGGTCATGGTACTCTTGCCGGCGCGAGCCGACTCCGGAGTGGCAGGCGTCTGGCAGACCGGCCAGGGCACGCTCGCCGCGACGCGCGCCATAGTCAACGCCGGCGACTCGCTCGCGCGCGCCACGGTTACCGACTCGACGCGCGCCGCCGCGGTTGCCGATTCAGCGGCGCGCGCGGCCGCAACCGCGGTTCCCAGACGATGAGACCGATAGACCTCGCGCGCACGCTGGTCGCATTCGTGGTGCTGGTGCTGCTGCACTTCACGCTGCGCCCGCTCCTGGGTTGGCGCGTGGGCCCGGACTTCCTGGTGATCGCGCTCCTCCTCGTGGCGATCCGCGTGCGCCCCGGAACGGCGGCCGTCCTCGGGCTCCTCATGGGCATCGTGGCCGACTCGATCGAGCTCCACGCCTTCGGGGCCGGCGCGCTGGCTATGTGCTGCGTGGGCTTCGCGGCGTCGTGGCTCAAGGCCGTGTTCTTCGCCGACGACATGTTCCTGAACGCCTTCTTCTTCTTTTCGGGGAAGTGGGCCTTCGACATCATCTTCCTCCTGGCCGAGCGCCGGGTGGGCGGCGGAGAGCTCCTCCGCGAGCTGCTCGTGTGGTC
Source organism: Gemmatimonadaceae bacterium (assembly GCA_035700125.1). Taxonomy (GTDB): domain Bacteria; phylum Gemmatimonadota; class Gemmatimonadetes; order Gemmatimonadales; family Gemmatimonadaceae; genus JADGGM01. The sequence goes on from DASSOX010000091.1 coordinate 6,679, forward strand.
GCCGATAACCGCCGTCGTGACGGCGCTCTGGGGACTCCTTACCCTCCTCATACTGCGCCCGATCCTGCGACCGTCGCGGACGTGAGCTTCCACCCCAACGATCTCGCTCGCCGCGCGCGCGTCGCGTCGTGGGGACTGACTGCGCTCTTCGCACTCCTCCTGAGCGCGTTCTTCCGCGCGCAGATCGTGGAAAACTCGCGCTACACGCTGCAGTCGGAGGAGAATCGTCTGCGCGAGGTACCGCTCCCCGCGCCACGCGGGATCATCTACGATCGCAACGGCCGCGTGATCGCGGAGAACGTCCCGGGCTACTCGGTGTCTCTCCTGAGTCCCAGCGCCGATTCCCTCCGTGCCGTCCTGAAGCGCCTGGCCGCCATCGTCCCGCTCAGCGACGAGGCGATCGACCTGTCGGTGCGCCGCTACCGCCGGACGCCCACGCGTCCCGCCGTCGTGCTCTCCGATGCTTCGTTCGATGTCGTATCGGTTCTGGAGGAGCACCGCATCGACTTCCCCGGCCTCGTCATCCAGTCGGCTCCCAAGCGCTACTACCCGGATGGCGCGGCAGTAGCGTCGTTCATCGGTTACGTAGGCGAGATAACGGAGACCGAGCTCTCGTCGCCGCAATACCGCTCGTACAAGGCGGGACAGCAGGTAGGCAAGGGCGGACTCGAAAAGCAGTACGAGGACTCGCTTCGCGGCAAGGAGGGCGTGCGTTTCGTGGAGGTGGATGCACGCGGCCGCGTGGTGCGCGAAGCGGGTGCACGGCAGGACCTCCCACCCGAGCCGGGGAAGCCGCTCTACACGAACATAGACATGGACCTGCAGCGGTTCGTGGCCGGCATTTTCGGCGATTCGCTCCAGGGCGGTGCGATAGCGCTCGACCCGAAGACAGGTGGCGTGCTCGCGCTCTACAGCGCACCGAGCTACGATCCCAACCGCTTCATCGGCGGCATCTCTCGTGACCTCTGGAAGCAGCTCAACGACGATCCGCGCCACCCGCTGTACAACAAGGTCATCCAGGGTCGCTACCCGCCCGGATCCACCTGGAAGCTCGCAACCGCGGCCATGGCGCTGGAAGATGGCGTGGTAACGCTCGACGAGACGATGCCGGTGCCGTGCACCGGCGGCCTCCAGTACGGGAACCGCTACTTCAAGTGCTGGGACCACAAGGGGCACGGCAACGTGAACCTGTCGCAGGCCATCGAGCAGTCGTGCGACGTCTACTTCTACCAGCTCGGTCTCAAGCTCGGTCTTTCACGCCTGGTGGCGGGCGGCATCAAGTTCGGCAGCCGCGAGCGCTCGGGAATCGATCTCCCCGGTGAGTCGCGGCCGCTCTTCCCGTACAAGGACGTCGAGGACTACTACGACAAGCGCTACGGGAAGCGCGGCTGGAGTCAGGCGGTGATCCTCAACCTCTCCATCGGTCAGGGTGAGAACGACCAGACAGTGGCGAGCATGGCTCGCTTCTACACCGCGCTCGCCACCGACGGCACCGCGTCCACCCCGCAGATCCTCCGACACCCGCCGGAGCACGAGCGGATCTTCTCGCTCACCACCCAGCAGATGGATGGCATCCGCGCAGCGCTCGCCGGCGTGGTCTCTTCCGGCACGGCGCGCAGCGCATCCATCCAGGGGACGGTGCTGGCGGGGAAGACGGGAAGCGCGCAGAACGCGCAGGACCGCAACCGCGACCACGCCTGGTTCGCCGGCTTCGCTCCGGCAGACGATCCGAAGATCGTGGTGGTGGTGATGCTCGAGTTCGGCCTGCACGGGAGTCGCGCTGCGCGAATAGCGTCGAAGATCGTGGAGTCGTATCTGAAGGTGACGCCCACTCAGCTCATCAACACGGAAGGGTGAGCGTGAAACGCGTCATAACGGACTATGCGCTCCTCGCCGGTGCACTGGCGCTCTCGATCTTCGGGATTGCCATGGTGTACTCGGCGGGTCAGACCGATGTGCCAACCTCCGCACTGCACGCGTGGGTGTCGCAGTCCCGCTGGCTCATCCTCGGTCTCGGTGCCGCCTACGTCGTTAGTCGTGGCTCCGTGAGATTCTACGAGTGGGTGGCCACGCCTGCGTATCTGCTCACACTCGTGCTGCTCGCCGCCACGCTGGTGATAGGAACGGGCGCCGGAACCGCGGCGGGGACGAAGAGCTGGATCGCGATAGGCGGGATTCGCCTGGGCCAACCGTCGGAGCTGGCCAAGGTCACCGTGGTGCTGATGCTCGCCAAGGTACTCGCGGCACGTCGTGAACCCGCGCGCTCGCTTCTCGATATCTGGCAACCGGCAGTCGTCGTTCTGATCCCGTGGCTTCTGATCATGATGCAGCCGGACCTCGGGACGGGCATCGTCTTCATCGGCATCTTCTTCGCTATGCTCTTCTGGTCGGGCGTGCCGCTCCCGCTGCTGATCCTCATCGCATCGCCAGCCGTGAGCCTGGTGCTCGCCTTCAACACCAGTCTGTGGGGCGCATGGTTCCTCCTGCTGATAGCGCTGGTCATCTGGTACAAGCCCTTCATGCTCGAAGGCGTGGCGCTCACGACGGCGAACGTGGTGATGGGTGTCGTCGCGCCTGTTCTCTGGGAGCGACTCGCCCCCTACCAGCGCCATCGCCTTCTGGTCTTTCTCGACCCATCCATAGACCCGCGTCGCTCCGGCTGGCACGTGATCCAGTCACAGGTTGCCATCGGCTCCGGCGGCTGGCTGGGTAAGGGCTACCTCCTCGGCACGCAGAAGCGCCTCGCCTTCCTCCCCGAGCAGCACACGGACTTCATCTTCGCGGTGCTCGGCGAGGAGCTCGGCTTCATAGGTGTGACAGTGGCGCTGTCGCTCTTCCTGTTCCTTCTGCTGCGCACGGTTCGTGTCGCCGAGCGCGCCAACGACTCCTTCGGCGGCCTCGTCGCGTTCGGCCTCGCCTCGAGCTGGCTCGTCCACGTCACCGTGAACGTAGGCATGACCCTGAACCTCATGCCCATCACCGGTATCCCTCTCCCCTTCTTCAGCTACGGCGGCTCCTTCATGCTGTCCTGCTGGCTCGCCGTGGGAATGCTGCTCCGGATATCGAGCGAGGGGAGGGGAGCGAGGGTAGGGGAGCTGGCCGTCTAGAGGCAGGTCCTGAACCCTTGTCGTTCCCCCCACCCCCCCGCACATTTCGCGCATGGTCTGGTTCAGGAAGGAAAGGAAACCTCGGCAGCCGCGAAGGGAGAGGCTGGAGATTCCAGCCGATGCGTGGGAGAAGTGCGAGGCGTGCGGGCACACCGACCTCCGGGAGAAGTTCGTCCGGAACCTCAATGTCTGCCCGCAGTGCGACTACCACCGGCGGATCCGGGCGAACGACTACGTCAACATCCTCGTGGACGAGAACAGCTGGGAGGAGCTCGACGTGGAGCTTCGCTCGGTCGATCCGCTGGGATTCCCCGAGTATCCGCAGCGATTGAAGAAGGCCACCGCCAAGGCGGGTGACACGGACGCCATCGTGACCGTCACCGGTACGCTCGGCGGCATGCCGATCAACCTCGGCGTGATGGACTTCGCTTTCATGGGTGGATCGATGGGGTCGGCGGTGGGCGAGAAGCTCGCGCGAATCGGGCAGCGGTCGGTCGAGCGTAAATATCCGCTGGTGATCGTATGCGCGTCGGGCGGCGCGAGGATGCAGGAGGGCGTCCTCTCCCTGATGCAGATGGCGAAGACTTCCGCACTCGTCGCGCAGCTCGCGGAGCGCCGCGTGCCCTACGTCTCCATTCTCACAAATCCCACCACGGGTGGCGTGAGCGCGAGCTTCGCGATGCTCGGAGACGCGATCCTCGCGGAGCCGGGGGCGGTGATCGGCTTCGCCGGGCCCCGCGTGATCAAGCAGACCATCGGCCAGGAGCTTCCGGAAGGATTCCAGACCGCCGAGTTCCTCCTCGACCATGGGATGGTGGATGCGGTGGTGCACCGCAAGGAGCTCAAGAACACCGTGGGCCAGCTTCTGCGGCACATGAGCGGTCAACCAGCGGCTTCGGGGTGGACGTCCACCTGACCTCCTACCAGGCGACACTCGAGTATCTCTTCGCGCGCGTGAGCGGAGGCTGGAAGCTCGGCCTCGAGACCACGCGCGCGCTTCTCGATGCCATGGGAAATCCGCAGCGTGATTTCCCATCCTTCCACGTCGCTGGTACGAACGGGAAGGGGAGCGTCGTTAGCATGCTCGACGCCGTGCTGCGCGACGCCGGGCTTCGCGTCGGACGCTACATGTCGCCCCACCTGATCGACTTCCGCGAGAGGATCTGCGTCGACGGGGTCCCGATCGATGAGAGCGCGGTGACCCGCTTCGCAGAGCGCTGGATGCCCGAAGTGGAGCGGCTAGGCGCGACTTTCTTCGAGGCTACCACCTGCATGGCGTTCGAGCACTTCGCGCGTGAGAAGGTGGACGTGGCGGTCGTGGAAGTCGGACTGGGCGGCCGTCTCGATTCCACCAACGTGCTCTCACCGCTCGCTACCGCGGTGACCTCCATCGGCATGGATCACATGCAGTACCTGGGGGACACGATCGAGCAGATCGCCGCCGAGAAGGCGGGGATCTTCAAGGCGGGGGTACCGGCGGTGATTGGCGATGGCGACTCATCCGTGCGCGCGCTGCTCGCCTATTTTGCGCGCGCCGCCGGCGCGAGCGACGTCGTCGTCATCGGTGATGACTGGCAGATAGAAGAGATAGCGGTCTCGGGCACCGGCACGAGCTTCGCCATCACGGAGCGCACGAGCGGCCGGCGGCGCGAGATGCGTACGTCGCTTGTTGGACGGCATCAGGCCTCGAACGCCGCGGTAGCGCTGGCGATGCTGGAGGTGGCTGGCGGCGTGTACGCGGAGGCGGGCGCGCGGGCCGACAGGGCGCTCGAGCGCGTGGCGATCCCCGGACGCTTTCAACGCTGCGGCAACATCATCTTCGACGTGGCGCACAACCCGGCCGGCATCACGGTGCTGTGCGAGGCACTCGATGCCGTTGGCGCCCCGCACCCCATCGCCTGCCTTCTCACCGTGCTCGCAGACAAGGACTGGCGCAGCGTGATCTCGCTGCTCGCGAAGCGGGTGGATCGCTTCGTCCTCACCGCTCCACCGAGTGTCCCTGCCGACCGCGCCTGGGCGCTGGACGAAGCCGTGGCCTTCGCCCGGGAGCACGGCTGGGCCGCCGAAGCGGAGGCGGACTTCGACCGCGCGCTCGAACTCTCCCGCGAGCATGCGGCGACCACCCTCATAACCGGATCCTTCCACACCGTGGGCGACGCCATGGCGCGCTTGCAGGTGTCTCCGCTGTACGGATAGATTGCCCGGATGTCCACAGGCGCACTCCCGGGTTTCCGCGACTTCTTTCCCAGTGAGCTCGCGGCACGCTCGGCCATCTTCGCGACGTGGCGGGAGGTGGCGCGCAGGTACGGCTTCGTCGAGTACGACGGTCCGCCGCTCGAGCCGCTGGAGCTCTACACCCGCAAGAGCGGAGAAGAGATCGCGGGTCAACTCTACAACTTCGTGGACAAGGGTGGACGCGAGGTCGCGCTGCGCCCCGAGATGACACCCACGCTGGCTCGCATGGCAGGTGCGCGCGCTAACGCTCTGCGCAAACCGGTCCGCTGGTTCTCGATCCCGCAACTCTTCCGCTACGAGCGGCAGCAGCGCGGCAGACTGCGCGAGCACTTTCAGCTCAACGTGGACATCATCGGCGAGCCGAGCTCCACGGCCGACGCCGAGCTCCTCAGCGTTGCCCTGGACATCATGCGCTCCTTCGGGCTAACGCCCGCGGATGTGGTGGCGCGCGTGTCGGACCGGCGAATTCTTCAGGGCTACCTCGCGGCACTGGGCGTTGGCGACGCGGCGCTTCCGGCGGTGTTCGCGGTAATAGACAAGCTCGATCGCCAGCCGCGCGCGGTGTCGGATGAGAAGCTCGCCGCGGCAGGGATCGGCGACGAAGCGCGCGAGCGGATCCTCGCGCTCCCTGCCGCCACGCTTGACGACGTGGCCGAGCTACTGGTCGGTACGCCGGTCGAGAGCGCCGTGGAGGAGTTCCGGAGCTACCTCGGCTACCTCGAGGCACTCGGCGTCGCGGAGTGGGTGAAGGTGGACTTCGCCATAGTACGCGGACTCGCGTACTACACCGGGATAGTTTTCGAGCTCTTCGATGCGCGCGGAGAGCTGCGCGCGATCTGCGGCGGCGGCAGGTACGACACGCTTCTCAAGGCGCTCGGAGGCACCGACCTTCCCGCGCTCGGATTCGGGATGGGCGACGTGGTACTGGGCGAGCTGCTACGCGATCGCTCGCTCCTCCCGGATTCGGCGAACACGGTCGAGAGCTGGGTCGCCTACGCCGACGAGGGAGGCATCCGCGATGCCATGCGCGTGGCGTCGCGGCTGCGCGCACGCGGGCGAAGTGTGGAGTATGCGCTGGGTGGCCAGAAGCTGGCTCGCCAGCTCAGGGCAGCCGCGTCAGCCGGCGCCGAGGAAGCGGTGATTCTTACCTCGGCGGGAATGGCAAGCGGCGAGGCAGTGGTGCGCCGCCTCGCAGATGGCACGGAGCGGCACGTGCGGCTGGACGATTGGATCGGCGACCGATGACGTGCACCGAGCCGCGTGAAGCGCGGCACACGCAACCAACGACACGACAGTAATGACCGACGACAAGAAGCTCACCACCCGCGCCGAGGACTTCAGCGCCTGGTACAACGAGGTGGTCCTGCGCGCCGAGCTGGCGGACTACTCGCCAGTCCGAGGCTGCATGGTCATCCGTCCCGATGGTTACGGGATCTGGGAGCGGATGCAGCGCGCGCTCGATGACATGTTCAAGGCTACCGGACATCGCAACGCCTACTTCCCGCTCTTCATCCCGCAGAGCTTCCTGCAGAAGGAAGCGGAGCACGTGGAGGGCTTCGCGCCCGAGACCGCGGTCGTTACGCACGGGGGAGGGAAGGAGCTCGAGGAGCCGCTGGTGGTGCGGCCCACGTCGGAGACGATCATCTACGCGATGTTCTCCAAGTGGGTGCAGAGTTATCGCGACCTTCCGCTCCTGGTGAACCAGTGGGCGAACGTCGTGCGCTGGGAGATGCGCACGCGCCTGTTCCTGCGTACGCTCGAGTTCCTCTGGCAGGAGGGGCACACCGCGCACGCCACGCACGACGAAGCGGAGGAAGAGACTCTTCGCATCCTCGGCATCTACCGCGATTTCATGGAAGGGTGGATGGCGATGCCCGTGATCACGGGGCAGAAGACCGATTCCGAGCGCTTCGCCGGCGCGCTGCGCACGTATTCGTGCGAGGCGATGATGCAGGACAACAAGGCACTGCAGGCGGGCACCTCGCACAATCTCGGACAGAACTTCGCGCGCGCCTTCGATCTCACCTTCCAGACTGAAAGCGGCGGGATGGACTACGCCTGGAACACGAGCTGGGGAGTGAGTACGCGTCTGGTGGGCGGTCTCATCATGACGCACGGCGACGACAGGGGACTTCGGGTTCCACCGCTCCTCGCGCCTACGGAAGTGGTGGTGGTTCCCATCTGGCGCTCGGATGAGGATCGGGCGCGAGTCCTCGAGGCAGCCGATAACATTTGCCGGCGGCTCGGCGACTGGGAGCGGCGCGATCCGAATCGCTTCCGCGTCCATCTCGATGCGCGCGAGACGATGAAGCCCGGCGCGAAGTACTATGAGTGGGAGCTGCGCGGCGTGCCGGTGCGCATGGAGCTCGGACCGCGCGATCTCGACAAGAATCAGGCGGTGCTCGTGCGGCGCGATACGGGCGAGAAGCGGAGCGCCGATCTCGATACCATCGGTGAGGACCTCGAGGCGCTTCTCGAGGCGATCCAGACCGACATGCTCACTGTCGCGCGCGAGCGCCGCGAGAAGAACAGCGTGCGCGGCCCGATCAGCTACGATGACTTCCGAGCGCTCATGGAAGGCGAAGGCGCGTTCGTATATGCCGGCTGGTGCGGCGATCCCGCTTGCGAGGCAACTATCAAGGACGAGACGAAGGCCACGATCCGTGTTCTCCCCAGCGAGGAATTTCGCTCGGCGGAGAAGCCAACCAGATGCTTGCGCTGCGGGAGACCCGCGGTTGCCGAGGCGCTATGGGCGAGAGCGTACTGAGCGCGGGGTTCGCGGCCACCAACGGCGAGCTCTCGTGCGACGGTGTCTCGCTCGAGAGCATCGCGCGCTCCGTCGGGACGCCAGCCTACGTCTATAGCGCGGCTCTCATCCGCGAGCAGTACGGACGCCTGGCGCGTGCTCTCGCACCCGTGCCACACCGCATCCACTACAGCGCGAAGGCGAACACCTCGCGCGGAATACTCACCCTCCTGCGCTCACTGGGCGCGGGCGTGGACATCGTTTCCGGTGGTGAGCTGTACCGATCGCTCGCGGCGGGATTCGGCGGGTCCGATATCGTCTTCAGCGGAGTCGGCAAAACGGAGCGCGAGCTCTCCGAGGCGCTCGACGCGGGTGTGCTCCTCGTGAACGTGGAGTCAGAAGGCGAGTTGCGGCTGCTGGACCGCGTGGCTGCGGGGAAGGGAGTGGTTGCGCCCGTGGCGTTGCGAGTGAACCCGGAAGTGATGGTTGATACGCCGCACCGCTACACGCGAACGGGGGAGCGCGGGCACAAGTTCGGCATCCCCTACACCGATGCGCTCGCGGTGGGGCGCCTCGCCGAGTCGCTTCCGAACATCCGCCTCGCCGGCCTCGACATGCACATCGGCTCGCAGGTATCCAGCCTCGACCCGTATCGCGATGGGATGCTCAAGCTTCTCGAGCTGCTCGATGAGCTGCGTTCCTCCGCCGGCGCGCGGGATGTGCGCTACCTCGATATCGGCGGCGGGCTGGCCGTGACGTACGAGCACGAAGCTCCCATGGACGTCGAGGGCTTTGCCGAAGCAGTGCTGCCAGCAGTGGCGGAATCAGGTCTCACACTGATCGTGGAGCCGGGCCGCTTCCTCGTGGGGAACGCTGGCGTACTGCTCACACGCGTTCTGTATCGCAAGCGGAGCGGCGACACCGAGTACATCATCACCGATGCGGGGATGAACGACCTCCTCAGACCATCGCACTACAACGCGTACCACGCGATCGCCGCGGTGCGGCCCGATGGCGGTCGCGTGGTGGCCGATGTGGTGGGACCGGTGTGCGAGAGCGGCGACTTCTTCGCGCTCGGCCGCGAGGTAGACGATGCGAAGCCGGGCGACCTCCTCGTGATCCACTCGAGCGGTGCCTACGGCTACTCCATGGCATCCACCTACAACTCCAGGCCCCGGCCGGTGGAGGTCCTCGTGGACGATGGCCGCTTTGCCGTCATCACCGAACGAGAGCGCTACGAGGACATCGTCGCGCGCGAGGTGGACAACATCGAATGGAGGGAGGCCTGATGCGAGTCGGCGTTCTTGCGGACTCGCACGATCGCCTTCCGGCGATCGCGGAGTTCGCCCGGCGTTTTCGTGCGGCGGGTGTGGATCTCGTTCTCCACGCGGGCGATTACTGTGCACCCTGGTCGCTCGGCCCCTTCCACACCGAGAACCTTCCACTCGCTGGCGTGTTCGGGAAGACCGACGGCGACAGGGAAGGTTTGCGGGCCGAGGCTGCGCTTGGTGTGGGCACGGAGCTCTACGAAGCGCCGCACAGCATGGAGCTGGCGGGCAAGCGCATTCTCCTCGTCCACGATCTCGCCGACGCCGGCGATCGCTCGGTCGCGAGCCACGAGATCGTGATTCACGGCTACACCCACGAGCGCCGCCTCGAGAGCGTTGGCGACAGCCTCATCCTGAACCCGGGCGAGGCGTGCGGCTGGCTCTTCGGAGTGCCCACCGCCGCCATCCTCGATGTGGAGACGAAGTCGGTGGAGTTCATAACACTCGATACATGAGCCGAATACTCATACTCGATTACGGTTCGCAATTCACGCAGCTCATCGCGCGGCGCATCCGCGAGGCGCGCGTCTACTCCGAGATCCATCCGCCCACGCGCTCCATCGAATGGATCCGCGAGTGGAAGCCGACCGGGATCGTCCTCAGCGGTGGTCCCAATTCGGTTTACGGTGAGAACGTCCCCTCGGCCGACCCGGCGCTCCTTGATGTGGCGCCGCTCCTCGGCATCTGCTACGGGATGCAGCTCATCGCGCAGCTGGAGGGTGGTGGTGTTTCCCGCGCCGGGCGCCGCGAGTACGGTCGCGCCGAGTTCGAGATACGAAAGCCGGATACTCTGTTCGAAGGCTTCGACGCTGGCGAATGCATCACCGTCTGGGCGAGCCATGGAGACCATGTGGAGGTACCGCCCCCCGGCTACGAGATTCTCGCCCGGAGCAGCAACGCACCGGTGGGCGCCTTCAGACACCGCGAGAAGCCGATCTTCGGCGTGCAGTTCCACCCCGAGGTGCAGCACACTCCGCGCGGCTCCGACATCCTCGCGAATTTCCTCTTCGAGATCTGCAAGGCGGAGCCCAGCTGGACCACCGGCGCCTTCGTGGAAGAGCAGGTGGAGCGCATCCGGGAGCGCGTCGCGAGCGCCCGGGCCATCTGCGGGCTCTCGGGCGGCGTGGATTCTTCGGTCGCCGCCGCGCTCGTGCACCGCGCAATAGGCGACCAGCTCACCTGCATCTTCGTGGATCACGGTCTGCTCCGGCAGAACGAGCGCACCCAGGTGGAGCGGACCTTCCGCGCCAACCTCGGCATAGACCTCATCACCATCGATGCTGCAGACCGGTTCCTGGAAGTTCTGGAGGGCATCGAGGATCCCGAGGAGAAGCGCCGCCGCATCGGCCACACCTTCATCGATGTGTTCGAGGAGGCGGCTGCGTCGGTGGGGGAGGGCGTGAAGTTCCTGGTGCAGGGCACGCTCTATCCCGACGTGATCGAGTCGGCATCGCCGCATGGCGGCCCCTCCGTCACTATCAAGACCCACCACAACGTTGGTGGCCTCAAGCCCGAGATGAAATTCGAGCTGATCGAACCGCTGCGCGATCTCTTCAAGGACGAGGTGCGCCAGCTCGGCCGTGAGCTGGGCCTTCCCGAAGAGATGGTTGGCCGCCACCCATTTCCCGGCCCCGGGCTCGGCATCCGCATTCTCGGTCCGGTAACGCGCGAGAAGCTCGATGTGCTCCGCCAGGTAGATGCGATCTACCTCGACCTGATCCGCGAAGCCGGCCTGTACGACGATATCTGGCAGGCCTTCGCCGTGCTGCTACCCATCCGCAGCGTTGGCGTGATGGGCGACGCCCGCACCTACGAGAACGTCGCCGCTCTCCGCGCCGTCACCAGTACCGACGGCATGACCGCCGACTGGTACCCCTTCCCGCACGACGTCCTCGCCGCGATCTCCAACCGCATCATCAACGAGGTCGATGGAGTGAACCGCGTCGTCTACGACGTGAGCAGCAAGCCGCCGGCAACGATCGAGTGGGAGTGAGCTGGGAGAGAGCAGAGAAGGGAGAGCAGAGAGCAGAAAGCAGAAAGCAGGAACGGCACACCAGAAGCAGTCATCCCCGCGGAAGCGGGGATCCATGTTGCTCAGTCAAACATGGATCCCCGCTTCCGCGGGGATGACGTGGCTTGACGAGCCGTTCACTGCTCTCTGCTTTCTGCCTTCTGCTCTCTCTCTTCTTTTATCAGTCCGCGTAGTAGATGAACCGCCCGCAGTTCTCGCATGTGCGCAGCTCGGTGTTGCGATCCTGGTCGTGGCCCTTGCTCGTGGGGACGTGGACGAAGCAGCCGTAGCACACGCCATTGAGGACGGGGGCAACCACGCGCTCGTGACGGCGGCCGATGCGTCTGAGAGCGCTCTGCGTGCGCGGCGAGAGTTGCGCCTCGCGCTCGGCGATGCGTTCGCCGAGCCGCTCGCTGACCTGTTCGACGTCTACCGGAATCCCGGCCGCCGCATATTCCTCGGCGCCGATGTCGCGCCGCAAGGTCTGAAGGTCCTGGATCTCGAGCAGAATTTCCAATTCAGCGTGTAGCATCACACACCCTTCTCCTCGAGCAGCGCGAGGAACTGCTGCGGCTCGGTGAGCGCGAAGAGGCGCTCGGGCACGTCGGACTCCTTGCTGAACTGCGCGATCTTTCCGAGAACGGGGAGGTACTGGTTGGAGACCTCGAGCGGCGGCGCCACGATGAGGAAGAAGAAGTTCACCGGCTTCTCGTCGATCGCCCTGAAGTCCACCCCTTCCGCCTTGCGGCCGAAGGCAACGCGCAGCTTGCTCACGACGAGCGAGCGGCAGTGCGGGATCGCGATCCCGCGGCCGATTCCCGTGGAACCGAGATTCTCGCGCCGCTTGAGCATCTTGTAGAGCATCCCTTCGGACTTCTCATCCAGCTTCAGGAGCGCGATCAGCTCCTTGAGGATCTCATCTTTCGTCGTGCCTTTCAACGACAGATCGATCGCGTCTTCGGTGAAAAATTGCCGTAGTTCCATCTATGTCCTCAATGTCGTATTCGTGGGCCAACATCCACATATCGGGGCCAGCTTTTCAAGCTACCGGCGTGCCTGGCAGCTGTCAAATGCCGACGTTGCATGCACTTGGAAGCCGCGTTAGCTTCCGGAATGCCGTTTCCATTCCCGCTCGCGCACGACATCCCGCTCTACCTGGCGCCCATGGCGGGCGTGTCGGAATCGCCCTTCCGGCGCCTCTGCCGTCGCTTCGGCGCCGACGTCGTCGTTACCGAGTTCCTCTCGGCCGAGGGGATCCGCAGGGAGAACGAGGCCACGATCTCCAAGCTTCGCTTCGGCGCCGATGAGCGTCCGATCGGGGTTCAGATCTTCGGCGCCGACCCCAATGCCATGGGTGAGGCGGCCGCGTTCGTGACCGATGTGTTCGCGCCCGAGTTCATCGACATCAACTTCGGCTGCCCGGTAAAGAAGGTCGTGAAGCGGAACGGCGGCTCCGGCTGCCTGAAGGATCTCGGTCTCGTCGAGGATGTGATCAGGGCCGTCGTGCGCTCCACGCATCTTCCCGTCACTGTGAAGACCCGTAGCGGCTGGAACGAGGATATGCGCGACCCCGTTACGATCGCGCTCCGCTGCCAGGATGCGGGTGCTCGCGTGTTCACACTGCACCCGCGCACCCGCGCGCAGATGTATTCTGGAGACGCACGCTGGGAGGAGATCGCCGCCGTCGCGGACGCGCTCGAAATCCCCGTCGTGGGCAACGGCGACATCCGTACTCCCGAGGATGCTGCCCGCATGCAGCGCGTCACCGGTTGCGACGCCGTCATGATCGCTCGCGGCTCCTTCGGACAGCCGTGGATCTTCGACCAGGCCCGCGCTCTCCTCGAGGGACGGCCGATGCCGACTCCGCCGCCGATCGAGGAGCGCTTCGCGGTGGCGATCGAGCACGCTCGCATGGCCGAAGAGTACGAGGCAGACCCGCGTGGCGCGGCCATCGAGTTCCGCAAGCACCTCGGCTGGTACGTCAAGGGAATCCCCGGCTCCGCCGACCTTCGCCGGAAGCTCCACCAGGTGGTTTCGCTCGGCGAGGTCGAGGACCTGCTCGGGCAGTACCTGGCCGACCGCGTCCGCGGAGATCTAGCGGAGGACGAGAGCGCGAACGCCGCCCGCGTAGCCGTCGGCGTGTGAGACGCCAGCAGGTCGCGGAGCTCCTCCAGCAGGTCGCTCGCGGCGAGCTCGATGTAGCGCACGCACTGACGCGGCTCTCGCTCCCCGACGTGGAGTCGCTCCCGTTCGCTACCATAGACCACCACCGTGCCCTGCGGCAGGGCTACCCGGAGGTGATCTTCGGGAGCGGCAAGACTCCCGAGCAGATCGTGGCGATTGCCGAGCGCCTCGCCGAGCACGGCGACGGCTTCCTGGCCACGCGCGTCGAGCCGGCCGCTCGTGAAGCGCTCCGCGAGTGCTTCCCCGACGTCGAGATCAACGACCTGGGTCGCACGGCGTACCAGCAGCCACGCACTCCGGTGCCCGCAGGGCGAGGTACCATCCTCGTCGTCACGGCCGGCACGAGTGATCTGCCGGTAGCCGAGGAAGCAGCCGTCACCGCTCGCGCGCTCGGCAACTCCGTGCAGCGTCTCACCGATGTGGGGGTCGCCGGCCTGCACCGACTGCTCGCGCGCTCCGACATGCTGGGTGACGCGTCGGTGATACTGGTCGTCGCCGGGATGGACGGCGCGCTCCCCTCCGTGGTCGGAGGCCTGGTAGCGGTTCCCGTGATCGCGGTTCCCACCAGCGTTGGATATGGAGCGAGCCTTGGCGGTGTCGCCGCGCTCCTCACGATGCTGAACAGTTGCGCATCCGGAATCACGGTCGTCAACATCGACAACGGATTCGGTGCGGCGCACGCCGCATCGCGGATCACGCATTCCTGACCTTCCCGCACGGCGGGTCTGTTCAGAAGAACTCGAACTCTGGGGACCAACGTGCCAGCGGCCGCGTTCACCCTGGGCGCCACGATTGCCGCGCTTCTCACGGCGCTCCTCGCAGCACTGATCATCACACGTCGCGCACGCGAGGAAGCCGAGCGCACCGCGGCGCAGAATACGACTCTCGCTCTCGCTCTCCGGCCGACGCCCGGGAGCGGAGTACGCGCAGTCGGCTCGCCGCGCTTCCGGCGCGTGCCATCCAACGATGGCTCGATCCCCGAGCACACGGTGGAGTCCGAAATCCTGGAGCGGTACCTCGCGGACATCCGCGACGCGCTTGGTGCCGACGACGTTGCGCTCTGGAAGCGCGGCGAACAGGACGAGCTCGTGACCGCCGCATCCGCTTCCGGGACGTCGTCGGTGGAGGACTTCCACACGACTCCCCCCGCGGAATCGCTGGCGCACTGGGCACTCCAGCAGGGGATGCCCGCAAGCAACTACGACACCGACGACGCCTTCCTCGTCGCCGCTCCTGTAGGGACCGACGGCAGAGAGCACGGTGCGATAGCAGTGTACGCGGCCGATCGTCGCGCCATCTCGTGCGAACGTGCCCGCACCTATCTCCCACGCTACGGCAAGCGCCTCGCGATGGTGCTCGACCTTCTGCGCGACGGTCGCGAGACTCGCCGCTACCGGGGCAAGTCCGAAGTGCTCGCCAGAGCGGCCGAGCGGATCCAGGAGAGCACCGACCTCTCGACCCTCGGCCGCGCCATCTGCCAGGCTTCGCTCGAGGTGTCGGGTGCCTCGCGCGCTGCGTTCGTGGTATGGAACACACAGTTGCCCGGCGCACCCCGCGGCGACGAGCCGGCGGATGAGGGCGGAGAAGGGAGCGGCCACATAGTTACCGTTTCGGTGGGGCACGCGATGTCGCCCGGCTTCGAGATCTCGCGCGATTCCTTCGTGGGCACGGCGTGTCGCGAGGGCCAGCGCTTCACGATCCGGGAATCGTATCGCATGTCCGATTTCCCCGTGTTCGGGCCTGGTGAGCCGAACCGCAAAGTCAGCTCGATCGCTGTCGTCCCGCTCCTGCGCGACGGCCGCTCGCTCGGCGCCATAGCGGTGGAGGGTGATCAGGAGTCGCAGCTCACGTCCGTGGAAGGATCGCTGCTACTTCTGCTCTCTTCGGTGGCATCGGTGGGACTGGAGAGCGTGCGGCAGCTCGAGGAGGTCACGGCGCGCGCGGCAACCGACGAGCTCACGGGTCTTCCCAATCGCAGGATGTTCGACGAGCGTCTCAAGCAGCACCTCGCCGAATGCGATCGCTTCGACCAGGTCCTCTCGCTGATCCTCTGCGACGTGGACCACTTCAAGCAGGTGAACGACCAGCACGGTCACCGCTCCGGCGACCTCGTCCTTGCCGCGATCGCGCGCGCCCTGGGACACGGGATCCGCAACATCGACATATGCGCCCGGTACGGCGGTGAGGAGTTCGCCATCCTTCTCCCCCAGACCCCTGTCGAGCGAGCGCGCGACGTTGCGGAGCGGCTCCGCAAGACAGTGGAGGCGCTTCGAGTGCCGATCGACGGAGGGATGATCTCGGTGACTGCCTCGTTCGGCGTGGCGTGCTACCCCACGAGCGGAGGAGGGCGCGAGTCGCTCTTCCTGACGGCGGACCGAGCGCTTTACGCCGCGAAGGACGCTGGGAGAAACAAGGTGATGATCGCTTGCGGAAAAGAAGTAGTGGCAGCGAGTTAGGGCGTGCAATCGAAGTATCGCATCACGCTCGGCTCCAATTGACTGCCGCGCAGCGTTCAGCTAGATTTAGGCGTTCAAGGGGGCGACTGGCTTCGACGGGGTTAGTGAAGCCGTGGCCGCGTGCCCAGGTTCTCGGGTCCTGGTAAATCCCTCGGGAAACGCTACAATTGCCAACTCTAACTTGGCTCTGGCTGCGTAACTTCGGTTGACGCACCTGCCCGGTAGGTAGCCCGCCCGAAGCGGCCTACCGGGTATCGAAAAATCGGGATAGTCTGTGGTCGCGTCTTCCGGCGGCAGGCGAATCCAAAGAAGACTTGTCCGGGCGTGGGCCGCCCGCTGGCCAGCGACCGGAGACCTCAATCAGCGGGATACGCACGTAGACGCTGTGGTGAATCTTGTCTCGGACCGGGGTTCAATTCCCCGCGCCTCCATTGTGAAGCCCGCCTGTCGGATCCCCCGGCAGGCGGGCTTCATGCATAGGCAACCCGATGATGACCAGTCAGAGCACCCCCACCGCGCACGATCCCGGGCCGGCAGATGCCCTCGCCCGGGCGGAGCAGGCCGGCCTGGAGGCCGGCAAGGCAGTCCATCTCCCGCGCGGGCACGAGATCCGCTTCGGCACCGCCTCCTGGACCGATCCTACGATCATCCGTGGAGCCGTCTTCTACCCGCCCGGCGTGGATTCCGCGGAGGAGCGGCTGCGCTACTACGCATCTCGCTTCTCACTCGTGGAAGTGGACTCCACCTACTACGCGCTCCCGGCCCGCAGGATGGCCGAGCTATGGAACGAGCGGACTCCCACCGATTTCACCTTCAACGTGAAGGCGCATGCGCTCATGACCGGGCAGCCGACCGAGGTGCAGCGCCTGCCGCGCGATCTGCGCGATGCGCTCCCCGAAGAGTTGGCAGAGAAGGAGCGCATCTACGGGAAGGACCTGCCGCCCGAGCTTTACGACGAAGTCTGGAAGATCTTCCGCGACGCGATGGAGCCGCTCCGCTCGTCGGGAAAGCTCGGCGCCGTACTGCTGCAGTATCCGCGCTGGTTCCACCCGGGTCACGACAACAGGGTGAGCATACTCGACGCGCGCGAGCGCCTCGGCGATCTCGGATCGGCAGTGGAGTTCCGCAACGCGAGCTGGTTCAGCGAGCGCAATGCGGATCGCACGCTCGACTTCCTCGAGCGTAACGAGATCCCCTTCGTCATGGTGGATGAGCCGCAGGGATTCAGAAGCAGTGTGCCTCCAATCGAGGCGGTGACGTCGCCGCGTCTCGCGATGGTGAGATTCCACGGTCGGCGCGCCAGCGATTGGGAGCGCCCCGGCGTGCCGGTGGTGGACCGCTTCCGCTACCTGTACGATCGAGCGGAGCTCGAGGAGTGGGTGCCACGCATCACCGACGCCGCGACGAAGGCCGCCGAGACGCACGTGATCATGAATAACTGCTACTCGAACTACGGCACCACCAACGCTCTCGAGATCGCGACGATGATTCGTGAAGCGTACGGCGAGTCTGGCCCCCGACTTGCCGAATGACCCGTACTCGACGGTTGGGGGGAAAATGGGTCAGATCGACAGGGACGTGATGCGCGCGCGCGGGCTTGGCGACATCTCGCGACAGGAGACCAGATCCGTAACACACGGCGAGTTCTGGATCCCCGAGGAAGAGCGCGAACTCTACAAGCAGGTGCTCGCCGCGCTGAACGCCGGCGGGGTGCCGTACGTCGTGGCCGGCGCCTACGCCATCCACGCGCATACCGGAATCTATCGCGAGACGAAGGACCTCGATCTTTTCGTCGAGCCCGAGCAGGTGATCCCCGCGATGCGCGCCCTGCGTGACGTCGGACTGAGTGCGCGCCTGGAGCAGCCGCACTGGCTTGCCAAGGCCACCAGGGGCAAGCACTTCGTGGACGTGATATTCGGGATGGGCAACGGGCTGGCGCTCATAGACCGCGACTGGTACGCGTACAGCTCTCCGGCGATTCTCGCCGCGACGCCTGTTCGCGTCGCGCCCGTGGAGGAGCTGATCTGGCATCGGCTGTTCATCAACGAGCGTCACCGCCAGGATATGTCCGACATCGTTCATCTCATAGCGAGCGTCGGATCGCTCATAGACTGGCAGCGCCTGCTCGACAAGACTGGCGAGCACTGGCCGCTGCTGCTTTCGCATATCTTCGTCTTCCTGTACGTGTATCCCGAACTGAGCGACCGGGTGCCGCGCTGGCTGCTCGACGAGCTGCTCGAGCGCGCCGATACCGAGGTGCGTCGCGAACGCAGCGGCGAGCGCGTTACGCGCGGCACGCTGATATCGCGCTTCAGCTTCACGATAGACATACACGAGTGGGGCTTCCGCGACATCCGCGCGGAGGAGATCCGGCAGACGGAGGAGCTGCCCGTCCTTCGGGAAATCGCGGAGAGCGACGTTTGGGATGAGCGATCGCGCGCCGTGGCGGAGTATCGTGCAAGGGTCGCCTGAGCAGCGCACGACTCCCGTCGGCGGGAGCGGGGGAGTACAGCCGGGAAGCTGGCGCGGCCCCGAACGCCGACGCCCCGCATCCGGCGTGCTCCGCGTGGCCGCGGTGGGAGATTTTCACTGTGGAGTCGGCGACGTGGGCCTCTTTCGCGACACCTTCTCCGAGGCCAATGTGAGGGCCGACGTCCTGGTGCTGGCCGGCGACATGACGCGCCGCGGCGAGCTCGCCGAGTTCAAGGTGGTGGCCGGGGAGTTGGCCGACGTGAAGATCCCGGTGGTCGGAGTGCTGGGGAACCACGACTACGAATCCAACCAGTTCGTGGAGGGAGTCGCCGAGCTCACGTCGCGTGGAATTCACATGCTCGACGGTGACGGCTTTCAGCTCCTCGACCAGGTCGGCTTCGCCGGCGTGAAGGGATACATGGGTGGCTTCGGCCGCGGCACTCTGACGTCGTTCGGCGAGCCCGAGACGAAGGCCTTCGTGGGCACTACCATCGCGCAGGTGCAGGGGCTCGAGCTGGCGCTCAGGCGGCTCTCCACGCCGATCCGCATTGCCGTGATGCACTACGCGCCGATACTGGCAACGGTGGTCGGAGAGCCCGAGATCATCCATCCGTACCTCGGGACAGATCGTCTCGCCGAGCCGCTCGACCGCTACGGTTGCACCGTCGCCTTTCACGGACACGCGCACTCGGGCACGTTCAGCGGGCACACCACCGGCGGCGTGCCCGTCTTCAACGTGTCGCTCCCACTCCTGCGCAGGGAAGATCCCACACGCTCGTTCTTCGTGTACGAGATCCCGCTGCCGCCCCCTATCGCGCCATCTGGACCGCCGGGCGGAGCACCACCGCCCGGCGCCGGCTAGAGGCGCTCAGTCTCCCGTCGCCAGCGCGGCGCGCGCTGCCGCCAGGCGGGCGATCGGCACGCGGTACGGCGAGCACGACACGTAGTTGAGCCCGGCTTCGTGGAAGAAGCGCACCGAGTGCGGTTCACCGCCGTGCTCCCCGCAGATGCCGATCTTGAGATCGTGACGCGCACGCCTCCCCTCGGTGACGGCATAGCGAACGAGCTTTCCAACGCCGTCCACATCCACCACCTGGAAGGGATCCTCCTCGAGGATTCCGCGTTCCACGTACGAGGGAAGGAAGCGCCCGGCATCATCCCGGCTCAGACCGAAGGTGGTCTGCGTCAGATCGTTGGTGCCGAACGAGAAGAACTCCGCCTGCGTCGCGATCTCGTCTGCGGTGAGCGCCGCGCGCGGAAGCTCGATCATGGTACCCACGGTGTAGGCAACCTTGTCACCCATCTCGTCCATCACCTTCCGAGCGGTGGCGTCTATGATGGCCCGCTGGTTCTCGAACTCCTTCACCGTGGCGATCAGAGGCACCATGATCTCCGGACGCACGTCCTTGCCACGGCGCTTCACGGCAACCGCCGCCTCGATGATCGCGCGTGCCTGCATCTCGGTGATCTCCGGGTACGTGATCCCCAACCGGCATCCCCGATGGCCCAGCATCGGATTCGATTCGCGTAGCACTTCGATGAGGTGCGTCAGATCTTCCACGGGCATTCCGAGCTGCTCGGCGAGATGTCGCGTGTCCTCGGCACCGTGCGGAAGGAACTCGTGCAGCGGCGGGTCGAGGAGACGGACAGTGACCGGCAGGCCGTCCATGACTTCGAAGATGCCCTCGAAGTCCTTGCGCTGGATCGGGAGCAGTTTGGCGAGCGCGCGCCGCCGTCCTTCCTCGTCGCGCGCCACGATCATCTCCCGCATCGCCACGATCCGATCGCCCTCGAAGAACATGTGCTCGGTGCGACAGAGCCCGATCCCCTCGGCGCCGAAAGCGCGTGCGGTGCGCGCATCCTGCGGCGTGTCCGCGTTGGCACGCACCCGCAGCGTGCGCGCCTCATCCGCCCAGCCAAGCAGACGCGCGAACGAGAGGTAGATCCGGGAGTCGGAACCGCGCATGGCCCCCGAGAGCACGCGCACTACGTCGCTCGGAACGGTGGGGAGCTCGCCGACGTACACGCGACCCGTTGCTCCATCGAGGGTGATCCAGTCGCCCTCCTTCACCTGCGTACCGTTCACGCTGAAGTGGCGGTGCTCTGCATCCACGTCGATGTCCTTGCACCCTACTACCGCGCACTTGCCCATGCCGCGCGCCACCACCGCCGCGTGGCTGGTCATCCCGCCTCGAGCCGTGAGCACCGCTCGCGCGGCGACGATGCCATGGAAGTCTTCCGGCGTGGTCTCCTCACGCACGAGAATCACACTCTCACCTTCGGCACCGCGCTGCTCAGCGGTGTCAGGATCGAAAACGGCCCGCCCGCTCGCCGCACCCGGGCTCGCCGGCAGCCCTACCGCCACCGGCTTCGCGTCTACCGAAGGGTCGATGATGGGGTGCAGCAGCTGGTCGAGTTGCTGCGCCCGCACTCGCTGCAGTGCTTCGCTGCGGTTGATGAGTCCTGCTTCCACCATCTCTTCGGCTATTCTGACCGCGGCGGCAGCGGTTCGCTTTCCGGTGCGCGTCTGCAACAGGTACAGCTTCCCGCGCTCCACTGTGAACTCGATGTCCTGCATGTCGCGGTAGTGCTCCTCCAGCCGCGCCTGCGTCTCGAGCAGCTCTTCGTACGCTCCCGGAAGACGCTTGGCCATCTCCTGGATCTCGAGCGGAGTTCGGATGCCGGCCACCACATCCTCGCCCTGCGCATTCACCAGGAACTCGCCGTAGAAGCGCTTCTCTCCCGTGGACGGATTGCGCGTGAAGGCGACTCCCGTGCCCGAATCATCGCCCATGTTGCCGAACACCATGGCGACCACGTTCACCGCCGTCCCCAGCGTTTCGGGGATGTCGTTGTGGCGACGGTAGTCCACGGCCTTCTTCAGCATCCACGACTTCCACACCGCCTCTATGGCTCCCCAGAGCTGCTCCTGAGGGTTCATGGGGAAGTCGGTTCCGGTCACCGAGTGAACCAGCTTCTTGTATTCACCCACGAGCTTTCGGAGCGCGTCTTCGGAGAGCTCCGCGTCGGTCTCGACGCCGGCATCGCGCCGCTTCGCCGCGAGCAGCTTCTCGAATTCCTGACTCGGCACACCCAGCACCACATCGCCGTACATCTGGATGAAGCGGCGGTACGAGTCATACGCGAAGCGCGCGTTCCCGCTCTGACTCACGAGGCCCTGCACGCTCTCGTCGTTCAGTCCGAGGTTGAGGATGGTTTCCATCATCCCCGGCATCGACACCGGTGCTCCCGAACGCACCGACACGAGGAGCGGGTCGTTCTCATCGCCCAGGCGCCGCCCAGCCGCCTTCTCGAGTTGCTCCAGCTTCTCCGCCACCTCCACCCGCAGCGGGTCCGGCACCACCTGATCCTTCAGGTAGTCGATGCACGCGCGACACGCGATCGTGAAGCCCGGAGGGACGGGTACGCCGAGGTTGGTCATCTCGGCGAGGTTCGCTCCCTTGCCGCCCAGCTCCATCTTCATCTCGCGCGTGCCATCAGCCTTGCCGTTGCCGAAGAAATAGACGAGAGACGACATTGGGATGAGGCTCCTCTTGGATGGATGATTGTCGCTGTCGAGAAAGCAGAGAGCAGAAAGCAGCGAACTACTTTCTGCCGTCCTACCTGTTTCCTAGCACCCACAACCGAAGCGCAACTTGTCCGGGTCGGTGGGAGGGGGAGTGGGGTAGTCGCCGGAGAAGCAGGCGTGGCAAAAACCGTGCGGTCCATCGGGGACCGCTCCGAGCATGCCGTCCAGGGAGAGAAATCCGAGCGAATCCACTCCAACGCGCTGCGCGATCTCGTCCACCGTGAGGTTGGCGGCGATCAACTCTTCGCGCGATGGCATATCGATGCCGTAATAGCACGGGCCAGTCACCGGTGGCGAAGCGATGCGCATGTGAATCTCGCGCGCGCCCGCGGCGCGGATCATGGACACCAGGCCGCGCGTCGTCGTGCCGCGAACCATGGAGTCGTCGACCATCACCACGCTCTTTCCCTCCAGCACCTCGCGCACGGCGTTGTACTTCACTTTCACCTTCTGAACGCGCCCCTCCTGCGAGGGCTGGATGAATGTGCGCCCGATGTAGTGGTTCCGGATGAGCGCCAGCTCGAGCGGAAGGCCGGACTCCTCCGCGTAGCCGAGCGCCGCCGCGTTGGCGGAGTCGGGCACGCCGAATACGAGGTCGGCGGTGGGCGCTGGACATTCGCGGCCGAGCTGGTGACCCAGGGCGCGACGCGCGCGGTCCACCGAGCCGCCGAAGATTCTGCTGTCGGGACGTGCGAAGTAAACGTACTCGAACACGCAGCGCCGGCTCGGCAGCGGCGCGAGAGCCTGGACGGAGCGGAGCCCGCTTCGGTCCGCGATGACGATTTCGCCCGGGCAGACATCGCGCAGGTAGGTCGCACCCACCATGTCCAGCGCGCACGTCTCCGACGCGAACACCACCGCATCGCCCAGCGTTCCGATGCAGAGCGGGCGCCAGCCGCGCGGGTCGCGAACAGCCATCAGCGTGTCGCCCGTTGCTACGAGCAGCGAGTAGGCGCCCTCGACGCCGTCGAGCGCCTCGGCCAGCCGCTCCTCGGGTACCTCGGACGCGGAGCGCGCCATCCGGTGCACGAGAATCTCGGAGTCCATCGTAGAGCTGAAGATGGAGCCCATCGACTCCAGCTCTCTTCGGAGCTCGGTGGCGTTCACTATGTTGCCGTTGTGCGCCAGCGATATGTAGCCGCCGCGGAAGCGCACCAGAACCGGCTGCGCGTTGTCGAGCGTGGATGAACCAGTCGTGCTGTATCTCGTATGGCCGATGGCGAGACGGCCTCGAAGCTCGGCGAACTGCCCGGGTTCCAGCGCCTCGGATACGAGGCCCATTCCCCTGAGCGCGTGCGCCGTCCCGTTGTCATCCGCCACCACGATGCCAGCGGACTCCTGGCCGCGGTGCTGCAACGAGTAGAGCCCGAGATGTGCGAGTGCCGCCGCATCCGGCGTTCCCCGCACACCGACTATTC
This sequence comes from Gemmatimonadaceae bacterium, assembly GCA_035700125.1. Classification (GTDB taxonomy): domain Bacteria; phylum Gemmatimonadota; class Gemmatimonadetes; order Gemmatimonadales; family Gemmatimonadaceae; genus JADGGM01. Next base: position 30,225 of record DASSOX010000091.1, read on the forward strand.
CGCACATTTATCAGACTTCCGCAGGTTTAGGGTGTTGCTCCAGTATCGCGGGCTCGCTCGCTCCCACCGTCATCAGACGGGGGATCGCGTCGTGGTATGCCCGCGCGAGCCGCGCCAGCGGCGCGTCCATCGTGCGCCCGGCAGCGGTGATGCTCAGCATATCGCTCCGTGGGCGCACCTTGCCGATGGTGTGGGCCGGCACTCCGTGGCGCGCGGCCACATCCAGCACGCGCTGCGGTTCCGGCGTGCTCACCACGATCCGCGCCTGCGCCTCACCGAAGAGCAGTGAACGAAGCGGCAGGTCGCCCCATTCATCGAGCACTACTTCGGCGCCGACCAGCCGCTCAGGATCACCGATGGCGCATTCCGCGAGCGCCACCGCCAGCCCGCCTTCGCTGCAATCGTGCGCCGAGTGAACCACGCCAGCGGCGATCGCCTCGAGCAGCGCGTCTATGGTGGCGCGCTCCCGCTCGAGATTGCAGCGCGGCGGCATGCCGGCCACGATGCCGTGGATGCGGGCGAGATACTCGCTTCCCCCCAGTTCGTTGGTCGGCTCACCGAGCAGAACGATCGCATCTTCCGTCTCCGGGAAGCGCGACCGCGTGACGTGCTCGAGCGAGTCCACCAGACCGATCATTCCGATCACGGGCGTAGGATACACCGCGCCCGATGGGTTTTCGTTGTACAGCGAAACATTCCCGCCGGTGACCGGCGTTCCGAGTGCGCGACACGCCTCACCCATGCCAGCTACGGCTTCGCGGAACTGGTAGAAGACCTCCGGCCGCTTCGGGTTTCCGAAGTTGAGGCAGTTGGTGATCGCCATGGGCCGGCCGCCCACGCACGCCACGTTGCGCGCCGCCTCCGCCACTGCAGTGCGCCCGCCGTTGCGCGGGTCGAGATACACGTAACGGCCGTTGCAGTCGGTCTTCATGGCGAGCGCCTTCTCGCTCCCGCGCACGCGAATGACAGCGGCATCTCCATCGCCCGGCGGTACGACGGTGCTGGTTCTGACCGTGGTGTCGTACTGCCGGAAAGCCCACCGCTTGCTCGCGATCGTGGGGGAGGAGAGGAGTCGTTCGAGCGTCCACACCGAGTCGCTCTCCTCCGCCAGCTCCGGGATAGCCGTGACGTCGCGCTCACGAAGCGCGCGAATCGCGTCGCTCTCGCGCGCTTCCGGGGAATAAACCGGGCAAGCGGTCACCAGCTGCGACCCCGGGAACTCCGCTACGACGCGGTCACCCTCGGTGACGCGATACACGGGCTCCGCGATGACCTCGCCGATCACTTCGGCCGTCAGATCCCACTTGGTGAGTATGGCGCGCACGTCGTCTTCACGTCCGCGCTTCGCGACCACGAGCATCCGCTCTTGCGATTCGCTGAGCAGGATCTCGTAGGGCGTCATCCCCTCCTCGCGCACCGGCACCCTGCTCACATCGATCGTCACGCCCACGTCGCCGCGCGCCGCCATCTCCGCCGATGACGACGTGAGCCCGGCCGCGCCCATATCCTGGATGGCTACGATGTGCCCACTCGCGATCAGCTCGAGACTCGCCTCGAGCAGGAGCTTCTCTGTAAATGGATCGCCCACCTGCACGCGCGGCCGCTTGGCCTCGCTCGCCTCAGACAGGTCCTCCGATGCGAACGACGCGCCGTGGATCCCATCGCGTCCGGTGCGCGCACCAACGGCCATGATCGGATTCCCCACGCCCTCCGCCTTCGCGCGGATGAGATCGCGCTCGTGCATGATCCCCACGCACATCGCGTTGACGAGCGGATTCCCCTCGTACGACGAATCGAACATCACCTCGCCGGCCACGGTGGGGATGCCGACGCTGTTGCCGTAGTCGCCGATCCCCTTGACGACTCCACCGAAGAGGTAGCGCACGCGCGCCGAGTCGAGCGGCCCGAAGCGGAGCGAGTCGAGCATCGCGATCGGGCGCGCGCCCATGGTGAAGACGTCGCGCAGGATGCCGCCGACGCCCGTGGCCGCGCCCTGGTACGGTTCGACCGCCGAAGGGTGGTTGTGCGATTCGATCTTGAAGGCGACAGCCATCCGATCACCGATGGAGATCACGCCGGCGTTCTCGCCGGGACCCTGCAGCACGTACGGCGCCTGCGTGGGGAGCGTCTTCAGTACCGGGCGAGAGTGCTTGTACGAGCAGTGCTCGCTCCAGAGCGCGCTCACTATCCCCAGCTCGGTGAAGGTGGGCTCGCGCCCGAGCATCGCTACGAGGACCCCGTATTCGTGCTCGGTGAGACCATGCTCGGCGACGAGTGCCGGGGTGATGGCCGGGTCGCCCGGCCGCGGCTGGACGCTCACCGCCAAGGGGTCGCCTCCCGTGAGCCAGCCGTCGACACAATTCGAAAGTGATTCATATATCCCTCGCGCGTCACGCCGAAACGTGCGCCATCATCGATTGAAAGATACCGAGTCCGTCGGCGGACCCAAGCAGCGGATCCACTGCGCGTTCGGGGTGGGGCATGATGCCGAGCACGTTCCCCTCCGCGCTCACGATCCCGGCGATCGCATTCACCGACCCATTCGGGTTGGCCGACGGCACGGTTTCCCCGGCCGCGTTCACGTAGCGGAAGGCCACCAGCCCCTCGCCCTCGAGCTGGGCGACCGTCTCGGCGTCTGCCGTGTAGCGACCCTCGCCGTGTGCCACTGGCATACGCAGGATATCGCCCGCCGCGTAGCGGTTGGTGAACATCGTGTCGGGGTTCTCTACGCGCAGCCGCACCGGCTCGGACACGAACTGCAGGCCGGCGTTGCGCATGAGCGCGCCCGGGAGCAGGCCAGCCTCGCAGGCGATCTGGAAGCCGTTGCAGATTCCGATCACAGGTCCACCGCGCTGCGCATGGGCTACCACCTCGCGCATGATCGGGCTGAAACGCGCGATCGCACCGGCACGCAGGTAGTCGCCGTAGCTGAAGCCACCAGGAAGTATCACGACATCCACTCCCTCGAGGTCGTGCGACTTGTGCCAGAGATAGACGGCCTCGGCCCCGAGCGCATCCGTCACCGCGTGATGCGCGTCGTAGTCGCAATTCGAGCCGGGGAACGTCACGATGCCGAACTTCACGATTCCTCCACCAATGCTATCTGATAGTCCTCGACTACAGGATTGGCCAGGAGCTTTTCACACATGTCGCGCACGCGCTGGCTTGCTGCTGCGCCGTCCGCTGCATCGACCTGCAGCACCAGAAAGCGACCGACTCGCACATCGCGCACCTCGGCGAATTCGAGCGAGTGCAGCGCCTCTGCTACGGCCTTCCCCTGCGGATCCAGGATCCCCTGCCTGGGCGAGATATTCACTGAAACACGAAATCGGCTCATCAGCCGTCCTCTTTACCTGGTCGTTGTATGGGTTGCGGGCCGCTCTTGCCGCGCCCGCGTCTGCTCCGGCGGCGGCGTTCACGGCCGGGGCGTTCCGCCAGCTCTATCGGACGCGCCACGAAATCGTCTTCCATGTCCTCGTCGAGGAGCGGATCTCCGGAGGGAAGACGGTCCACTAGTCCGAAGAGGAAGGTCTTCGCCAGCCCGTACGCCACGTAGGCCAGAAGCGCGGGGAAGGCGAAGGAGAGCGGCTTGAACAGGACGCCGATCACCACCGCGAGGATCAACAGGCTCACGGCGATGCTCTTCACGCTACGGAAACTGACGGTGGGCGGGGCGGGGTAGATCACGTGGCTTATCATGAGCAGCCCGAGCACGAGCATCACTCCCGGCAGCACCGTGTGCCAGGGCCAGCCACTCATGATTGTCTGCATGTAGAGCGGCGTCTGGCTGAACCAGTAGTAGGTAGCCAGCGTCATCCCGGCCGCCGGGCTCGGAAGGCCGTGGAAGTGAGTCTTGGCGTGACCGCCCTGCTCGATGTTGAAGCGTGCGAGCCGCATCACCGCGCACGCCACGTAGAAGAAGCAGAAGAGCCATGCCCAGCCGTCGTGATTCAGAACGGCGAAGTACATGATGAACGCGGGCGCCACACCGAAGCTCACCGCGTCCACGAGCGAGTCGAGCTCCACGCCGAAGCGGCTGCCGGTGCGCGTCATACGCGCCACGCGCCCGTCCAGCGCGTCCATCACCCCACTGAGTACTACGCACCACCCGGCCCAGACGAAGTCACCGCGGCTGGCGGAGACTATGGCGAACACTCCGAAGAAGAGGTTCCCCAGCGTGAAGCCGTTGGGGAGTAGCACCACGGCACGACGCATGTCCGGTCGCGGAAGCGCTGGTGATCTCACTGCGTCAGCTCCGCGAGAACCGTGGTCCCCGCAGCCGGAGTGTCACCCAGCTTGACCATCACCTTCGCATCCGTTGGAAGGAAGACATCCACGCGCGAACCGAAGCGGATGATGCCCATTCGCTCACCCTGCGTTGCCGTATCCCCCATGTGGGCATAGTTCGCGATTCGCCGCGCCACGAGGCCCGCGATCTGCCTCACGAGGATCTTGCGGTCTCCGCTCACGATCCCCACCGACATCTGCTCGTTCTCGAGGCTCGACTTCTCTGTGGCCGCGTTGAGGAACTTGCCGGGATTGTAATGGAGGTACGCCACTTCGCCGCTCACCGGATAGCGGTTCACGTGGACGTTGAAGATGTTCATAAAAATCGATATCCGGATCGACTTCGACTTCAGGAAGGCGGGCTCCTCGACCTCGGTGATCATCACCACCCGCCCATCCGCAGGCGAGACCACCAGCGTTTCGCCGCGCGGCCCTGTGCGTTCCGGATCGCGGAAGAAATACACCACCCAGAGCGCGACGATGAGCAGTACGAAGGCGAGCAGCCAGAGCGCCCAGGAGCGCCGCGACAGCGCCAGCCAGAATGCTCCCGCCGTCAGCGCGGCCGCGATCGCGACGAAGATGAGTCCTTCGCGCGCGATGCTCACGTCAGCTCCGAGATGTCGAGCTCCGATCCCGTGATTCGCCGATACGCATCTCTGTAGCGTTCGCTCGTGGCACGCACGACCTCCTCTGGAAGGCGAGGCGGGGGGGCGTCGCCATTCCAACGCCCCGCCTGGCGCTCCGACTCCAGATAGTCGCGCAGCGGCTGCTTGTCGAAGCTCGGCTGGGAGTGGCCGGGCTCGTAGCGGTCGGCGGGCCAGAAGCGGGAGCTGTCGGGAGTGAGCACCTCATCCACCAGGAGCAGCTCGCCCTCCGGAGACACGCCAAACTCGAACTTCGTATCCGCCACTATGATCCCGCGTGCGGCCGCGATCTCCCGACCGCGCTCGTAGATGGCGAGCGAGAGGCGCTCCAATTCGGCGGCCCGCTCGGGGCCCACCAGCTCGCGTACCCTGGCGATCGTGATGTTCTCGTCGTGTCCCGCCTCCGCCTTGGTCGCGGGGCTGAAGATCGGTCGCGGCAATCGGTCGCTCTCGGTGAGGCCTTCGCTCAGCGGTTCGCCAGCCAGCGTACCGCGCCGCGAGTATTCCTTCCAAGCCGAGCCGGAAATATAACCACGAACCACGCACTCTACAGGGAACACGCGCGCTCGCCTGCAGAGCATCGCGCGCCCCAGGATCTCGCTCCGGTGATCGCGTAACGCCGGCACGGCGCTCATGATCTCATCGGCATCCGCGGAGATCATGTGGTTGCCCACGATGTCTGCGAGCTGGCCGAACCACCATGCGCTGATCTGCGTCAGCACGGCACCCTTGTACGGCACCGGCTCGCCCATCACCACGTCGAAGGCGCTCACCCGATCCGTGGCCACCAGCAACAGCCGGTCGGCGTCCACCTCGTAAAGATCGCGCACCTTGCCGCTCCCGAGCCTTTTCAGCGGGAGCGCGCTCGTAGCCATCGCCGTCATACGCGAAGCGCCTCCGGCTCGCGGGTGCTGGTTCCCTCGGCAGCCAGTATCGGATCGACTACGCTTCGAAGGAACTCGTCAACCTGTTGCGGAGCGCGCCCCGCGAAATCCTCCGCCCGTGTGATGTCGCGCATCTCCGCGAGCGAGAGGCCGAACTCCGGGTCGTGCGCGAGACGCTCGAGGAGATCGTTTCCCTGTGCACCGTCCTTCACCGCGCGAGCTGCCTCTATGCTGTGGCGGCGGATGATCTCGTGCACTTCCTGCCGGTCCGCGCCCTCTCGCACGGCGCGCACTATCAATTTCTCGGTGGCCATGAAGGGGAGCTCGTCGTCGACCCGCCTGCGGATGCGCGCCGGATGCACCTCCAGGCCGCGAGCGATGTTCCCCTGCAGCAGCAGTATCGCATCGGTCGCGAGGAAGGATTCCGGGATCACCAGCCGGCGATTGGCGCTGTCGTCGAGCGTGCGCTCGAAGAACTGAACGCTGTGCGTCTGGTTGGCGTTCTCCTCGAGCGAGATGACGAAGCGCGCGAGCGAGGAGATGCGTTCCGAGCGCATCGGGTTGCGCTTGTACGCCATCGCCGAGGAGCCGATCTGCTCGGTCTCGAAGGGCTCCTCCATCTCGCCGAACGACTGCAGAACGCGAATGTCGGCGGCGAACTTCGCTGCACTCGCGGTTATCCCGCTCACTACGGAGAGCACCTGCGCGTCGAGCTTTCGCGTGTAGGTCTGACCGGTGACGGGGAGGGCATGATCGAAGCCCAGCTTGCTCACTACCAGACGCTCCAGCCGCTCCACCTTCGCGTGATCGCCGTCGAAGAGCTCGAGGAAGCTCGCCTGGGTTCCGGTAGTGCCCTTCACGCCGCGGAGCGGGAGGGTGGCGACCCTGTGATCGAGATCCGCGAGATCGAGCACGAGATCCTGCATCCAGAGCGTGGCACGCTTGCCCACGGTGGTGAGCTGCGCCGGCTGGAGATGCGTGTACGCCAGCGCGGGCTCGGCGCGCCAGCGGCGCGCGAAAGTCGCGAGCGCGGCGAGAACATCCACGAGCTTGGCGCGCAGGAGCGACATGCCGCGCCGCATCAGGATGAGGTCTGCGTTGTCCGTGACGAACGCGCTCGTGGCGCCCAGGTGGATGAACGGACGCGCCAGCGGCGCAACGTCACCGAAGGCGTGGACGTGCGCCATCACGTCGTGCCGAAAGCGCCGCTCGAATGCCGCCGCCTTGTCGAAGTCTATATCGGAGAGATGCGCGCGCATCTGCGCGATCCCCTCATCCGTGATTCCTTCCACTCCCAGCTCACGTTCGGCCTCGGCGAGGGCGAGCCAGATCTGCCGCCAGAGCGCGTGGCGCTGCTGCGGCGACCAGAGCTCGACCATCGCGCGCGATGCGTAGCGTTCGGAGAGCGGAGATGCGTATCGTGTATGGTCCATCATCGAATCATGAAATCCGTGGAGTAGATCCGTCCGCCGCGCTCGAAGTACATCCGTACGACGTCCCGTCCCGAGAGCGCGTCGAACACCTTGGCGACATCCTCGGCATTCTGGATCGGTACGCGGTTCACCTGCACTATGACGTCGCCCTTCTCGATCCCCAGGTCCTGCGAAACGCGATCGCTCACGTTGTAGATCAACGCGCCATGGCGGCTGCGAATCCCGCGCTCGGCGCGGATGGCCGGCGTAACCGTCACCAGCTCGAGCTCCTTGAGAACCTGCACCTTGGGAGCGCTCACCTCGGGCAGGTCGGCAACCGTGAGGTTCACCTCGAACTGGCGGCCTCCTCGCCGCACCAGGATCGGCACCTTCTCTCCCACGCGGAGATCGAGCCGCTCGGCTTCCCAGTCGAAGGGATTTCGCAGGACTCGATTACGCGAGCGCAACAGCTCGTCGCCTGGCTGGAGACCGGCCTGCGCGGCCGGTGAGCCAGGCACCACCGCGCGGACCACTGCACCGGAGCGCAGCGCGCGCCGGGGGTTCTGCGTCTCGGGAAGCTTCAGCTCGATCCCGAGCCAGGGCCTCCGTATGGCACCGTGAAGGAGGAGATCCTCCGTGACTCGCTTCACGCGATTTATCGGGATGGCGAAGCCGAGTCCCACGGAGCCGCCGGATGGCGAGTAGATGGAGCTGTTGACCCCGATGACCTCACCCACCGCATCCACCAGCGGACCGCCCGAGTTGCCCGGGTTGATGGCGGCGTCTGTCTGGATCATGTCCACGTACGTGGCATTCCCCTCGGACCGCGCCACCAGATTGCGTCCGGTTCCGCTGATCACGCCCACCGTCACACTCGGCTCCGGGTTCCCGAGCAGAAAGCCGTAGGGATTTCCGATCGCGATCACCCACTCGCCGATCAGTAGACTGTCGGAGTTGCCGAGGGTGGCGACCGGGAGCCCCTTCGCGGGAATCTTGAGAACGGCGATGTCGTTGATCTCGTCCTTGCCGAGGAGCTTCGCCTCGTAGGTGGTGCCGTCGCGGAGTGCCACGGAGATCGAGTCGGCGTCGTTGATGACGTGTGCGTTGGTCACGATCACGCCGTCCTCGCGCACTATGAAGCCGGAGCCGAGGCCGGGGAGAACGCGGTCGCCCCCGCCGCCGAAGAACATCGAGAAGGGATCCTGCGGCCGGTGCTCGATCACCTCGGTCTGCACGGTCACCACAGAAGGCGCGACCGACGCGGTCGCGGCGGTGATCCGCGTGCGTCGCCTCGAGTCTATCGAGTCGGCGAGCGCGCCCGACCTCTGCGAGGCGCTCGCCACCGACACGGTGAGACCGGACGCCGCGACACCGGGCGGCGATGGCGAGTCGCTGGAAGATCCACCGCATCCGGCCGCGAGCAGCAGCGGGATGAGCAACCGGACGAGCATGCTCAGACTCCGGAGCGGGTCTTGGCGATCCGCTTGCTCCAGTCACTGAGGAAGCGATCCAGCCCCAGATCCGTGAGAGGGTGAACCATCATCTCGCGCAATACCGACGGCGGGATCGCCGCGGAGTCGGCGCCAAGGCGCGCCGAGTCGAGGAAGCGGTGCACCGAGCGGATACACGCGGCCGCGACCTCGCACTCCACGCCGAAGCGATCGAAGATGGTGCGCACGTCGGCGAGCACGCCGGTGCCGTCCACGCCGGTGTCATCGAGGCGCCCGATGAAAGGGCTCACGAAGCTCGCGCCGGCCTTGGCCGCCAGCAGCGCCTGCGCCGCGTTGAACACCAGGTTCACGTTCACCCGGATCCCATCGGCCACCAGCCGACGAGTGGCTACGAGACCTTCTTCGATCATGGGGATCTCGACGACCACGTTGTCGGCGATGCGCGCGAGCTCACGCCCCTCGCGATACATCCCGTCGGCCTCGATCGAGATAACCTGCACGGTGACCGGGCCATCCACGAGGTCGGCAATCTCACCAACGTGGGTGAAGGGCTCGCGGTCGGCGAGTTCGGCGGCGAGGAGCGACGGATCGGTAGTCACTCCGTCGATGAGGCCCGTGCTTAGCGCCCAGCGGATCTCCGAGATATCGGCGGTGTCGAGATAGAGTCTCATTCCTGGGTCAGATAGAGTTCGCTCGGGTAACGGACGGCATCTAGAAAGAGGCCGTGGGGGGGAGCGGGGGCGGAGGTATCGGCGTTGTCGGTCGCGCGCAGAAGAGTCGCGATGCTCTCCGGCTCGCGCCGCCCGGAGGCGGCGTCCACCATGGTGCCGACGAGGAATCTCACCATGTGGTGGAGGAATCGGTTCGCCTCGACCTCGAAGACGAGCCCTCCCTCGCGCTCGCGCCATGCGGCGTGGAGCACGGTGCAGCGATGCTCGTCGTGCGGTCCTGCGGTTCGCTGGATGGCGAAGGCACGAAAGCAGCGGTCGCCCAGAAGGGCGACCGCGTTGGAGTGGAGTACGGCACGATCGAGTGGCCGCGCGAGCGCCCACTCCCAGCGCCTTCGGAAGGGAGAGCGCGCCGAGTCGTCGGTACCGATGTGATAGCTGTAGCGCCGCGATGTCGCACTGTATCTGGCGTGAAAGTCCGGCCGCATCTCGTGCGCCGCGGCAACCCAGATGTCTGGAGGAAGGAGAGCGTTCAGCGCCCGGCGTAGCTCACGCGGCATCCACTTCGGCGCCACCCTCACACTCGCCACCTGTCCCCGCGCGTGCACCCCGGCATCGGTACGTCCGGCGCCGGTAGCCACGACTCTCCTCCCGCACAACCGCGCCAGCACGTCTTCCAGAACCGCCTGCACCGTACGCTCGCGCGGCTGCCGCTGCCACCCCGCGAAACCCGCGCCGTCGTATTGCAGCACGAGCTGCACGGTGCGCTCCACCATAGAATGGGAACATATCCGCGTGCCTTCGCATGTCAAGCAAGGTTGCGCGCCGGAAACGATTGACAGTTCAACACCTACGCCTCTACATTCACGATCCCGCGCCGCGCCCACCCTCCGCCGTTCCCACTGGCAAGATGCCGCCTCGCACACTCGCGTCGCTCGCCCATGCACTGGCCGCCGCGTCCGACCTGGATGTGGCGCTCGTGGCGCTGGGTGAGGCGCTCGCCGAAGTCGATCGTTCGGCGCGGATCGCGCTCATCTCCTTCGATGAGCGGCGACAGATGCTCTCCGAGCGGCGCTCCCCCAACGGGAGCCGGGTGCAGCGCGTGCGAGTGGACACCACTTTCGATCACCTCCCGGTCCGGCTGCGCGTACCTGTCTCTGCCGGCGGCCAGTTCGTGGACGTGGGCGACGACTCGGACGACTATGCACGCCTCTTCGGCATCGCCGCATCGCTCAACGAGGAGAGCCTCCTGGCCGTGCGAGGGGTCACCACCGACGGACATCTCTCGGCAGTCGTCGCCCTTCTCGAGCCGCGCCGCTTCTTCGGGACGCGGGTCATGGAGCGCTTCGCACCGTACGTGGCACTCTTCGAGCTGGCGTACGCGCGCTTCTCCGAGCGCGAGGCGCGCGAGGAAGCGGTTCACACGCTGGAAGATGTCACGCAGCGCGTGCACGGAGAGTACGTGAAGCGCCTCGCCGAGGTCGAGAGGCAGCTGGATGCAGCGCGCAATACGCCATCCTCGGTGAGCGCCGCTCTCTCACCTGCGCGATTACTGGCGCTCGAGACCGAGGCCGCAAACGCCCGCGAGGAGGCGCGGCGCGCCACTCGCCGCGCGGATGCCGTAGAAGGACAGGTCACGGCCGCGGTTGGTCAGCTGGAGCAGGCGCACGTGGAGCTGCACCGGCGCAGCGAGACGCTACGGCAGAAGACTCGCACGCTCTATCTCATAGACCGCGTCCTCTCGCTCGACGCGGCCACCGCCGACCCGCGCCAGCTCGCCGACGGCCTGCTGGCGCTGGTGGGTGACGACATGCAGGCGCAACGCTGCTCGCTGATCCTCCGCATCCCCGGCGGCGACGAGATGTACATCGCCGCTTCGAAGGGGCTGGCACCCGACATCGGCGAGGGCCAGCGGCTGCGCATCGGCGTCGGCGTGGCCGGCAAGGTCGCCGCCTCCCGCGAGCCGCTCATCGTCACAGATGTGGCGCAGGCGCGCGGGCATCCGCTGCTCGGCGACGAATATTTCACTACCGGGTCGTTCATCAGCTTCCCGCTCGCGTACCACGACGAACTGGTTGGCGTGCTGAATCTCACCAACCGCGCCAAGCGCGGCGTGTACGTGGACGATGACGTAGAACGAGTGCGCCTCCTGGCGCTCGTGATCTCGCTGGTGACGGTGCACGCCGCGCTCCCCGAACGACTGCTGGTGACGATAGGTGCCCACTGACGTTCTGGGGATCGCGATTCGCCGGCTCGCATCCGGCGAATCGCTCTCCGCCGAAGAGACCGCGGGTGCCTTCGACGTCATAATGCGCGGCGAGGCGACGCCCGCGCGCATCGCGGCCATCCTCATGGCGCTCCGCGTGAAGGGAGAGACACCCGAGGAAGTCGCCGGCGGCGCACAGGCGATGCGCAACGCGATGGTGCACCTGCCCGCCAGCGATCCCGAATCGCTGGTGGACACCTGCGGCACGGGGGGCGGCGCGCTGCAGACCTTCAACATCTCCACCGCCGCCGCGCTGGTGGCCGCCGGTGCCGGCGTGCGCGTCGCGAAGCACGGGAACCGCTCCTTCACCTCGCGCTCGGGGAGTGCGGATGTTCTCGAAGCGCTCGGGGTGCAAGTGGACGTGCCGGTCGAGGTGATGCGCCGAACGCTGGAGCGCACCGGGATCGTCTTCATGTTCGCTCCCCTCATGCATCCCGCCATGCGCCACGTCGGCCCCGTCCGGCGCGAGCTCGCGATCGGGACGCTGCTCAACGTCCTCGGTCCGCTGGCGAATCCCGCCGGGGCGGGACGACAGGTGGTGGGCGTCGCTGAGGAGAGTCGTCTCCCGCTCCTCGCCGGCGCGCTCGCGTCGCTCGGCAGCCGGCATGCGATGGTGGTACACGGCGAACCTGGGATGGATGAGATATCCCCACTCGGCTGCACGCGCGTGCAGGAGGTTCGCGCCGGTGCGGTGCACGAGTGGACGCTCGACCCGGAGCGATTCGGGCTGAGAGCGAGCTCCGAAAGCGAGCTGGCGGGCGGTTCACCCGAGGAGAACGCGAGCACCATTCTGGATGTGCTCGGCGGCCGACGGCGCGACGGCGCACGCAGCGCCGTGCTGCTCAACGCCGCAGCGGCGATCTACGTGGGCGGCAGAGCCGCCACCTTCGACGAAGCACTCGGCGCAGCGGAGCGCGCGCTGGACGAAGGGAAGGGGCTGCGCTCGCTCGACGCGCTGCGACGCGAAGAACAGAGCGAAGGGCAGTGATGCACCGAGGGCCAGGCGCGACGCGCCTGGCCCTCGGTGCGAAATGCTCTGCGCGGCCCCGCCGGCTCAGTACTGCCGCATCACCCCGACCACCACACCCTGGATCGTCACGTCGTTCTCGTGCACGTAGATCGGGCTCATCGTCTCGTTCGCCGGCTGCAGCCGGATGCGACCATCGCGCTCGCGGTAGAACTTCTTCACGGTGGCGGCGGTGTTGTCTACCAGTGCGATTACCGTCTCGCCGTTGTCTACCGAGCGGCGCTCGTTGATCACCACGAAGTCGCCGTCGCGGATCTGCTCGTCGATCATCGAGTTCCCGCGTACACGAAGCACATAGTGCCCACCGGGCCGATGCACGAGACTCTCGGGGACGTGGACCGTTTCGTCCACCTCGAGCGCCTCGATGGGGAGACCGGCCGCAACGCTTCCCAGAAGCGGAAGCTCGACGGCACGGGGCATGGCCTCGGAGGGGAGGATCTCGATGGCGCGGCTCTCGTTGAAGGCCCGCTTGATGTAACCCTTGCGCTCCAGGTTGCTCAGATGTTCGTGGACCGTTGCGAGCGAGTTATAGTTGAACTGCCGCGCAATCTCCTCGAAGCTGGGCGCATAGCCATTCTCCTCGGCGTACGAGCCCAGGTAGTTGAGGATCTCCCTCTGTCTTTTCGTCAGCGCCATACTTCTGTACTCCACTCGTGAGAGCAGTGGCCGGAGCGGGAATCGCTCCGGCGCCCCGAAGGGACTCCGAATCCACTATAGCCGAATATTAACCGAAGTGCAAGTATACCGCAGACTACACCCATGACCTGGGCACCCCCGACAGGCGTGCTTGGCCGCATCGTAGCAGAGTCCATGGCGCGCGTCGCCGAGCTGCGCGCCGATCCCGCCGCGAGCCGCGCACTCGAGCGCGACCTCCCCGCCGCGTCCGCAGCACCGAGCTTCCATGACGCGCTCCTCGGCGAGCATGTGGCCGTCATCGCCGAGGTGAAGCGCCGATCTCCCTCGAAGGGCGAGATCAACAACGCGCTCGCCGCGGCAGACCAGGCGCGCGCGTACGTGGCCGGCGGCGCTGCCGCGATCTCCGTGCTCACCGAGCCCGCTCACTTCGCAGGCTCTCTCGACGATCTTCGCGAGGTGTGCGCGGCCGTGCACGTCCCGGTGCTGCGCAAGGACTTCATCGTCGATGAGCTGCAGCTCCTCGAGGCGCGCGCGGCCGGGGCGGCGGCGGCGCTGCTCATCGCTCGCGCACTCTCACCAGCGCTGCTGGCGCGACTATTCGGCTTCGCGAGGGAGGTCGGGCTGGATGCGCTGGTGGAGGTACGCTCCCAGCCGGAGCTCGATCGGGCACTGGAGATCGGCGCGCCGGTGATCGGAGTCAACGAGCGCGACCTGGAGACGCTCGAGATGGAACCGGAAGTCCGTGAGCGCCTGCTCCCTCGCATCCCTTCGCGCGCAGCCGCCGTGGCGGAGAGTGGAATACGCACTGCCGACGACGTGGAGCGCGCCGCGATTCTCGGCGCCGATGCGGTGCTCGTGGGGTCGAGTCTGTCGGCGTCCACCGAGCCGGAAGGCGCCGTGCGTGCCCTGGCAAGCGTGCGGCGCAGAGGTCGAAGTTGACGGTCGAGATCAAATTCTGCGGGCTCACGCGCCCGGTGGACGCTGGAATGGCGGTTTCGCTCGGTGCTTCGTACGTGGGGGCGATCTTCGCGGGCGGCCCACGCCGCTTGACGCCCGAGCGGGCAGCCGAGGTATTCGCCCCCGTGGCCAACGCGGCGAGACGCGTCGGAGTGTTCGGGGCCGAGCGTCCGGAGGAGGTGGCAGCTGCCGCCCGCACGGCGTCGCTCGACATCGTGCAGCTACACGGCGACCCCACCGCGGAATACGCGGCCAGCATCCGGACGGAGTGCGACCTCCCCATCTGGGCGGTGGTGCGCGTCTCCTCGGGTGCGGCCGCGGCACGGATAGCGGAGCTGGACGAGGTGGCCGATGTGATCGTGCTCGACGCCTTCGTGCCCGGGCAGCTCGGTGGGACGGGCACCAGCTTCGATTGGCGGGATGCGGCGCGGTGGGCACGCCCGGCGCGCGCGCGCCTCATGGTGGCCGGCGGCCTCGGCGCGCACAACGTGGCCGAGGCCAT
>DASSOX010000092.1:0-8134 GCA_035700125.1 Gemmatimonadaceae bacterium
GCGAGCGTGCCGAACACGCACGACAACGCGCATGCCAACGCGCACGCCGCCACCGTCGTCAGCTCAGGGATTTTCGGGCGGCTGCTCGGCATTGATTCGCCTGAAGTACTCCAGCACCGCGCGACGCTCGTCGGCGGTGAGCCCCTTGAGCTCGCGCCAACCCGGCTCGCGATAGCGCTCCACCGTGCGGCCGCTCGACTGCGTGCCGGTGGTTACCGATTCGTCGTGGACTGCCGTCTGCGACTCGCGTTCGCCGGTGTCCTCGCGCTCGTCCTTCTGCAAGGTGAGTCCCGCATCGAGCAGCTTGTGGAAGAGGCCCTGCTGCCGCTCGAGGAGCTGCTGGTCCACGCGGCCGCGATCGAGCGAACGGGCGATGTCGCGCATCTCCTTCGCGAGCTGCGCGGCGCGAGCACCTCCCTCCCCTTCGTTGCCACCCTCGAGCTGCTGGGCGATCTGCCGCTGCTGGCGCGCGAGCTCTCGCGCCTGCGCCAGCATCTGCTGCGTGGGTTGCGCGCCCGGCATGGGGAGGAGTCCGGCCGACTGTTGATTCACACCACCCTGCTGCTTCGCGGCCTCCTGCATCCGCTCCACCATCTCGGCGAAGCCCGAGGCCGACTGCCCGTTGGCGGCACGCGCGCGATCCTGCATCATCGCCGCGGCAGCGCGCTCGAGCGCCTGCGCGGCATCGGCCATCGCGTCCACGGTCTCCTGTCGTCCAAGACCGCGCTGGCCGGAGGAGCCGGGCGTCTCGCCCTCGGCCACCTGCCTGGTGGCTTCCTGCACGCTACGCTTCGCCGAGCTCACCGCGCCCTGCGACTGCGCCGAGATGTGCGCCGACTGCCGGGCCGCCTTCTGCAGGCGCTCCTGGACCTTGTCCACCCCCTGCTGCACGGCGCTCTGGTCGGCCTTCAGCTCCTGCTCCTGACCCTGCGGCTGCTGTGCGCGCTGCGCGATCTCCTTCTGCGTTCGCGCGAGCTGCATCGTTTCCTGGATCGAGCGGTCGAGCTCCGAGGTGATCTGGTTCTTCCACTCGTCAATCTGCGACTTGCGCGCCTGGCCCAGCTGCTGGGCAACCTGCTCCATCTGCCGCGCCGCCTCGGCGGCGGACTGCGCGCGCTGCGCTTGCTGCGCGGCCGCCGGCTGACCCTGCGCCTGCTGCTGTTGCTGTGACTGCGTTTGCTGCTCCTGCTGCGACTGCGCCTGTTGCGTTTGTGACTGCTGCTGTTGCGACTGCGACTGCTGCTCCCGCTGCCGCGCATCCTGCTCGCGCTGCGTCTGGTCGCTCTCGCGAGAACCGCTGGCACGCTTCATCGCCGCCGCCGAGGAGTCCGCACGCTCGGGCGCGCCGCGCAGGTCGCGCGGGCCCGATTCCGCCTGCTCCTTCTTAAGGCGCTGCGAGAGCTGGGTCACATCGTCGGAGAGTTTGGCTGAGCGCTCGCTCAGCTCCTGCGCACGCCTCGCGGAGGCGGAGTCCGCGCGCGACTGGCCGCGCCCGAGCGAATCGCCGGTGGCGCGCTCCTGCTGAGCGATCTCGCGCGCCTCATCGTGCAGCGTCTGCAGCGACCCCTCGAGCGCCGCGCGCTTGAGCATCTCCGCGCTCCGCTCCAACTGCTCGCGGAGCTGCTCCTGCTGCCGCGCGAGATTGGCGAGCGCGCGCCGCGTGTCTTCGGCGGAGAGCTTGTTGCTGGCGTTCATGAGGTCGGAGAGCTGCTGCTGCAGCTCCGGCGTGAGCGCGTCCTGGAGGAGGCGCTGTACGTCGCGCAGCTGCTGCGTGAGCGAAGAGTCGAGCACGCCCGCCGCGCGGAGCTGATCCCGAAGGGAGGCGGCATCGCGTTGCGCCTGCCGCACGCGCTGCTGGAGGTCGCGCTGCTCCTCGGCGAGCGTCTTCGCCTGCTCCGCGCTCTGATACGACATCGACCGCGGTTGGGATGCGGCCGCGTCGCTGCCCGACCAATCGGACGATGTCGAACGAGTCGCTGCGCGGTCCGCGCGCGAGCGCGCAGCTTCGTCGGTGCGCTGCGCCAGGTCGCGCTCCGTCTTCGCGGCCGCATCGAGGCGCGCCACCGTCGAATCGGCCAGCGTTCGAGCACGCTCGCGCTGTTCGCTCAACGTGGGAACGCGCAGCACCAGCTCCCTGCTCGCTCCGCTCTGCTTCCACGGCGAGTTGTCGGTTGCCACGACTTTCACGAGCAGCTCGTCGCCCGGCTGGAGCCCGCGGGGCGCCAGTTCGAGCGACGGAGCTCCGCTCCACGCGGGCGCGCGCGGAGCGCCGAGCGGCTGCACGACGTCGGGCATGACGCTCCCGTTCGCGAGCCGCCGCTGGCTCACGAGCACCACCGACTCGAGCCCGTGATCGTCGGTCGCTGCCGCGCGAATGGGGACGCTCGCATCGGCCAGCACCACCGTGTCGCTCGCGGGCGAGAGAATCTCCACGTGCGGCACCGAGTCCGGAATCACCTCGAGCTCGAGCGGCGCGGGGAGGTCGGCGATGGGCCCCTGCGACCCGGCGGCATACCAGCTCCAGCGCCCGCTGCGCAGCGCACGGAGCCGGCCGGAGAAGGAGTGACCGTCGGGGTCGAGGGTGAGCGTATCGCGCTCGCTCACGAGTCCCACGTTGGAGAGCGCGGTCGAAGCGCGCCCCGAGACGGCGAGCGCCGTACCGCGCGGTACGGGCACCGACTCGCCGATGGGGATCGTCTCCGCCGGTCGGCCGAGGTAGGCGGGATACGTCGCGCGAATCGCCACGTCGCCCACGAAGGGGCGGTCGGTTACGCGAATGGTTACGGTATCGCTCGAAACGCGCCCGTCGCTCGCGACTATCGCGACGTCGGCGTCCATGGGCCCGAGGAGCGTGGCGGCCGATCCGCCCTTCACCGGAAGCGCTACGGTGCTCCACGGCTTCCCCGTGGCGCGAAGGTGCAGCGTGACATCGCGCCGCTCGGGTGCGCTCACGGTGACGCGCAGCTTCTCGCCGCGCATCACCGAGCCCGGTACGTCCACGATCCGGAGCGGTGCCAGGATGCCGCCCGTCAGCGCGCCCACGGGATGCCGGATCGCGCGCCAGCCGTCGGGCGCACGCGATCGAGCTGCACCGAGGAACACGAACGCCGCCAGCGCCGCGACCAGCGCGAGTGCTCCGCGTTTGAGCGCGCGCTGGTGGAGCGCGGGAGCGAGCATGGAGCCCGACGAACCGAGTCGCGCCGCGAGTGTGCTCGCCGCGTGCGCACCCAGCTCGCCGCTGTCCGCCGCCTCCAGCACGCCGCGCAGCGAGCCGGCGCGAAGCGAGCGCTCGCTCTCGATCGCGCGCGCGATACTGTCTTCGGCGGCGCTGCGCCGCGCATCACGCTGTGCCCACCAGAGTGCCGCCGCCACACCGAGGAGCGCGAGCGCCCAGGCGAGAAGCGGGACGGCCGGAAGCCGAATCCAGCGCGCATCGCCGAGCAGAAACACGCCGGCCGCGATCACCAGAGCGAGGATCGCCAGCGCGAGCGCGACCCCGCGCGCGGCGAGCGCGATGCCGAGTCGCGAGCGTTCGCGGCCTACGAGCTGGGCGAGCGTCACGAGACGGGGCGGCTCGTTACCGCGTAGACGAAGAGATTCACGCCCATGCGGAGCGCGGCCTCGTGCTTCGCGGGAGGATCGTGATGCACGTCCGGATCTTCCCACCCGTCACCGAGATCGCACTGGTAGTCGTAAAAGACAGCGAGACGATCGCCGAGGAAGATGCCGAGTCCTTCGGCCGGCTTGCCATCGTGCTCGTGGATCTTGGGGAGGCCCTTCGGAAAGTCGTACACCACGTGGTAGATCGGATGCGAGAGCGGGACGTCCACCAGCGGCCGGTCGGGGAAAACGCGTTTGATCTCGCGGCGGAAGCTCGCGTCCATCCCGTAATTGTCGCTGAAGTGGATGAAGCCGCCGCGCTCGAGGTACTCGCGCAGCCGCTGCACCTCGGCGTCGCTGAAGTGGATGTTGCCGTGTCCCGTGACGTGGATGAACGGGTAGTCCCACAGCTTGTCGTCCATCAGCGTCACGCGCGCTTCCGTGCGCTCCACGTGGAGCGAGGTGCGGGTGGCGATCGCCTCGAGGAGATTCGGGAGACTCGAGGGGTTGGCGTACCAGTCGCCGCCGCCATCGTACTGGAGCCGCGCGATCGTCATGCGCAGACCGTCTTCGGACGGCGCCCTTTCGGATGGCGCCGGCGCGGGCCGCGCGGCGGGTAGTGCGACGAGCGCTATGGCGAGAAGGGCTGTGCGTAACATCTGGCCTGCCTGTGCGCGGTGCTGCTTCACGTGGGACACTACCTGGAACACTACTCCGATTCGCTGGCCGCTTCGCTCGGCGCGGCCACAGATCCGGCCTCCTGCGCGAGGCGGTATGCGTCGTTGCGCGAGAGGCCGTGTTCGGCGGCGAGGATGCGAGCCACATCGCGCGCACTCATCCCCTCCGCCAGCAACTTGCTCGCTCGGTTGCGAAGAGCGTCCTCATCGAGCACCGACTCTCGGACTTCGCCGCCGGCCACGACCATCACCACCTCACCGCGTGGCGGCGAGTCCTGGTAATACCGTGCCAGCTCCGCCACCGTTCCCCTGCGCAACTCCTCGAACTGTTTCGTGAGCTCGCGCGCCACCGCTACGCGCCGCTCCCCGGCCCCCGCTGCCTCCAGCTCCTCGAGCGTGGCCGCGACCCGGCCAGGCGCCTCGTAGAGCACGGCCGTGTGCGGCAACCGGACGACGTCAGCAAGAAAGTTAGCCCGTTCGCGCCCCTTTCGCGGGGGAAATCCGAAGAAAGTGAAGCGAGTCGCATCCATCCCCGAAGCGACGAGCGCGGCGAGCAGCGCGGAAGCGCCGGGGATCGGGACTACCCGGATGCCTGCTTCGATTGCCGCGTTCACCAGGCGCTCGCCCGGATCGGAGAGGAGCGGAGTGCCCGCGTCGGAGACGAGGGCCACGCTCTCGCCAGCGAGCAAGCGCTCCACGATGCGAGGAGCCGTGCGCGCCTCGTTGTGTTCGTGGTACGAGGCGGTGGGTGTGCGGATGGAGTAGTGGTCGAGGAGTCGGCGCGAGTGTCGAGTGTCTTCGGCGAGGATTAGCGCCACGCTCGCGAGCGTCTCGACCGCACGCGGCGAGAAGTCGCCAAGGTTGCCGATCGGCGTGGAAACGAGGTAGAGGTGGCCGGGGGCTACTGGCATCAGGGGCGCGGCTCGAGCGGGATGCGGAGGAGTAGGCGGATGTGCCTCGGGCGGACCTAATGCCTGAATCCGCACCCGTGCCATCCGCAGTAAGTATGGCGTCGTTGGCAGTCGCGTGCTCGCCGGCCGCCGACGATGACGACTACTCGAGAACGACTCGCTCCGCAATCGAGCGGTCAGCGACTGCCAGTGGCCGGACGTCTCCGGCCAGACCGCTCCCGGTCACCCAAAAAGGGCGAGGTGCCGTCGCCGGCTCCCCGCCCTCTCTTCTTGCGACCGAATTGCGTGCCCCGGCAGTCTGTCTCACCAACCGCCGTGCGAGCACTTCGCGCGCTCCCTCACCCGGCGTGCTCCTGAAACTTCGACGCCAGCTTCGCCTTCGGCACGGCACCGATCACCGTGTCGACCAGCTTCCCCTCCTTGAAAAAGAGGATCGTCGGAATCGAGCGCACGTTGAATCGCGTGGACGTGGATGGATTCGAGTCCACGTCCAGCTTCGCGACCTTCGCCTTACCGTTGTAGTCGGCGGCGAGCTGGTCGAGGATGGGGGCGACGAGACGACAGGGACCGCACCAGGTGGCCCAGAAGTCCACGACCGCCAATCCCTCGTGCTTCTCGATCTCCTGCTCGAAGGTCTCGTCCGTCACCGCAACCGCATTCGACATGTCAATCACTCCCTCTCTGACGCCGCGCTGCGCGGAGTCACTGTTAAGTTTCCAGCGTCTACGTTTATGTACCTGGCGACCTGGATCGCCCTGTCGCTAAAACGGGCGGCTTCACTCCGCCCACGAACGGCAATGCCAATGTCTCCACCGACCCGCCGCGGCACCCGAATCGCTCACATCGGCGTCGCCGTACGCGCGCTCGACGGGCTGCTTCCCTTCTATCGCGACGTACTCGGCCTGGACGAGGTTCCGCTCGACGATTCCGACGGCGCCCGTATAGCGGGCCTCGCCGCCGGCGAATCGCTGGTGGAGCTCCTCGAGCCAGCCGAGCCCGGTTCGCCGATAGACAAGTATATCACCAAACGCGGCCCCGGCATCCATCACATCTGCTTCGCGGTGGACGATCTGGACGCGACACTCGATCGCTGCCGCGAGGCCGGTGTGAAGCTCATCGATGAAACGCCGCGGCTGGGAGCGGAGGGAAAGCGGATCGCCTTTCTCCACCCGAGCGCAACCGGCGGCGTTCTCATCGAGCTCACGGAGAGTTAACGCGCGGGAGGGCCCCGGCGTTCCCGGCAACTACCGCGATCAGGGCGTGGCGCAGAGATCCCTGACGGGCTCCAGCGGGACGTCCTGCACGTACCAGCGCTCCGACGGTCCCTGCACGGTCACGAAGTTGGTCTGGCGGGTGATGTTGCCCTTGGTGAGCGAGACTCCGAGCTTGTGAAGGCCCTCACCGGTACGCGTGTCACTCTGGATGTCGAACTTGTCGTGCGTGAGGTAGCACTGCATGATGAGCTCACGCCGCTCGAGCTGCGCGCGCTCCATCTGGTCGCGCGCGGGGCCTTTGGAGGTGCCCCAGATCACGGACATCGCCTGCAGGTCCTGGGACTTTACCGCACCGAGGAACGACTGCACGGCCTCACGCGGCGAGGCGGCACCCGTGAGCTGCACCGCTCCGGTGGTGGGGTTGGTGTGCGTGGGCGCGCTCCGGCAGGCGACAGCCACCAGAAGGAGTAGGGCGATACGTTTCACGTGGATGACTCCCAGAGTTGTCGAGGGCGAACCTAACTTCGAGTGTGAATGCCAGCAAGCCACCAGCGTCTTTATATCAACATCGACCACGTAGCCACGCTTCGCCAGGCGCGGCGCACCGACGAGCCGGACCCCGTTGCCGCGGCGCTCCTCTGCGAGGACTCGGGCGCCGAAGGGATCACCGCGCACCTTCGTGAGGACCGCCGTCACATCCAGGACGAAGATGTGATCCGTTTGTCGCGCGAGATCCGCACGGTCTTCAACCTCGAGATGGCGCTAACGGAGGAGATGCTCGACATCGCCGAGCGTCTCCGCCCGTACCAGGTCACTCTGGTACCCGAGCGGCGCGAGGAGGTTACCACCGAGGGCGGCCTGGATGTCACGCGCGACCCGGTGCGCCTGGCGAGCGGGATCGAACGGCTGAAACGCTCGGGGCTCCATGTCAGTCTATTCATAGACCCCGCCGGCGAGATGGTGGAGCGCTCCCGCGACCTGGGTGCCGATGCCATCGAGCTGCACACGGGAGCCTACGCCAACTCCGGTGGGACGCGGGAAACGCTGCTGGCACTCCGCGAGGCGGCAACGGCGGGAGCCGGGTTGGGACTCGCCGTGCACGCGGGCCATGGGCTCACGGTGCGCAATGTTGGACCGGTGGCGGCAATCCCGGAGATCGAGGAGTTGAACATAGGCCACTCCATCATCAGCCAGGCCATCTTCGTGGGGCTGGTGGAGTCGGTACGCGAGATGAGCGCGGCGATGGATGCTGCGCGCGCGAAATGACCGGAGCGGCGAGCGGTCGTAAACTGAGAGACATGGAGTCGGAATGAGCTCGTCGGCAGGCGTACTGGACTTCTTCATCGTGGAAGCGAACGAGTACATCGAGCGGCTCGATTCGCTCGTGGCCTCGGGCGGCTCGGGCGGCCCCGAGCCCACCGCCTTCGCGCGCAACGCGCGCATGCTGCGGGGGAGTGCCACCATGTCGCGCCGCGAGGGGATCGCCTCGGTGGCCGCCGCCCTCGAGCGCGTGGCGCGCGCCCTGGGCGAGCGCCGGCTGGTGTGGGATGCCGCCCTCTCGGCCGCCGTCACCGGCTCGGTAGACGACCTGCGCATCCTCCTGCGCAACGCGCGCACCTGGTCGGCGCTCGACGACAAGCGCTCGGCCGACCGCACACCTGAGCTGGCCCGATTCGCGCCCGAGGGTGCCGGCCCCGGCGCGCCGCCGTCGGCGCGGAGCAACGTCTTCCTC
>DASSOX010000093.1:0-3697 GCA_035700125.1 Gemmatimonadaceae bacterium
TACAGACCGATCCAGGATTCCGGACCGAGCACGTTCTCACGTTCAATCTGTCGCTTCCCGACGCCACCTATTCGAAGCCCGAACAGAGCGACGCGTTCTTCACCCGATTTCTCGCCGACGTGCGTGCGCTTCCCGGAGTCGCGTCCGCGAGCGGAATTTTTGGTCTGCCGCTCACCGACTTCAGCTACCAGATCTCCGTTCACGAGCTGGACGGTCGACTGCTCTCGTCCGATGAACAGGACGCGCTAGCCTCGCCGCAGATCCGCGTCGTCACGCCCGGCTACTTCGACGTGCTCGGCATTCGCACGCTGCAGGGGCGTCCGATCACCGACGTGGACAACGCGACAGCGCCACGCGCCGTGGTCGTGAACGAGACTGCTGCACGGCTGTACTGGCCGGGCGAAGATGCCTTGGGTCGCGAGATCACGGTCGGAACCAGTCTGGGCCTCGGTCGCGGTCGGGCGGGTGGAACTGTGGTCGGCGTGGTGGCGGATACCAGGGACTTCGGCCCGGGCGAGGCTACTAAACCGGAGATCTTCCTGTCGCACAGTCAGATGCCGGTGAGTTTCATGAGCATCGCCGTGCGCACGGCCTCGCCCAACAGCGAAGCGCTTCTGAGCTCCATCCGGGAACGACTCCGCGCCATCGACCCCAATGTTCCCATCTACCAGGCGCGCACGATAGACCAGCTCATGGGCGACTCGGTCGCCCAACCCCGCTTCTACATGCTGCTCCTGGGTGCCTTCGCGCTCTGCGCGCTGGTGCTCGCGGCGATCGGGATCTACGGTGTGATGTCGTATGTGGTGGGGCAGCGCACCCACGAGATCGGCGTGCGGATGGCGCTGGGCGCGCGAGGAACGCAGGTGCTTCACGAGGTGGTGGCGCGCGGGATGCGACCGGCGATCGCTGGGCTGGGGGCGGGCCTCGCTGGCGCGCTCGCGCTCGCGGGCGTGCTCTCCAGGCTCCTCTACGGCGTGAGCGCAACCGATCCGCTCACGTTCGTGGGTGTGGCGATCGTGCTCGCCGCGGTGGCGCTATTGGCGAACTGGATTCCGGCGCGCCGGGCAGCCCGGGTGGACCCCGCCATCGCTCTGCGGAGCGAGTAGCGAGGGCATGATCACGCTCGACGTGGCTCACGCTCATCGGAGGGTCGGATGATCGAGAACGTGCTGCAGGATGCGCGTCACGCTCTTCGGGCGCTGCGACGGAGCCCCGGCTTCGCCGCGGTGGCCGTGCTCACCCTCGCGCTCGGGATCGGCGCGACGACGACGATCTTCGGTATCGTGAACGCGGTGGTGCTGCGTCCCCTTCCATTCCACGACCCTGATCGCCTGGTCCGCGTTTGGGAAGTGAATCCGCACGGCGGCGACTTCCTGACGTCCGACGCGACGTATCTCGACCTGCGGGAGAGGAATCGCTCTTTTATGGAGATGGCCGCGTTCAGCGACACGAAGCGCAGCCTCGTACTCACCGACGGCTGCGCGCCGGGCGCGACCGCGTGTGAACCGGTACGAATCCAGAGTGCGGCCGTTACGTCGAGTCTCTTCCCCCTCGTCGGCGTAGCCCCCGCGCTCGGCCGCGCGTTCACCACGACGGAGGATCGGCCGGGCCACGACAATCATGTCGTGGTGATCGGGCACGATCTCTGGGTGCATCGCTTCGGGTCCGATCCGGCGCTCATCGGTCGCGGTGTCACACTCGATGATAGACGCTACACCGTGGTCGGCGTCATGCCCGACAGCTTCGCCTTCCCGAACCCAGCGGAGCTCTGGGTACCGCTGGTGCTCGACCCCGCGCGCGATCGCGACGAGCACGATCTCACGGTGATCGCCCGTCTGGGGCCGGGCATCACCCTCGACCGGGCCAGCACGGATCTCCGGAGAGTTGCCGAGGGGATAGGCACAGAACATCCGCGGACCAACGCCGGATGGAGCGCCCGTCTTGCGAGCTTCGCCGACTGGATGATCGGCCCGCGGCTCGAGCGCGCGGTGTTCGTTCTCTTCGGCGCGGTGGGTTTTCTCCTTCTGATGGCGTGTGCCAACATCGCGAACCTGTTGATCGCTCGTGGGAGCGCACGGCAGGCGGAGCTCGCAATTCGCGCGGCACTCGGTGCGAGCCACGGACGACTCACGAGGCAGCTCCTCACGGAAGGCCTTCTGCTGGGTCTCCTCGGCGCGGCGGTGGGACTTGGCATCGCTTCGTGGTCCATCGCACTCGTACGCACTCTTGGGCCGGTGGACGTCCCGCGGCTCCGCGATGTGAGCATGGACTCGCGCGTCGTCGTCTTCACTCTGCTCCTGGCGTTGCTGACGAGCGTGATCTTCGGCCTCCTGCCCGCCATGCGCGTGTCGCGGGTCGATCTCCACACGGTGCTGGAGCATGGCACGCGCCGCACGTCCTCGCGCGGCCGCGCGCGCATTCGCAGCACGCTGGTCGTGGTGCAGGTAGCGCTGGCCATGATGCTGCTCGTCGGCGCTGGCCTGATGTTCGGAAGCTTCCTCCGATTGCAGGCGGTGCCGACAGGCTACGACGCCTCGAACGTTCTCACCGTGCCACTCGAGCTACCTGATGAGCGGTACTCCGAACAGCAGCGCACGGCGTTCTTCGATAATGTGCGCACCAGCATCGCAGGCATCCCCGGCGTTCAGTACGTTGGTGCGACCAGCACCGACCCGCTGCGTCAGTGGGGATTCAGCAACGACGTGACCCCTGAGGATCGCGCCTCCGATGCTCCCGCGGGCGGCTTCATGCAGGCTGGGTGGCGCAGCGTCACGCCGGGCTACTTTCGCGCCATGGGGATACCGCTCCTGCAGGGCCGAGTGCTGACCGAGTCGGATGGTGCGGGGAGCGTGCAACCGGTAGTGATCACGCGGAGCATGGCGCGCCGGCTGTGGCCGGGCCAGGACGCCATCGGCAAACGCATCTTCTGGGGCGGCACCGACGGAACTCCGCACACGGTGGTAGGCGTGGTCGGCGACATCCGGGATGTGCAGCTCGATGCCGAGCCGGGGCCGATCATGTTCCTGCCGTACCGCGAGGTGCCGTTGCCAGGAATGACCCTGGTGATTCGTACCGCCGACGCTCCTTCGGGCGTTGCGGCCGCGATCCGCGGTGAGATCAGAGTAGCGGACAGGCAGCTTCCCCTCCCCGAGATCAGCTCGATCTCCGAGAACAGGGCCGCTGCGGTAGCCGAGCCGCGCTTCAGGATGCTCCTGCTCGGCGGGTTCGCGGCGGCAGCGCTTCTGCTTTCGACGCTGGGCGTCTATGGCGTGATGGCCTTCGCCGTCACTCAGCGGACGCGCGAGATCGGCGTGCGCATCGCACTCGGAGCGCAGGCGCGCCGCGTCTTCGCTCTGGTGCTCGAGCAGGGAATGATGCTCGCTGGCCTCGGAGTGCTCGTTGGTCTGGGGGGCGCGCTGGCGCTCACTCGTGTCCTGCGGAGTCTCCTCTTCGGGATCAGCGCTACCGATCCGGTGGTGCTCGTCGCGGTAGCGATCCTGCTGGGCGCCGTGACGATAGTCGGCGCTTATCTCCCGGCCAGACGGGCGGCACGGATAGACCCCGCCATAGCGCTGAGGGAAGAGTGACGCCGCGCTACCGACCACCCGGGCATTCCCGTCCGTCCTCCGATTTCGCGCCAGGGATCGCCCACTCCGATTAGCTTTGCAGATACCACGGCGCCGCGGAGCGCCGCCGT
>DASSOX010000094.1:0-7387 GCA_035700125.1 Gemmatimonadaceae bacterium
AGGGCGGATTCGACTGGTCTGCCTGTCGCGTGGAGCTGAACGACGAAACGCTGCGCGACGGTCTGCAGTGCCCGTCGGTGACGAACCCGGCGCTCGAGGACAAGCTCGGCCTCATCCATCTCATGGTGGAGCTCGGAATAGCCGCCGCGGATATAGGACTTCCCGGCGCCGGCGGTCGCGCCGGCGACGACGCGCTCGCGCTCGCCCTCGAGATCGCACGCAACGATCTCCCGCTGGCTCCGAACTGTGCAGCGCGCACGGTATTGAGCGATGTCGAGCCGATCGCGCGGATCTCGCAGGCGGCGGGGATCCCGATCGAGGCGGCCACCTTCATCGGCTCCTCTCCCATCCGTCGTTACGCCGAAGACTGGACGCTCGAGCGGATGCTGAAGGTGAGCGAGGAGGCAGTCACCTTCGCGGTGCGCGAAGGACTGCCGGTAATGTTCGTCACCGAAGACACCACCCGCGCCGATCCCGAGACGCTGAAGGCGCTCTACGGAAACGCCATCCGCTGGGGCGCGCGGCGCCTCTGCCTGGCCGACACCGTCGGTCACGCCACGCCCGACGGCGTTCGCGCGCTCGTGCGCTTCGTCCGCGCCGAGATCGCGGAGCCGAGCGGGGAGGATGTGAAGCTCGACTGGCACGGCCACCGCGACCGTGGACTGGGCCTGGCCAACTGCCTCGCCGCGATAGAGGAAGGTGTGGACCGCGTGCACGGCACCGCGCTCGGCATTGGCGAGCGTGTGGGGAATGCGGAGATGGATCTCCTGCTCATAAACCTCAAGCTGCTCGGCGCTCATCAGCACGACCTCGCGAAGCTCCCCGAGTATTCGATTCTCGCCTCGCGCGCGTGCGGCGTTCCGATCGCGCCCAGCTATCCGGTGCTCGGCGACGACGCGTTTCGCACGGGTACCGGGGTGCACGCGGCGGCGATCATCAAGGCTCGGCGGAAGGGACACGCGTGGCTCGCCGACAGGATCTACTCGGGCGTCCCGGCGGGCGACTTCGGCCTGGCGCAGCGAATAGAGATCTCGCCCGTGTCCGGTCTCTCCAACGTGCGCTACTGGCTCGAGGAGAATGGATTCGACTCCACCGATCAGGAGCTCTGCCAGCACATCTTCGACGCCGCCAAGCAGCTCAGCCGCGTTCTGCGCGACGAGGAGCTTCGCGCCATGGTGAGCGACTTCCAGCGCACGCCCGCCGACGCGTGACCCAGTCGCTGAAGGACGTTTTCGACGGTTACATGGACCTCCGCTGGAGACTCGATCCAGTGGAGGCCACCTTCGCCGGGCTGCACGAGCTGGCGGGCGAGTTCGCGCGCTACGATGCGCAGTCAGTGCGCGAGCAACTGGCTGCGCTGCGCAGCTACACGTCGGCGTTGGAGGAAGTCGAAGCGGATACGCTCGACGAGGAGATAGACCGCACCGCGGCGCTGCACGACGCCCGCCACTGGGTTCTCCTCTTCGAGCGCGAGCGGCCGTTCGCCTTCAATCCGGCTTTTCATCTCGCGCACGCGCTCAACGGCCTGCACCTCCTTCTCGCGCGCGGCTCGCAGGACCCGTCGCGCCGCGCGGCGGAGCTGCTGCAGCGGCTTCGCGCGCTTCCCGACTTTCTCCTGCGTGCGATAGACGCACTCACCGAGCCGGCGCGTCCGCTCATCGCGCTCGGCAGCTCGATGATCCCCGGAGGAGTGGCGCTCGTTCGTGATGGTCTCGACGACGGGGAAATCGACCTCTCCGCGCTCGATCCCACGGAGCTGGCCGAGGCGCGCGCAGCCGCGGTGCAGGCGCTGCTGGAGTTCGGCGATGCACTCGCGCTGATGGAGGAGGACGCGGGCGACGGCTTTGCCATCGGTCGTGAGCTCTTCGATCGGAAGCTGCACACCGCGCACATGATCCGCGACAGCGCCGACGAGCTGCTGCGCTACGGCGAGCAGCTGCGCGCCGAGGCGACTGAAGAGCTGGAGCGCATCGCGGCCGAGATGGAGCCGGGCGCCGACTGGCGCGACGTGCTGGCGCGCCTCAGAGAGGATGTCCCCGAGAGCGACCGCGCGCTCGATGAATATTGCGCGACGATGCGCGACGCGCGGGAGTTCACGCTCTCCCAAGGTCTGATGACCGTGACCGAAGCGCAGCTGGACGTGGAGCCCACGCCCGGCTTCCTGCGCACGATGATTCCGTTTGCCGCCTATCAGGGGCCGGGCACCTTCGAGGAGGAGCAGCGTGGTCGGTTCTTCGTGACGCTGCCGGCGGGCGGCGAGGCGCGCAGGGTGGAATGCAGCGCCGAGCGGTCGAGCACCGTGCTGCACGAGGGAGTGCCGGGCCACCATCAGCAGATAACCATCGCCAACCGGCTTCCGGGGATGATGAGACGAGTCCTCGCCACACCGGCGGCCCGGGAAGGGTGGGCGCTGTACTGCGAGTCGTTGATGGCCGAGGAAGGGTTTCTGTCGTCGCCGGGCGAGCGACTCTTCCACGCACATCATCTGCTCTGGCGCGCGCTGCGAGTGATACTCGACGTGAAGCTGCACACGAAGAAGATGCCTGTGGCCGACGCGGCACGCCTCCTGCGCGACGAACTCGGGTTCACGGAGGCGGCAGCCGCCGCCGAGGTAGCGCGCTACTGCGCGTATCCGACTTACCAGCTCTGCTACGCCGTCGGTCGCCGCGACATTCTGCGACTGCGCGACGATGCTCGTCGCGCGCGAGGAAGCGACTTCTCGCTTTCCGACTTTCACGACGAGCTTCTCTCGTACGGCGGACTCCCCACGGCGCTGGCGAGATGGGGGATGGGATTGGCGGAGTAACTGAAAGGAGCGTGAAATGAAATTCCAGGTTGGGCGTTTCGGGGTCGTGGTGGCGGGGGCGTTCGCGGTGGCTGGGCTGGCGGCGTGCGGTGGAGGAGAGAATGCGCAGAGCGCCAGCGATAGCGGCGCGAGTGCGGCATCACTGTCGACGAGCGGGCCGCTGGTGTACGCGTCGGACGAATGGGGCGACAGCATCTACGTGATAGACGCGAGCAAGGACAGCGTGGTGGGCGTTTTCTACGCCGGGCAGCGGCCGCGCGGCGTGCGCCTGAGCCACGATGGGAAGAGTCTCATCGTGGCGGTGTCCGGCTCACCTCGTGGCGGCCCGGGCGTGGATGAGTCGAAGCTCCCGCCGCCCGACAGATCGAAGGACGGCATAGCGGTGGTGGACCTGGCAACCAAGGAGGTACGACGTCTGCCGGGGGGCCACGATCCCGAGAACTTCGATCTCAGCAAGGACGGAAACACCGTTTACGTGTCGAACGAGGATGCCGGCACCGCGACGGTTGTGGATGTGCCGAGCGGCAAGATCGTGGCGACCGTCAAGGTGGGTGAGGAGCCAGAGGGGGTGGAAACGAATCCCTCCGGCAGCGAGGTCTGGGTCACCAGCGAGGAGAACGGCACGGTCACCGTGATCAACACCACGACCAACAGGCCCATCGCCACGATCAAGGTCGCCAAGCGTCCTCGCTCGGTGGTATTTACCCACGACGGAAGCAAGGCTTACGTCCCCGCGGAGTTGGACAGCGCCGTGGTCGTGGTCGATGCGAAGGCGCACAAGGTCGTGAAGAAGATTCAGATCCCGGGCAAGAGTCCCAAGCCGATGGGATCCGCCATCTCCCCCGACGGAAAATTCGTGTACATCACGAATGGTCGCGGGCAGACTCTCTCGATCATCGACACCGGCACGGACTCACTGGTGGCGACCTTCGAAGTCGGCGATCGCCCCTGGGGCGTCGGCGTGAGCCCCGATGGGCAGCACATCTACACCGCCAATGGCCCTGGCGGCACCGTCTCCGTGATCGATGCCGCCGGCCATCGCCTGATCAAGCACATCAAAGTCGGTAAGGCGCCCTGGGGAATCGCCGTGGCGCCTCGGTAGGGCCCGGGCCACGTTTGTTGCTTCATCGCGCCTGCCCGTATCGGCGCAGGCGGAGGGGTAAAGCGAGGGTGCGGAGAACGGCTCCCGGCCGCGGGCATCGCTGCCCTGAGACTGGCTGCATCTCGGGTGCGGGGTTTCTCTCGTTGAACTGAAATCGCGGAGATCGCGGAGGACCGCGGAGGGCGCGGAGGGGAACTGCACAAGGAGTCAGGCTACTGACCGCAAGCGGCGGACAAGAAAAGAGGGGAACTGCACAAGGAGTCAGGCTACCAAGCGCAAGGGGCCAGAAAGAAAAGAGGGGAACTGCTCCCTCGCCTCGGGTCCTGCCCGGGTGGGCAGGACTCAAGGTGCGGGAGCAGTTCCCCCAAAGACCCCTTGTTCGAGATCTCGGCCCTATGCTTTTTCTCTGAATTACGAGATCCAGGCCCTACGGCCTTTCTCCGCGTTCTCCGCGGTCCTCCGCGCTCTCCGCGATTTCAGTTCAACGAGAGGAACCCCGCACTCGAGATGCAGCGCGGAAGGAGCCGCCAGCTACCTGACCCCGCTGCTACCAGCGGTGTTGTCGGCATTCGCTGGCCCGAGCTCCCGCTCGAACAGTTCGAAGATGCGGCGGTATTCGTCGGCCCACGACGATGGGCGGACGAAAGCGTGGCTTTCGACGGGGTAGGGGGCGAGGGTCCAGTTGGTTTTGCCGAGCTCTATGAGGCGCTGGGTGAGACGGACTATGTCCTGGAACTCCACGTTGTTGTCCACCATGCCGTGCGCCATGAGGAGCGGATCCTCGAGGCCCTCGGCGAAGTAGATGGGCGAGGACTGGCGATACGCGACGCTGTCATCCTGTGGGAGATTCAGGATGCGCGAGGTGTACCAGTGGTTGTAGTGCGCCCAATCCGTAACCGAGCGGAGCGCGGCGCCGGCGCCGAAGTGCTTGGGCTCCGTGAAGAGGGCCATCAGCGTCATGAAGCCGCCGTAGCTTCCGCCGTATATCCCGATGCGCTCGGGCGGAATGCCGAACTCCTTCTGCAGGTAGCGTGAAGCATCCACCTCGTCCTGGAGGTCACGGCCGCCCATGTGGCGGTAGATCGCCACGCGCCAGTCGCGCCCGTACCCCGCGGAGCCGCGGTAGTCGGCGTCGAGCACTACGTAGCCCTTCGACGCGAGATACTGGTTGAACATGTACTCGCGCGGATAGTCCGACCAGTAATCCACGACGTTGTGCAGATAGCCGGCGCCGTGCACGAAGATCACGGCCGAGCCGTTGGGCTTCGCGTTCATGTCCGACGGGCGGTAGATGCGCGCGGGAACCTGCACGCCGTCGGACGCCGGAATCATCACGATCTCCGGATCGATCCACGGGAACGAAAGCCACTCCTTCGTCGGTGACGTCGTGAGCTGCGACATCGTCGCGCCCGCGGTGAAGGGCATCACGAAAAGATCGGGCGGCCGGTTCGAGGACGAGTAAACGTCGGCCAGCAGCTTTCCGTCGGGCGAAACCGTTACATCGTGTCCGCCCATCGTGCTCGTGATGCGCTCGCGCTTTCCGCCATTCACGGACATCCGGTAGAAGTGCCGCTCGAAGGGCGACACCTCGCTGCTCTGGAAGTAGAACCAGCGGCCGTCGCTCGAGACGCGTGCCTCGTCCACCTCCCATTTGCCGCTGGTGAGCTGCTTCCGGTCGCTCCCGTCGGCGGCCATGGTGTAGATGTGCGCCCAGCCGTCGGCTTCCGACACGAACCAGAAGCGTCGTCCCTGGTCGTACCAGCCGCCGCAGCCGAAGCAGGGACCGCCCACCCAGGCGCTGTCGCGCAGCACATCCGCCATCTTCACTCTACCGGAGTCGCCGCTCACCGTCTGGAGGTAGCGTGCCTTGTAGTTGCTCGGCACCGCGAAGACGAGCGCCTCGCTGCCCGCGTCGTTCCAGCCAAGCACCTGCACCATCGCTGGCGAGTGCACGGTGTCGTCGGGGATCACCTGGAGCCAGTGCGCGTCTCCGCTCGGCAGATTCACGAAGGCCACGCGTCCACCGTCCTGCTGGTCGCCCACCTTCTCTCGCGCGTCGCGATCCTCTACATAGCCGCTCTTCGTCACCCAGTGCGGGACCGCCGTCTCCTTCGCCTTCTCCGCGGGGATGCGAGTGGTGAGGATCAGCGCGCCGCCATCCGGGGAAACGTCCACCGTTTGCACCCTCTCGTCCTTCCCCAGGTAGAGCGGGGTGGGGAAGAGCGAATCGCGGCGCGCCTCGCGCGCCTTGCCCAGGCTGTCGGCACGGTACTGATCGCGAATCACCTCGAAGAGCTTTCGCTGGTCTTCCTCGAGTGCGCGGCGCTGCGCGCTCTCGTCCTTGCGCTTCTCCTCTTCGGTCTTCGGCTTCGGCCCCTGGCGGACGTCGGTGAGCTGGACGAGCGCGCCATTGGATGGATCGAGCGAGAAGGCGTTGTCATCGCGCACGAAGTAGATGGTTCGTCCGTCGGGCGAGATGCGCGGCTCGCTCTCCACGGCACGCGTGTGCGTGAGGCGGCGCGCGGTGGAGGTGCGCGTGTCCACGAGGAAGACGTCGCCGCGATAGCTCACAGCACGCAGCCGGTGGTCGCGCGACTCGCTCCCCTCCTGGAGGAGCGGGCCGACGGAATCCATCGCGGCGGCATCTACCTCTTCCGGCTTCGCGCCTGCCTGGGCGCGTACGCGGTAGGGCTTCACGTCCTCACGCCAGTCGGAACCCGGCGCGTTCCAGTAGAAGTAGATCCAGCGGCTGTCGGGAGTCCAGCTCACTCGTTCCGGCGGGCGCCCGTAGATCTCGGGGCCGCGCATGATGTTCTCGATCGAGAAGTCGAAGGCAGTGCCTCGGGCAACGGAAGCTGGCTGGCGAACGTCGTCGGGCTTCTGCGATGGCGCCGGCTGCTGCGCGCCGACTGGCGCCGCGAGCATGCCGAGCGCAATCGCGGAGATGGCGATATTGCGCATTGGAATCGTGGGAGGAGTTGTGTGGTACACGTATTCTACGTCCCCGACCACGGACGCGTCAGGCTAAGCTGGTCGCGTGCGCTGCGCGAACCCCTCCCCCTACCACCCCATGTCGACGCGCAGCCTCACTTCGCGTGTCGCCGGCTGCGTGAAGTTGTCTACCGAGTCCAGCGACTCGTATCCGGCGGAGCTCACACTTCGCTCTCGTGGGTCGAAGGGAGCCGTTCCAGTTCGTGAATCGCCGGGTGGAACGGCGGCGATGCATCGGTGGACTCTGCCGCTTCGCCTTACCCGATATGGAGCCGCAGCTCACTCGCCATCCGACTCTCGGGAACAATGGCTCGCCGGATATGTCCCGGGAAGCGCCGAACGAGAGGATTGCCACGAGAGACCGAGCTCCGCGGCAGCCACCGGCAGGTAATCCCATTCGCTGTTTACGGGTGGCCGAAGAATGCGTCTTCAAGGAGGAAGACGAGTGGGCGCCAGAGTCGGGAACATTCATTTCGCCCCGCGTTCTT
>DASSOX010000095.1:0-14096 GCA_035700125.1 Gemmatimonadaceae bacterium
TGGCCGTGGATGCCGTGGAAGGTGACCTGCGACAGATCGGGGATCTGAAGGTTCGCCTCGCCCCCGGGCCTGTGGGCCGCCGCTTCCTGGGCGCGCAGCGGCAGCGCCACGAGCAGCGTGACCAGCGCCATGGACATCGCGATCAACGCCCCGCGAGCGCGATCGAACAGTGGGTACAGCCGCTTCATCTTTGAATGCCTCCTGAGTGGACTTGCAGACTATCAGACTTGCTTCGGCGCGCTTCGGCGCCAGAGGTAGAACACCGGAATACCCAGCAACACGATCCCCAGCCCGGAGATCGCCTGCGCCCGCGTCTGCGGCGCGATGAGCAGTATCACGGCAATCGCGGCGGCCAGTACGATGTACAGGCCGGGCAGAAATGGATAACCTACGGCGCGGTACGGCCGCTCCGCGTCGGGCATTTTCTTCCGCAGGATGAACAGACCGATCGTGGTAAAGACGTAGAAGGTGAGCGAAGCGAAGATGACGTAGTTGAGCAGCTGCCCGTAGGTCCCCGTCAAACAGAGAAGCGAAGCCCATATGGCCTGAATCAGCAGTCCCACCGCGGGTACGCGCCGCGAGCTCAGCTCACCTGCCTTTCGGAAGAAAAGCCCGTCGCGCGCCATGGCGTAGTACACGCGGGCACCCGAGAGTATGAGACCGTTGTTGCACCCGAATGTGCTCACCAGGATCGCGATCGCCATCACTGCCTGTCCACTCGACCCGAAGATCACCTCTGCGGCGGCCGTGCCCACGCGATCCTCGGTGGCGTGCGTGATCCCGCGCGCCAGAACCGAGGCCCCGTCGGCCACGCCGTGCAGCGGGAGCACGTTCAGGTAGGCGATGTTGGCTATGACGTAGAGGACTGTCACCAGCCCGGTCCCCAATGCCAGCGAGAGCGGGAGGTTGCGCTTGGGGTTGTGGACCTCGGCCGCTGCGAAGGTGACGTTGTTCCAGGAGTCGCTCGAGAAGAGCGAGCCCACCGCTGCCGCACCAAGGGCGAGGACGAAGGCGCCAGTAAGCCCGGTGGGACCGCCGAAGTTGCCGGGCCCGAAGTTGGCGGCTACCGCCGTGGCGTTACGGCCGAAGGTGAGACCGAGGATCACGAGCAGCGCCAACGCGCCGGTTTTGGCGATGGTGAAGGTGGTCTGCACGAATTTCCCTTCGCGAACGCCACGCAGGTTCACCCACGTGAGCGACCACACTACGGCCAGCGCGACAACGCGCTGCGGACTGAGGCCGAGATCTATGGGGCCGCTTCCCGTCTGAATCGTAAAATGCGGGAACCAGCCGTACAGCTCCGGCGAGCTGGCCGGCCACACCACGCCCAGGAATTTCGCGAAGGCCACCGCCACAGCGGCGATCGTCCCCGTCTGGATGACCATGAAAAGGGTCCACCCATAGAGAAAAGCCATGAGTGGACCCATCGATTCGCGCAGGAAAATGTATTGGCCGCCTGCTCTGGGGAACATCGCCGCCAGCTCGCCGTAGGCCAGGGCTCCAAGCAAGGTCATGACCCCGGTGAGGACCCACACGGCGAGGAGCCAGAAGGGCGAGCCGACGAGGCGGCCCATGTCGGCGGAGACGATGAAGATGCCAGAGCCGATCATGGTGCCGGCGACCAGCATCGTGGCGTCGGTGAGAGTCAACGCCTTCACGAAGCCGGTGGGTTGCTCGGTTCCGGTCTCGCGGTCTGCGACCGTAGTTGTCATATGCTCCGGAGGGGATTCGGTCTGGAGTGCGGCTGGTGGGAATGCCGGAAGCGGCGATGCGCGAGCGAAGAAAAGCGCGGAATGTATCCGCGCCAAAGTAAAGCGCGACCGATGTACCGGCCAGACAACCCTTGAAAATACGACGGCGGCAAGGTGGGATGCTAGAGAGTGAGCTCGGTCACATACACCGATGGTACGGGAGTGCCGTCCGCTTTGTGAGCCGGCCTGAAGCGATATTCCATGAGGCGCGAGCGTAGCTCCTTGTCGTAGCCCGAGTCGCCCGTGGAGTTGAACTTTAGCGCAGTGATGTTGCCGCGCGCGTCGAGCTGGAACTCGAGGCGGATAGTCCTGCCGCGGACTTTGGAGGGCACCGGGAGCGCTGGCATCACGAGGAAGTCCGGAGTGGCGGGGTAGATATCGCCCTCACCGCCGCCTGTCCCCGGGCCATTGGCCGAGCCTCGACCCGTGCCGGTGCCCGTTCCCACGCCGCCACCACTCCCCGGCCCCGCCCCGCCGCCGGCGCCGCTATCGCCCACACCGGCGCCCGCGAGCGCGAGTTGCGGCGCGCCTGCAGCGCTCGGCTCGATCACCGCGGGCTGTGGCGGTGCGACGGGCTTCACAGACTGCACTGGCTGCTCGACCACCGGCCTGGGTAGCGGCTTAACATGCTCCGGGAGGGGAGTGGCTGGCGGACGCTTCTCCTCGGGCACTGCGCTCTGCGCAGGTGGCGGCGCGACCGCGATGAAGTGCAGCCGCTCGCCATCACTCGTCGAGCCGCCCGCCGGCGCCGCTCCGGCCGATCCACCGCCCCCGCCGCCCGCAGGGCCGGGGCCCCCGGCGCCACTGGTCGGCTGAATGTCGGCCGTGGTCCAGATCGGGATGAGGAATATCGCGAGCAGCGCCAGGTGAGCCAGGACGGAGAGAGGCACGCCCCACCACGCCCGGCGCTCGAGCGGAACGCCGACTGGCGGGCGGTAGTGCTCACGCCCGCGTTGCTGGCTCACGGGGACGTTCGTAGCGGTCACGACTCACTCCCGGCTTCCATCGGCGCGCGGCGCGCCGCTGACTACCCATGAAAATAACACGACGGACGAGCAGCGAGCTCTCGTCCGTCGTGTACCAACTCTGAACTGCCTGACCGGAAACCGCGCTTACTTGGGCGGTATGCCGATCACCTTCACGCCCGCTCCACGCGCGACGTCCATCGCGTGGACTACCTCCTGGTACTTCACCGTTGGATCGCCCTTCACGAAGATGATCTTGCTCGGGCGTCCGTCGTACACGTTCTTCAGAAAATCGTGCAGGTTGGCAGCGGGTACATCCTCGCTGTTGACCTTGAACTTGCCATCGGGAAGCACCTGCAGAACGATCTGGTCGGAGTTATCCGGCGCGACCGTCTGCGTAGGCGTAGGATCCGGGATCTGTACGTCGATCGCCTTGCGCAGCATCGGGATCGCCATCATGAAGATGATGAGGAGCACGAGCAGCACGTCGATCATGGGCGTGACGTTGATCTCGTTGGTAAGACCGCCCGGATCGTTGCCGGCTGACATGGCCATTGCTATTCCTCCTCAGGATCCTGAGCCATCCGACTCCTTCTTGGAGTCGGGAGACTGCGTACCGGGGGTCTGGTCGGTGATCTCACCCACCACGCGGACACCGGCGTGCGAGGCGATGTCGATGGCGTCGAGAACCTTGGAATACTCGAGGTCCTTGTCTGCCTTCAGATAGAGAATCTTGTCCTCGGTCCGGGCGTCGAAGATCGCCTTGAGCCGCTCCGCGAGCTGCGCGTTCGGAATCGCGCGCTTGTTCAGGTAGTACTGGCCATTGCGATCGATGCCGAGCACCTGATCGTTCGGATCTTCCGGGTGCGAGGCCAGGTTCACCCCCTGGGGGGGCTGAGCCTGGAACCCCGCGTTGATCAGTGGCGTCACGATCATGAAGATGATCAGCAGTACGAGCATGACGTCGATCATCGGCGTCACGTTCGGTTCCGCCTTTACCGCGCCGCCACCGCCTGTGGA
This sequence comes from Gemmatimonadaceae bacterium, assembly GCA_035700125.1. Classification (GTDB taxonomy): domain Bacteria; phylum Gemmatimonadota; class Gemmatimonadetes; order Gemmatimonadales; family Gemmatimonadaceae; genus JADGGM01. The sequence continues at coordinate 3,737 of DASSOX010000095.1, forward strand.
CATTGCCATAGCTGAACTCCTTGCCGGGGGTTCGGCTTACTGATTGATCGGGTTGCCGGCGGCACCCGTGGTCGACGCGTTGAACTCGCGGGTGAAGCGCGAGCGGCCGAACTCACCAGCGACGCCCTTGATCAGGTAATCGATCATCTCCTTCGAGGTGTAGGTCATCTCGACGTTGAGATTGTCGATCTTCGTGGTGAAGTAGTTGTAGGCCCACACCGCCGGAATGGCCACGAGAAGACCGAAGGCGGTCGTGATCAGCGCCTCGGCGACACCGGCCGAGATCGCGCCGATACCACCGGCGCCGGAGGTGGCCATGCCCTGGAACGCGTTCACGATACCCATCGTGGTGCCGAGCAGACCGACGAACGGCGCCGTTGCGCCGACCGTGGCGAGAACCGCGAGACCGCGCTTCAGCTCGGACGTGATGATCATCATGTTACGCTCGACCGCACGCTCCGCCGAGTTGATGTCGGCGACCGTCACGGAACCATCCTGCAGGAGGGGGCGGACTTCGCCGAGCGCGCCACCGAGCACGCGCGCCACGTGCGACCGCTTGTAACCCTCGGCCAGCTTGATCGCCTCGTTGAGGTTGTCCTCCTCGAGGAACTGCGAGAACTCAGGGGCGAACTTGCGGGTCTCGCCCTGCGCCTTCCGAAGTCTCCACCACTTCTGAACCATGATGGACAGAGAGAAAACGGACATGATCGCAAGGACGAGGACGATGCCCTTGGCGAACCAGCCCATGGAATGATAGAGCTCGATCAGCGACATGTTCATAGTGCTACTCCTCCCGAGATTGGGCTAGTTGATCTTACCTGGGGACCTTGAAGCCGAACGGCATCTGTACGAGCTGCCTTACCTTGTGCCCGCCAACCTCGGCCGGGTAGAACTGCATCCTCGGCAGCACCTTCTTCACCGCGCTGGTGAACAGGTCGTTGGAGGACTTGAGCACCTTGAAGCTGTTCATCTCCGCATGACCGGTGGTGTCGACCACGAACTGAACCAGGACGTCGCCTTCCACCCGTGCGCTCTCGAGCATGGACGGATACTGCGGCGCCGGGTTCCCCTCCCTGGCGAGCACCGGCTTCTCCACCTGGAACTCGAAGTAGGGCTGGTCCTGATCCACCGGACCCTTGCCTCCCACGACGCCCTTCGCGACGCCTCCCTCTACTCCCTTACCGCTGAAGTCCGCCTCGTTGGTGACTGCCTTGGAGAGGTCTACCTCGGGGATCTTGTCGGGAATGTTGATGGGTGCCTGAAGGGTCTGGAAACCCTTCGGCGGTGGCGGCTTGACCACGACATCGGGTGGCGGCGGCGGAGGCGGCTTTTCCGGCTCGGGCGGAGGCGGCTCCTTCTTGACCTCGACGAAGTTCACATCCTCCTGGACTTTCTCCTTAGCCGCGGCCACTCCCGCCTGAGCGGTGATCCACACCGCGAGCGCGATGAGCGCGACGTGAGCGATGATACTGGTGACCGTACCACCAGCATTCGCCTCCCGCTTTCGCTTCGACTCGATCAGGTTATTGAACATGCTTGAGTCACTCGGCCCTGTTGAAGTCCGTGCCAATAGTGCACTTGCGAAACTGACTGGAAACTATATGGGCCATATGGAGGGGGAATGAGCCGAACATTAAGAATTGGTGAAGACGCTGTTACTTTTCCTTCATATTGCTCGTCAGCGCACTTCGCCGCGTCTAACCCTCGGCCACCGGCAGCGTCACGGTGAAAGTGCTCCCCCGCCCCAGGCGCGAGCGGACAGAGATGTTTCCGCCATGGGCTTCGGCGATCCACTGGCTGATTGCCAATCCCAGGCCAAAGCCGCCCCGCTCCGCCGACCTCGAGCGAGCCCGGTCGGCCCGGTAGAAGCGCTCGAAAACGTGCGGCAGATCCGCGGCAGAGATCCCGAGCCCCGAATCGCGAACCGAGAATGACGCGGTGCGATCGTGCGAGGTGAGCGACAGGTCCACGCTCCCGCCACGCGGCGTGTACTTGATTGCGTTCGTGGTGAGATTCAGGAAGAGCTGCCGCAATCGTGTGGCATCGCCCATCACCGTTACGGGAGTCATCTCCGGCATCACGACCGTGATACCGGCCGCCTCACCCAGGATCGACGCCGTTTCGAAGACGTCGCGCACCAGCGGCTCGAGCTCGATCGCCTCGCGGTGGAGATCGAATCTCCCCTCGTCGGCGCGTGCCAGTGTGAGGAGACTCTCTACCAGGTCCGCCATTCGCGTGGTTTCCTGAAGCGCTTCCTCGAGCGCCACGAGACGCTCCCCGCGCGAGACGCTCGAGCTCATGGCGCGCTCCACATCGGCCCTCAGCACCGCGAGCGGCGTCTTGAGCTCGTGGCTCGCGTCGGCCGTGAAGCGCCTCAGCGCACCGAAGGACTTCTCGAGCCGCTCGATCATCTCGTTGAGTGTCACCACGAGGCGCGCTATCTCGTCGTTCGACGCCTCGAGAGGGAGCCGCCGGTGCAGACTGCGTCCGTCGCTGATGGCCTGCACCTCGTCGATGATCCGGTCCACCGGACGCAGCGCGTGGCCCGCGATCATGTACGAGAGACCGACCGACGCGATCACCAGGAGCGGAGCCACCACGAGCATCGTACCTAGCAGCTCGCGGATCGCTACTTCGGTGGAGCGGATGGACGATGCCGCTACGACGCGCGATACCTTCGACTCCGGCGAGCCGGTACTCACCGCCACCAGCAGGAGCCGGTCGTGCGGCAGATTGTAGATCTGACCCGTGCCGCTCGCCGGTGCCACTATCGCCGCCGTCTGCATCGCCGCGCGGTCGTTCTCATCGAGCTGACGGAACGCGAACGAGCCGAAGAGCATCCTGCCGCTCTGGTCGAGCACCAGCATGTAGTCCGGGATCCCCTCGAGGAGCGTGCGAATCGACGGAGTGATCGTCGGACCGACTGCCGTGTCGTGCGTTACGGTGACCGCCTGCCCCGTTTCCTCCGCCTGCCGGATGATGTTGCGCGCGAGGTTGGCCTCCGCGTAAACGTGGCGGTTGAGCTCCTCGTAAGAGCTGGCGCGGCGTGCAGCCCAGAGCGCGACCGCGAAAGCCACCACGGTGCCGACCATCGCGCCAGCGTAGGCGACGGTGAGACGCGACCGGATGCTGCTCATGGCGCCCACACCGTCATGTTCCTCACTCGCGGACCACGTAGCCGACGCCGCGCACCGTGTGAATCAGCTTCGGGGCGCCGCTCACGTCGATCTTCTTGCGGAGATGATTGATCACCACGTCGACGATGTTGGTGCCCGGATCGAAGTGATATCCCCACGCGTATTCGGTGATCAGCGTACGACTCATCACCCGCCCCGTATGGCGCATGAGATACTCGAGTACGGTGTACTCCTTGGGCGTGAGATCCACCGGCACGCCGCCGCGCGTGACGGTGCGCGTGTCCTTGTCCAGCTCCAGGTCGCCCACTTTCAGCACGGGTGATGCCATGGCGCGCGGCCGGCGGCTCAACGCCTCCACGCGCGCGAGGAGCTCCTCGAACGCGAAGGGCTTGGTGACATAGTCATCGGCGCCGGCGCGGAGTGCGCCCACCTTCGCATCCACCGCGTCCTGCGCGGTGAGCACGAGGATGGGCCGTTCGAAACCGCGCGCCCGAAGACCGTGCAGAACCTGCATCCCCGACTTCCCGGGAAGGCGCATGTCGAGCACGATGAGATCGTAGGCGTCGGATCTGGCGCAGCGCTCCCCCTCCTCGCCATCGGAGACCAGATCCACGCCGTAGCGCTGCTCCTCGAGGCCGCGCTTCACGTACTCGCCCACCGTAGGATCGTCCTCGATCACCAGGATCTTCATCGCGCTTCGAGCTCGCTAGCCGCCGGCCGCTGAAAGCCGAACTGGCGGATCTTTCTGTAGAGAGTCTTGGGTGAGATACCCAGTACTTCGGCGGCACGCCCCTGGTGCCATCCTGTTTCGTCGAGGACGGCGCGAATGTGATCGCGCTCGACGACCTCGAGGGGGAGCGCGTTGCGCTCTGGGGTGCGAGGCCCCGCCTCGGGCACGGCAGACGCCGCGCCGAACGGGAGACTGGCGGCGCGAACCACTCCGTCGACCGCACGCGCGGCGGAGCGCTCGATCACGTCGCGGAGCTCGTCGATGTTGCCGGGCCACGGGTAGCTCTCCAGCGCCGCCAGCGCATCGGCTCCCACCTCGGGAGTCGGCGTGACGCCGGTTTCCTCGAGGAAGTAGCGCGCGAGCGGAAGGATATCGGCGGTGCGCTCGCGGAGCGGCGGGAGGGTCACGTTCACGGCGTTGATCCGGTAATACAGATCGCCGCGGAAGAGCCCCTCGGCCGACATCGCCGCCAGGTCCACCCTCGTGGTGGTGATGAGGCGAGGCGAGGCGTACGCCTTCTGTGTACCGCCGGTTCTGTAGAAGCTGCCGAGCTCCAGTGCGTGGAGCAGCTTCGCCTGCAGCGGCTGGCCGAGCGCGTCGATGTTCTCGAGGCAAACGGTCCCGCCGCTCGCCAACTCGAGGAGGCCGAGCTGGCGCGACGTAGCGCCCGAGGCAGCCGTGTATTCGCGGCCGAACAACTCGCTCTCCAACTCGTCGCCGCGCAGCGCGCTGCAGTCGAGCTGTGCGAAGACGTTCGCGGCCCGACGCGAGCGGGTATGGAGCATCCGCGCGAGGTGGCTCTTTCCGGTGCCTCGCTCGCCGGCGATCAGCGCCGCGGTGTCGCTCCCCGCCACACGACCCACGAGCTCGAGCACCGCGCGCATCGGCGCGAACTCGGTGATCATCTCGGCGGGCGCCTCGAACCGCGCGATGATCGAGCGCAGGAGTGCGTTCTCGACCACCAGGCGCCGACGCGTCCACGCGCGACGGGCCACCGCTTCGGCGAAGGCGAGGCGGTAGGGGCGCACGAGCTGGTCGTAGCCGCCGTCGAGCGCCACCTGCGGCGTGCCGGGGTCGGCGAGGAGCACGACCTCGCACGGCGCTTGGTCGCCGCGCGCCGCGCGGAGCGCCTCGAGCACGCCACCCTCGCGGAAGGCGGCGCCGAGGAGCGCCACGTCGAGCAGGGCCACGTCGAAGGTCTCGGACGCGAGAGTATCGAGGGCCGTGCGGCCGTCCACGCAGCGCGTCACGGCGAAGCCTCGTTCGCCGAGAAAGAGATCGAGCGCCCCGTCGGCTGCCGAGTGTGGATCCGCGATCAGGATGCGGATGAGAGGATCATCCATGAACCGTTCAACTCTGTTGTGTTCGCCTGAAAGGTAAGCGGCGGATGAAGTGAGCTACAAGATGAGAGCATGCATCGTCGTGCTCCAGCGAACGCGAGCACAGGTGCCACGCGCGAAGCGCGATCTCGCCTCACGAAGTACGGTCGCGGGTACGTGGGTTGCAGGTCTCGCAGGGGCACCCGAACATGGAGATGAATATGGCTTATCGAGGCACAGGACTGGTTCCCTTCTTCGGCTCCAACTTCCCGATGTCGAGCCTTCGGCGCGAGATCGACCGCCTGTTCGACGATGCTGGGATGCCCTCGGGCGGTCGCTGGATGCCGGCAGCAGATGTTCGCGAGAACGACGATTCCATCGACATAGACATCGAGCTGGCCGGCATCGATCCGGACGATGTCGACATCAACGTGGAAAACGGAGTTCTCACCGTGAGTGGCGAGAAGCGTACGGAAAACAAGGAAGGAAAAGAAGGGCAATACCACTCGGTGGAACGTCGCTACGGTTCCTTCGTCCGCTCGTTCCAGCTGCCGCAGGGCGTGGACGAGTCGAAGATCACCGCGAACTTCGATCACGGTCTGCTTACGGTCGAGATTCCGAAGTCGGCGCTCCCTCAGCCGCGCAGGATACAGATCGGCGCGAAGGGCGGACAGGAAGTTCAGGGGAAGGTGGGTCGCGAGCAGGTGTCCTCGGGTCGTTCATCGAGCGGCAAGAGCTCTGGCGACCGGATGGCCGCCAGCGGCACCGAGGAGCACGAATCGCAGGGCGGGCAGCAGCAGAAAAGCAGCTAGAAGAAATAGTGCGAGCGCGCGGTGCTCCGGCGCCGTTGGGCCGTGAGAGTCAGCGTCGCGAGAACCGCGCGGCGAGATCGCTCAGAGTTTGCGTCCCGGCTCCGCCGCTCCGCGTGCGCCGCCGGTGCTCGGCCGCGGAGGACCCGTCTTGATGAGATCTTCCGCGGCGAGCAGGCTGCGCGCGAGGTCCGCCATGGTCATGTTGCGGCTCTGGCTCGTGCGCTGCAGCACGCGGTACGCCGCGCTCTCGGAGATTCCTTCGCGCTCCATGAGAATCCCTTTGGCGCGCTCGATGATTTTGCGATCGTCGAGACGGCGGCGGAGATCGTGGCTCTCCTTGCGCTCGGAAATCCATTCATCGTGCCGGGCGATGGTGACGGCGATCGCCGCTCCGAGCTGCGCCGCACTGACTGGCTTCACCAGGTAGTGGAAGATCGGCGCGCCCACGGCTTCGCCCACGGTCTCGGCGTCGCTGTAGGCAGTGATGATGATTATCGGGACCGGCCGCTCCTCGTGGATGCGCGTGGCCGCATCGAGTCCCGAGAGGTGCGGCATGCGCACGTCGAGGAGAACGAGGTCGGGGCTGAGAGTACGCGCCATTGACACGGCGGTCTCGCCGTCGGCAGCGATGCCGATGACAGTATGGCCGAGTGATTTGAGATCCTGCTCGAGACCGAGCGCGGTAACGCTTTCGTCTTCACCTATGAGGACGCGCAAGCTTCGGGATGGCACTGGGAGCTCCGGGGTGGCGACTTCGCCGGGTTGAAGTGAACGACACGCCTGCAAGAGGCGGACCCGTCTCGACGCGCCACAAGGTGACGCTCACGCATACTAACTTCACGGCAGGCGATCTGACGGCGGCCGCTAAAAGCGCGTGTGGCGCCCGGGCCGTTACCTCCATCGTGGGATCAGCGATGCCCAATTCAAGCCGGGTACTGATAGTAGCCGAGCGGTCGACCGCGCGCCTGAAGCGGGCGTTCGAGCGCGCCGGGCATGAGGTATCGTCCGCCTCATTCGATTCCGCCGTGGAAGCGGCAGCCACCGGAGCGGAGGCGGTCGTGGTGGTCGCATCGCGCGACGAAGCAATCTCGGTGGCCCGCCGGCTGAAAACGCGATTTCAGATGCCCCTGCTGCCGGTAATAGCACTGGTGGCGCGGCCCGCGCACCCGCCTGACACCGCGGCGCCCGATGCCTGGCTCCCCGCAGGCGCGAAGTCGGCCGACGTCGTGGAGCGCGTGGAGGAGTTCGTCCGTATCCGCCGAGCGGAGAGAGAGCTGGTGCGGCTGAGCGCGTCGCTGGCGGATCTCGCTGCGGAAAATGGGCGCCTCTACGACCGTGCTCGTCGCGACGCGGAGGCAACCACCGTCCTCCTGCGCGAACTGCAACACCGCGTGCGCAACAATCTCGCGGCCATCCAGGCGCTGCTGGTACTGGAGCGCCATCGCGAGCCGCCGAGAGAGCTGGGCGAGGCCCTGGACGTAGCGATCGGGCGGCTGCGCAGCATGGCGGCGCTGCAGGATTCGCTCGCGCCGCGGAACGAGTCGGTAGAGCTGGCGGGGCTGGCGCGTGCCGTGTCGCAGAGTGCGCTCGAGGTATTCGGCGCCATCGGAAGCGTGGAATGCACCGTGGAAGGGGAAGCCACCCTTCCCTCCCGGAGCGCCAGCGCAGTAGCGATAGTGCTCAACGAACTCATCACCAACTCGCTGAAACACGCCGGCGCGCGTGCGGTGCTCGTGCAGATGCAGCAGAACGACGGATCGCTCGAGCTGCGGATCAGCGATGATGGCCGCGGGATGCCGGCCGAACCGTCTCAGGGGAGCGGCCTCAAGATCGCCGGCGCCGTTGTTCAGAACGAGCTGGCCGGCTCGCTCGAGTTTCCCCCTTCGGAGCAGGGAACGGTAGCGCGGATCAGCGTACCGCTGAGAAGGGGTTGACCCGCGCCGTGTCGGTTGCCGATTCCGCCGGTGGTGGTGTGGCGACCAGCACGGCGGTGACCACGAGCACGATGACGGCGAGCCCCAGCTCCGCCACCGCCGATCCACGAATGCGACGAGTGGCCTTGTCGGTACCGAGTGCCGGCCGCAGGATCCGCCAGTTGATGAAGGCCACCACCAGAAGCACCGCGATTACCGCGAGCTTGATGAGCAGTACCTGCCCGTAACGGCTTCCCCAGAGCGCGTCGAGGGAACCGAGATGGAGCGTGGCGGCCACGACTCCGGTCGCTACCAGCAGCCCCGCACAGGAGAGTGCGACCGGTGAGAAAGCGCTGATCAGCGCCGACGCCTCGCGTCCGCGCGCGCCCGGTGCGCCGCGCAGCGTGACGGGGAGCCCGGCTACAACAGTAACCAGCAGCGTGCCCAGCCAGCCGCCGGCGCCGATAACGTGGAGCGCGTCGGCCGCCACCGCGAGCGTCGAGAGATGCGGTGTAGCCACCGCGTGGCCCGAGAGCGGGAGCGCGACAGTTGCGGCGAGCGCGGCGAGCGCCGCAACGAGCCACCCGGCACGCGAGCTGCTGCGGCTCGCGATCAGGGCCGAGCCCAGCGCCACCAGCGAGGCTGCGGCGCCAATGATCCACGCCTGACCCCAGCTCGTACCGCCGAGGATGGCGCCTATACCCACATGGCCCAGCGCGTACGATTGCGCCACCAGGCGCGCAATCCACGCCACGATGAGCACGAGCGAGGCAACCACCGCCACATGCGCCGCCACGTGCGCGACGTCCGGATAGATGGTGGGCACCCTCGGCGCCACCACCAGTACGAAGACTACGGCGCCGATGAGCCCGAAGAGTGCAGCGTAGCCGAGCCAGCGTATCGCGACGTAGACGGGCGACTCGATATCGAGCTCCGTGGGGAGCGCGGTTGCGGCGCTGGCGGCGCCAGCGCTGGCCGGGGCGGAGACCGCGGCCGACTCCGGCGATGCGAGAGTGGATTCATCAGCGCCGGCACCAGCCAGTGGCGCTGCGGCCAATCCCACTGCCCCCTCGGCGATCGTGAAGGAGAAGCGCCCTTCCATCGGGTGCCCGTCGGAGGAAGCAGTGCGCCAGACCACGGTGTAGCTCCCAGCGGAGAGACGCGTGGCGGCGATGCCGGCTACCAGCGCGGTGGCGGAATCGGGATCGATGAAGGCCTTCCCGAGCTCCACCTCGGAGCCGTCCGGAGCGAGCAGTCTCACGCTGGAGACCGCGAGCTGCGGCGCTTCCGTGAAGACGAGCCGGAGCTCCCGCGGCACCGTGTCGAGCACCGCCTTCGCGGCTGGCGAGGAGTGGCGGAGGTGCAGGTGCGCCAGCGCCTGACGCGGCGTGGCGAGAAGAAGACCCAGAGCAGCGACGAAGGCCAGCGCGAAGATGCGCTGGAACGCAGCGGCGGAGCGAGGCACCGGCAGCTCCATGGTGGTGGTAGACAAGTGAGAGGCCCGACAGCAATACCGCCGGGCCTCCGTATAAACTTCGGATCGCGATGGAGCGTGCGAGGATCGAACTCGCGACCTTTCGGTTGCAAACCGAATGCTCTCCCAGCTGAGCTAACGCCCCGGATACAGGCCGAAAAATACGATGTACCCTGCACGCGGTCCAGTGCGGGCCGCGGAACGACCGTTGCAAAATCGAAGTAGCGGCGCTTACCTAGTGCGAGACACATACATCGCGAGCTCACGAATGACAGATACCACACGATCCACCGCGGGCGCCGCAGGCGCGGCAGCCGATACGAAGACCGTCACCGTGCGCTGTCAGTTCTGCCATACGTGGAACCGCGTGTCCGCGGCGCGCGTGCCCGATAGACCGAAGTGCGGCAAGTGCGGGAAGCCGCTGCTGCTCGACCGCCCGATCCCGCTCAACGACGACGACTTCGAGAAGACCATCCAGGGGAGCGAGCTGCCCGTGCTGGTGGACTTTTACGCCGATTGGTGCGGCCCCTGCAAAATGATGGCACCTGCCTTCGACGAGATCGCCAAACGCCATCAGGGCGACGCCGTTGTAGCGAAGGTCAACACCGATCTGGCGCAGCGGACGGCGGCTTCGTTCAACATTCGCGGGATCCCCACCACGATAGTCTTCAGAGGCGGGAAGGAAGTAGCGCGTCAGGTGGGAGCAGTTCCCGGAAAGCGTCTCGAGGAGCTTCTGGCGAGCGCCTGACCGGACGCCGTTGAGTGCGCGTTGCCCAGGCGGTGGCGTCTCACTTGACAGCGTGATGTCGAACAGGCTCCAGAGTGGCCAGGACCACACTAGAGCCTGTTCGACATTGACGACCTGGACCCGTCTCCAGTTATTCGTGAGCCGGGAGCGGCTCCATCGTGTCGGCATCCACGGGGACCTGAACTTCATCCCGGTACGGAGAGGTCATCAGCACGACCCGCATGCGG
>DASSOX010000096.1:0-6462 GCA_035700125.1 Gemmatimonadaceae bacterium
TTGCGGTCGCGCGAGACGAGGGTCCAGTTCTCGCCGCTATCGTCGGTGCGCCAGAGCTGCCCGTTCTGCGTTGGCTTGCCGTTCCACGGACTCCCGTCGCCCGTCTCGATCTCGGCGTAGACGCGATCGGGATTCGAGGGCGCGATCGCGACCGCCACCTTCCCCACGGGGCTCGCGGGAAGACCGTGGCCTTCGAGGCGCTTCCAGGTGACGCCGCCATCGCGCGAGACGAACAGTCCGCTCCCCGGTCCGCCGCTCGTGCGTCCCCAAGTGTGAATCTCGATCTGCCACATCCCCGCGAAGAGGACGCGCGGGTTCTTCGGGTCCATCGCGAGATCGGAGCAGCCAGTGTTCTCATCCACGAAGAGCACCTTCGTCCAGGTGGCGCCTCCGTCGGTGGTGCGGAACACGCCCCGCTCGGGCTGCGGCCCGTACGCTGTACCGAGGGCGCAGACGAGGACGGTCTTCGCGTCGGCGGGGTCGATCACGACTCGGGCGACACGTCCCGTCTTCTCGAGGCCCATCAGCTTCCACGTCTTGCCCGCATCCATCGACTTGTACACGCCCTGGCCGATGGAGATGTGCGAACGTATGTGCGCCTCGCCCGTGCCGGCCCAGACGATGTTCGGATCGGAGCGGGCTACAGCGAGCGCGCCTATGGACTGTACCGGCTCGTCGTCGAAGATGGGATTCCAGTGCGTGCCGCCGTCGGTGGTCTTCCATATTCCGCCCGAAGCGGCACCCACATAGTAGGTGAGCGGGTCACCGGGAACGCCGGCGGCCGCCGAGAAGCGGTTGCCTTCGGGGCCGATGGTGCGCCAGTGGAGCGCTGAGTAGACGGCCGGCGGGATGGCCGCCGGCTCGGATGCGGCTCGAGACTGTGCGACGGCGAGGGAGGGGACGAGCAGCGCGATCGCGGCTGCCAGCGTCGGGATGCGCGACATGAGACCTCGGGGGGCAGGGGGAATCGTGGCTATTGTATCCCGCCTCCCACGCGCGAGCAACGGGGTCAGCTCGAAATCAAAGAGCGGATCCCGTCGGGAGCGTGAGCGTCGTCCCTTCCCCCGCCACACTGCTCACGCTCAGCGTCCCGTTCATTGCTCCGCCGCGTCCCGCGGGACGCAGCACGATCCTGCCGCGGCGACGAACGCGCGGCCGTCGGTGGCTGTACTGCCCTTCATCGATGTGTCGAATTGCCCGGGAAGCTCACCGACGGGGCGAAGTGTTGTCCATTCAGTCCAGCTTGATGGCGCGCCACCGAGGGGACTCGGCGTGGCCCGCGTCGCTGGATTCGGCCCGCTCCACGAAGAGGACCACGCGGCCAGCGCGGTGGCTCGGCCGAAGATGCTTGCCCACATCGACGAATCCAGCTTTGACGGGCTCCTTCGTTCCCGCCTCGCGTACCTCGTCCACACCGCGCTCCGTCACGCTGGCCACCGACTGCCAGCCCGAGAAGGGATCAGGCCACGTCCAGCCGGCCAGGTGGACGACACGCCCATCATCGCCGCCAGCGGCGAGGCCGACCGCGGCGAGCGCCCCGATCACTCCGCCTTCGGTTCCGCCGAACCCCTCGAGATGGATCCCGTGCGCGGCGGCGAGTGTGCGCGCTTCCTCCTGATCCAGGGGCATGGTCTTGCACAGCTCACCGAAGCCAATCACCTCACGATGCACATGCTCGGCTACGCACAGACCCGGATCGCTGCCGGGGATGTACCAGGCGCGCATCTCGCGCTGAAGCGTGGGGATTAGCTCGGCGGCGCGTCGGCCGCGCTCGGCCACTACGAAGAGTGACGCGCTCCCGTTCTTGCTGGTGTACGGGATGCGGGGATCGAAAAGAAGCTGATGCCGCAGCGCCATTCTGAAGACGAAGCCGGGAGGAAGTGCCGCGGCCAGACGGCGCGCGAGCTGGTTGGTTCCCGGCGAGTCGAGTGTATCGGTGTCGTCTATCCCGATGTAGATCACGTCGCGCGCGTCGGCCCCCGCCGATCGCGGTAGCTGAACCAGGCGAGCGCGCTGATGAGCCCAGCCGCCACGCCGGCGATGGTGTAGGTGGCGATCGCCGTGGGCCACCACGAAGCGAAGGGGCGTCCACCGCCCATCCCCGCGATCCCGAACGCCTTGAGGCCCCCACGCACCGCGAAGGCGCAAGCGTTGCTCAGCGCGCCGGCCACGACGAAGGCGCCGTAGAGGCGCCAGCCGCCGCCGCGCGCGAAACGGAGTGCGAGGTCGAGGAGCGGGCCGGTGAGGATGAGGCTCGTGAGCGCGCCGGGACCATCGACCCCAGCGCCCGCGAAGCCCAGCCCCATGGTGGTGAGCGTCGCGGCGCCGGCCATGACTGCACCAGCCCCACGCCTCGGCACGAGAGCGAAGCCGAGCGCGATCGGGAAGGTCGCGAAGACGATGCTGCTCCCCGGTATCCCGAGGTTCAGCCGCAGGACATTTGTGAGGAGTGCCGCGGCCACGCCGGCAAGGGCGAGCGCCACGAGCTCTATCGGCCTGACATCGCCATCGATGCTGGCGAGCGTGGGGACGCGCGAAGTGGCCAGAAGATCGGCATCCACCGAGAGAATGCCGCTGCTCATATAGTCCATCCTCGCTTCACCATTCCTCCCTCCGCGCGGGTCACCATCCAACTGTAGCGCCGATGTAGAGCTGGCGCGATGGCTGTGGGTATCCGTACTCGTCCTCGTACCGTTCGTCGAAGAGGTTCTCCGCACCGGCGTAAAGCTCGGCGCCGGTGCCCGGAATCCGCTGCGCCACTCGAAGCGCGGCGAGCGTGTAGTCGGGGAGCTCGCCCTGCAGCACCGGCTCGTTGCGCGAGTAGAAGACCTGTCCGGCGACGTGCATCAGCGAGAAGCCGAGCTTCGTGCCGGCAGCGAATGCATAGCGCGACTCGAGCGTGAGCTTGTGACGCGGGCGGTATTGCAGATCGGCGCGTGCGCTCTCCGACGAACGGTCGTCAGTATCCATGAACGAGTAGCCGGCACGGAGAACCAGGCGCTCCACCGCTCTCGTTTCCGCGGACAGCTCGACGCCACCGAAGCGGTACGCCTCGAAGTTGCGCAGTGGCTCGTCGCGCGACGGGCGTTCTATGAAGCCATGCACGTCGCTGCGGAACGCGGTGAGCGAGACGCTCGACTTTCCCGGCAGTCTCTGCTCGAGCCCCAGCTCGTACTCGTTGGCGCGCTCTTCGTGCAGCTCCGGATTCCCACGGTCGGGATCGTAGAGCTGGCTGATGGTGGGGAAGCGTATTTTGCGAGCGGCGGCTGCACGGAGCCTGGTGCCTGGTGCGACATCGAAGTAGGCGCCGGCGGACCACGACCCGGCATCCGTGGTGGCCGCCGAGTCCTTATCCAGCCAGTCGTGAGCGTAGCCGAGCACCACACCGGCAGCGCTCGTAGCGCGCAGCTCGTACTCGAGCGCGACGCCGCCCTGGCCAAGGCCACGGGAACCATCTACCTGGCGGAAGCGGTACCACGCGCTTCCACCGCTTCCTCCACCGCCACCGCCACCGCCACCGCCCCCACCACCACCTCCGCCACCGGGTGGGGAGACGGCGACGTCGCGGATGTGTTGCTGCGAGCGCCAATCGTCGCGCTCACCGTGGAGGGCAATCGTGAGGCGGCCGGGGCCGACGCCGCCGAGCGATGCCAGCACGCCGAGTCCATTCGCGTGCGAGTGACTGGACTGGGTATAGCTTCCGCGTACGGTGGAATCACTCAGCGAGTGGCTGGCGTCGTCGTACTGGGCGTGATCCTCGTGGTAGCGGTTCGTGTAAAACCAGCTCCGAAGTGAAAACGCGGCGGAGGGTGAATAGCTGGCCGCGAGCTGCGCGGATTGCTGGTCGGCCAGGGGCACGCGCTCATAGGTGGGTCGCCGCGCGAACGGGTCGGCGGGGTCGTCTATGACCGTGGTCGGGATGCCGTATTCGCTCCGCGTGTCCGAGAGCACGAGCCCGAAGCTCAGCTGCTCGGTGGCTCTCGCGCTCACCGAGCCGAAGATGCTCCTGCGCGTGCGGTCGGTGTTGGCGCGCAACGCGTCGCTGCCGGACCGCGAGATGGAAGGCGAGCGCACCGGGGCGGTGTAGCCGTCGGTGCGGAAGCCGCTCACGTTGCCGAATGCGGTGATGCGCGCATTTCCGCCCGACACGCTGGCGCGAAGGAGGCCGGTGGCGCGGTCGCGTCCTTCGACCGCCGCTTCGCCGTGAAAGCCGCTCGCGCCGCGGCGCGTGACGATGTTGATGGTACCGGCGATCCCGTTCGCGCCGTACAGCACCGACGCTGGCCCGGGCGTGAGCTTGATGTAGGCGATCTGCTCGACCGGGATCAGCGTCGGATCGAACTGTCCATCGTAAGTGGAGTTGAGCGGAATGCCATCCAGGAGGAGGAGCACGTGGCGCGGGCGGAAGCCGCGAACGTTGATGCGCGGAACGCCATCGCTTCCAGTTCGCACGTCGAGACCCGGCAGGAGCTCGATGGCTTCGTCGAGTGTGCGCGCATCGTTGGCGCGGATGTCGTCCGCCGTGACGATGCGCAGGGTGGTGCTGGCCTCCGACACCGGCGCTTCCGCGGAGACGACGATCTCGCCCAGCTCATAGGGAGATGCAATCTGCTCCTGCGCGTGCGCCGCAGTCTGGGCGATGAGCAGGAGCGCGAGTGCTGGTATCGACGGTCGAAGCATCCGATCCGCTGCGGGCGTGGTATGGGCCGTGCGCGAACTCGCACGATTTCCGCAACGTACCGTCCGACCAGCCGATATGCAAAGCGCTTCCTATCGGAACCGGTGGGGTCGGACTCCTCTGGTTCCCAGAGCTACGGCAGACTCGCGCTCAACGCGGCGAATTGGCCGGCGCGATCGTACGGAAACCAGAACCTGCCGTACGGCGTGCCCACGGTCATCCTGCCCAGCACGCGGTAGTCGAGCGCGCCGCGATCGATCAGCATGCGGCCGGCTCCGCCGACGCTCGAGTAGCTGAAGGTGGCCGGGAGTCGCACCAGCGCCGAATCGTGTGCTGGCACCACGATGTCCGGATCCGCCAGCCCGTCGGCGACGTGCTTGCCGCCGAGGAGGATGCGATAGCTCACCCTCGGCGAGATGAGATCGTAGTCGTTCGGGTTGTAGACCCGAATCTCTATGTCCACCGCGCCGCCAGTCAGGCCAACGCCGCGGATGTGCGCGTTGCGCAACGCCACGTCCGGCTGGTCGAATGGAACAGGTGCGGGCGCGGCACTCTCCCTCGACGAGCCCCCGCACGCCGAGGCGACGGCGAGAAGCGCCGCGCCGAGCGTAAGGGTAGCGAAGGTGTGAATGGTGGAACGCATTGCCGGCCTCCAGGGCGTGAGTGAGAGCAGCTCGTACGGCTCTACGACTCCGTCATTCATGGACTGGTTGCCAGACCAGACGGTAACGCCCGCTCTACCGCTCCGCTGGACAGACGGGGCGCGCGATGGCCGCGGTGGACGATCGCATCATCCCCGCGGTGGACGGCCTTCCCGGAGCTATGGATTCCCGCTTGCGTGGGGACGGCGGCCCTGGAGGTGGTTCACTACTCTCTTCTTTCTGCTTCCTCTTCTCTCTAGTCTCCAAGCCCCCGCAGCTCCCGTCCGCTCTCCTCTCTCTCCATCTCCGCCTGCCACTTGAAGAAGATCACGGTGATGGCGCCGAGGACGATGGCGGCGCCACCGAGGAGCATCAGGCCGCCGGCGAGGTCCTGATCGGTGAGCTTGGTGATGCCGGTGATGGGCGGGGCGAGCTCGTAGGTGCTGTAGACCGGGTAGCGCGCGAGGAGCAGATACATCGAGATCCCGGTGTGCGAGAGCGAGCTGGCGAAGATGTAGGCGATGTTGATCGGGGTGCGGAGGGGCGCTCGTCCGAAGGGACCGCCGATGAGTGGCCACCAGAAGACTATGCCGGCGATGAGCCAGGCCATGTCGAGGACGAACGATCCCACCTGGCTGGCCATCAGCGAGTCCACCACCGGTGGTGCGTGCGTGCCGACCACCACTGCGTCGAAGATGACGATGGCGACCACCGGATGGGTGAGCGCGTTCACCACCGACCGGAGAGACCCCGTGCGATCGGAGGCCGCGGGCGGCCAACCCCACACCAGAAGCGCCGGCGCGATCATCGCGATCAGGAAGAACTGCAGCATGTGCACGCTGGCCAGGTAGCCGGCGCCGAGCGTGCCGATGGGCCAGTCGAGCGCTATCCAGAGGAGCGCGATGCCGGCGACGGATGCGGCAACGCGCGGAGTGCGAAGCCGCGGATGCACTCCCTCCCACTCATGGGCCGCGCGCGTGTACGAGCGCCAGTACCAGAGCGCGAGGGCGAGGACCATGATCCACACACCCACGTACGGCCGCCACGTCCAGCTCCAGGCGATCCCCTGTGCGGAGCACCACCACTGCATAGGCCGGGGACGGGGTCAGGTCTTCAATTTCGAGCAAGCTCTACAGTGGCAGA